>CAZZWA010000272.1:0-8201 GCA_964657555.1 uncultured Microcoleus sp.
GTCGGGGTACTTTTCCGACAGCATTTTGCACAAATTGTCGTATGGCATGGGCATCACCAGCAGGCAGTGCTTTCATGGTCTACCAAAGCCGAAGCGCGAGTAGCCTGCTGCCTATGGAATAAATAACAGCTTGCTCACTAGCGTTCCACTGCTGCTACTGCTTTGGGAACAGCAGCAGTTAACACCTCATGTCCCGACTTAGTTACTAAGACGTCATCCTCAATCCGAATACCAATGCCTCGCCAACAGCGATCAATCTCAGGTTGCCCCTCAACTGGCTTCGTATCAGCAGCAATATAAATTCCTGGTTCTACAGTCAGCACCTGACCAGGTTGCAAAGTCTGCCAAACTTCTTCCCCGTGCTTGTAAACGCCCGCATCATGAACATCCAATCCTAACCAGTGCCCCGTGCGGTGCATGTAGAATGGCTTATACTTTTCCTCTTTAATAATTTCGTCTATGTCACCAGCGAGGAGTCCTAAATCCATCAGACCTTCTACCAGCACGCGTACGGCTGTATCGTGAATTAAGTTATATGGATGACCAGGCTGAACTTGGGCGATCGCTTGCTGCTGTGCTTCCAAAACCAGCTCATAAAGCGTTTTTTGCTCTGGGGTAAACTTGCTACCGACTGGGAAGGTGCGGGTGATGTCGGCGTTGTAGTAACCGTATGCACACCCGGCATCAATTAACAATAGCTCGTTATCCTGCATCTGCCGATTATTCTCGATGTAGTGCAGCACGCAGGCATTAGAGCCAGACGCCACAATGGAGGGATATGCTGGCCCCATCCCACCCCGCAGACGAAAGATCTGCTCCAACTCGGCCTGAATCTCATACTCGTAACGTCCTGGATGTGTGATTTGCCGTGCATGATTGTGGGCATCCACTGAGATGGCAGCAGCTTGACGCATCAACTCCAACTCAGCCGGACTTTTCACCAGCCGCATGGCATGAAGTATGAGATTTGTGTCTTCAATCGCAATTGGCCCTGTACCGCGTTTGGGATAGGTAGCTATCAACCGTTGCCAGTGTTTGAGGATCGTTTCATTGAAAGCGCGATCTCGTCCTAAATGGTAATAAATCCTGTCGGCTTTTTCCAAATACTGAGGTAGCTTCTCATCTAGTTCGGCCATGGGGTAAGCTTCATCTGCTCCAAACTTTTCCTTTGCCCCTTCCACCCCGACTCGGTAGCCACTCCACACTTCTTTCTCCCAGTCTTTTGGCTGAACAAACAAGATAAACCGATGTTCTTGATGATGGGGAGCCAAAACCGCCACAGCATTTACTTCATTAAACCCCGTCAAGTAGAAAAAATCGCTATCCTGGCGGAAGGCGTACTCGACATCGTTGTGCATAACTGCTTTTGGCGCACTGCGAAATATGGCGGTGCCCGTACCAATCTTAGCCATAAATTGTTCGCGACGCGCTGCGTATTCTGCTTGCATAATCTCAATCGTTTAGCTTTGTTGTATTGACCTACTTATGAGAATAGATGAGATACTGTACCTAATTGGCAGCATCGTTATGTCTGTGAGAAATTGATTAACTGACAAACCGCCTCAAACTCCTATCAAGTCAGCCTTTCAGATAAGTTTTGCTTATTTTAGTCAAAACGGCTATTTTGTCAAGCTCTTTGGGAATCTTGTAAGTAAGTTCTCTCAATTTGTCAATCAGTCATCTCTAGGGAGTATTAAGTGAGCAGCCAAGGTTACTTGAGAAGTTTGAACCAATTGTTACCGAATCTGGCAAAATTTCAGTATCAATTGCTTTTTAGTTCGTTTTGACTATAGAGTCATTGTATCATTTATTACCTGACAAGCAACATTTCCGTATCAAATGCTCTACGGCTAGTTTTATTAACCAAATGAGTGTAAGTCAAAAACACAGGTGTATCTTCCATGTTATTTTCTGGGCTTAAGCGACTGTTGATTGGTAAATCGTTGCCGACGAGTGCTCATCTTGAAGAAAGATTGAACAACTCTGCTGCCTTAGCAGTTCTTTCATCCGATGCCCTATCATCGGTTGCCTACGCGACAGAAGAGATATTGAAGGTTTTGGTGCTGACCGGGAGCGCTACTGCTCTGGGTTTTTCTATATGGATTGCTTTGGCGATCGCGCTGCTTTTAGTGATAATTACCCTTTCTTACCAACAAACCATCCGCGCCTATCCCAGTGGTGGAGGGGCATACATTGTAGCCTACGATAACTTAGGTGTCTATGCTGGTTTAATAGCTGCCGCTGCACTGATGATTGACTACGTGCTGACAGTGAGCGTGAGTATTGCTTCCGGAGTCGATAACCTCATTTCATTGGTTCCACATCTAGCCGGGATAAAAATAGGGCTTTGCTTATTGTTTATCTTCTTAATCATGCTGGCAAATCTGAGGGGTGTAAGAGAATCAGGCAGGATATTTATGATTCCGACTTATGCCTTTATTGTCAGTATCTTGATCATGATTGCGGTTGGTTTTTATAATCAGGCTACTGGAAACATTACTGTCAATCATTCTGTCATCCACGTAGCAACAGAATCAACAGAACAACTTGGTCTATTTTTGATTTTGAGAGCCTTTGCTCAGGGGTGTACAGCCCTCACTGGAGTAGAAGCAATATCAAATGGCGTCCCGGCATTTAAACCACCAGAGTGGAAAAACGCCCGTATAACCATGCTATACATGGGTCTAACTCTAGGATTGATGTTTCTTGGGATCACATACTTAGCGAATGTTTATCAAATTATTCCAGATTTACCAGGTATCACAATACCAGAAACTGCACAACCGGAAACGCTGATTTTTAAGTTGGGTCGCGAGATTTTAGGGAACAATAATCCGCTCTACTACTTCCTTCCTATTGCCACGCTGTTAGTCTTACTTTTAGCAGCTAATACCAGTTACGCAGATTTTCCCAGGCTTTCTTCCCTCTTAGCTCGCGATGGGTTTTTACCCCGGCAATTAGCAATAGTAGGCGATCGCTTAGTCTTCTCCAATGGTATTATTCTGCTCAGCATCATTGCCTTTGTCCTGCTCATTGTCGTCAGAGGCAGTCTAGACGCAATTATTTCCCTTTACGCCCTAGGCGTGTTCACTTCCTTTACCCTGTCCCAAGCAGGAATGGTGCGCCACTGGCTCAAAGAGCGGACATCAGGTTGGCAAGGCAGCGCTTTGATGAACAGTTTGGGAGCCGTGGCTACAGCAATTGTTTTGCTTGTGATCTTGCGGACAAAGTTTTTGGCAGGAGCTTGGTTAGTCGTAGTAGCAATTCCTTTACTGGTGAGCCTATTTTTAGCCATTCGTCGTCACTATCGCTGGGTAGCAGAGTGCTTCAGTATTCAGGATGTAGCACCTAGAGGTTACATTCCCAGACCAAAAACGGAAGCCATTACTCACCCAGCAGTGGTTGTGGTAGGTCAACTGAATCGGGGCACATTAGAGTCTTTAGATTATGCACGCAGCATTGCCGATGAAATTGTGGCAGTTCATGTTGATATTGGTTCTACAGACCGAGAAAAACTGCAACAACAATGGGAAGATCTAGAGTCAGATATTCCTTTGGTGGTTTTAGACTCGCCCTATCGCTCAGTTGTGTCTCCAATTGCAGACTTTGTCCATGAATTTGAAGAGCAGCATCCTGGGGTTTTGTCTACCGTCATCATTCCAGCTTTTGTACCGCGCAATTGGTGGGAGAGTATTTTGCACAACCAAACAGCTTTTTTCTTAAAAGCAGCCTTGCGAGCTAAGAAAAGTCGAGTTGTTACTACGGTTAGATATTATTTGTGATCCTGGGAAATATCCTGATGTGAATGAGGCTACATTGCAAAAAAAACCATGAGAAGGGTTGGCTGGAAAAGGAAAGATAATATCTTAGTAAAAAAGCGGAGGTGCAACTTTCATGTCATTGTCTGGACTCAAGCGAGTTTTAATCGGTGAATCGTTACCAACAAGCGCTCATGCTGAAGAGCGATTGAATAACGCTGTAGCTTTGGCAGTTCTTGCTTCTGATGCGCTCTCATCTGTTGCTTACGCGACTGAGGAGACGTTGCTAATTTTAATAGCAGCATTCTCTACAGCAGGGAGTGGAGTCTTTGGTTACTCTCTCCCCATTGCGATCGCGATTGTGCTGCTGCTGGTAGTAGTCATACTTTCCTATCGTCAAACTATCCGCGCTTATCCCAAAGGTGGTGGTTCTTATATCGTAGCCCGCCAGAACCTGGGTCTCGTACCCGGTCTAATTGCAGGTGCTTCGCTGATGATCGACTACGTTCTCACTGTGACTGTGAGTATTGCTTCTGGAGTAGATAACCTCACCTCAGCGGTTCCACAACTCCGAAATCACACTGTATTACTTTGCTTGGTGTTTATCTTCTTATTGATGTTGGCAAATCTGAGGGGTGTAAGGGAATCAGGTAGGCTATTTATGATTCCAACTTATGCGTTTGTTGTCAGCATTTTGCTCATGATTGCTCTGGGTTTATATCACCAAATCATGGGACAAATTCCTGATATTGCTGCTGTCCCTAAAAAGCTTCCAGAAGCAGAACCGCTCAGTGCATTTTTGATTTTAAGAGCCTTTGCGGCTGGCTGTACAGCACTTACAGGTGTGGAAGCTATATCGGATGGGGTACTCGCTTTTAAACCACCAGAGTGGAAAAATGCACGCCTGACATTGCTATTTTTGGGTGTAATCCTGGGACTAATGTTTCTGGGCATTACTTACCTAACTCACATTTATCATATTGCTCCAGACCTGTCAGACCTACCAAATCGAGAAACAGTAGTTTCTAAGTTAAGTCACAAGATTTTAGGGGATGGAATATTCTACTATTTTGTCCAAATTGCCACGCTACTAATATTATTATTAGCAGCAAATACCAGCTTTGCAGACTTCCCCAGACTTTGCTACTTTTTGGCTAGCGATGGATTTCTGCCCCGGCAATTAGCACTGTTAGGCGATCGCTTAGTCTACTCCAACGGCATTATTCTACTGAGTGCTTGTGCTGCTATTTTAATCGTGATTTTCAAAGGGGACGTTACCTCGATTATTCCCCTGTATGCCGTGGGCGTTTTTACCTCATTTACCCTGTCTCAAGCAGGGATGGTGCGCCACTGGTTTCAAGAACGAGCACCTGGTTGGCAACCCAGTGCGATGATGAATGCTTTAGGAGCTGTTGCTACGCTAATTGTTCTGGGCGTAATTGTGTATACCAAGTTCTTGTTAGGAGCTTGGGCAGTAGTGGTGGCAATTCCTTTAGTAGTAAGCTTCTTTCTAGCTATTCATCGTCACTATCAATGGGTAGCAGAATGTGTCAGTATTCAGGATGTAGCACCGAGAGCTTATATTCCCAGACCAAAAACGGAAGCCATTACTCACCCAGCAGTGGTTGTGGTAGGTCAACTGAATCGGGGCACATTAGAGTCTTTAGATTATGCACGCAGCATTGCCGATGAAATTGTGGCAGTTCATGTTGATATTGGTTCTACAGACCGAGAAAAACTGCAACAACAATGGGAAGATCTAGAGTCAGATATTCCTTTGGTGGTTTTAGACTCGCCCTATCGCTCAGTTGTGTCTCCAATTGCAGACTTTGTCCATGAATTTGAAGAGCAGCATCCTGGGGTTTTGTCTACCGTCATCATTCCAGCTTTTGTACCGCGCAATTGGTGGGAGAGTATTTTGCACAACCAAACAGCTTTTTTCTTAAAAGCAGCCTTGCGAGCTAAGAAAAGTCGAGTCGTTACTACTGTTAGGTATTACTTATAACTTCTATCTTGAGGGGGATATACTGACTATATATAGTCAGTTAAGTTACTTTATAAATTCAAAGTTTTACACTAGGGTGCTCTCAAACATATGCCTTGTTGGCAGCATCTTATAAAAAAAGCACAGGCAAACTTTTTATGCCATTTACTGGTATCAAGCGGCTATTGATCGGTAAATCTTTACCGACAAGCGCTAATTCTGAAGAAAGATTAAATAACTTCGCTGCCTTGGCGGTTCTTTCCTCTGATGCCCTCTCATCCGTTGCCTACGCAACCGAGGAAATTCTCAAAGTGCTGGTGCTGGCAGGAAGCGCTGCTGCCCTCAATAACTCTATATGGATTGCTTGTGCCATTACCCTGCTCTTAGCAATCATTACCCTTTCCTATCGACAAACTATCCGTGCCTATCCCAATGGTGGTGGTGCCTACATTGTTGCCCACGATAATTTGGGTGTACGTCTAGGTTTAGTTGCCGCAGCCGCACTGTTAATCGACTATATTTTAACGGTGACAGTGAGTATTGCTTCTGGGGTAGCTAACTTTCTATCCATTCCGATATTGCATTGGCTACAGCCATACACAGTAGAAATCGGCTTGCTATTTATCTTCTTAATAATGCTGGCAAATCTAAGGGGCATCAGGGAATCGGGCAGAATATTTATGATTCCAACTTATGCCTTTATTTTCAGTATTTTTATGATGATTGCCGTAGGGGTTTATAACCAGGCTACTGGACAAATTCATCCAATTCCTCTAGAACCATCTAAGCCAGAAGCGACATTTGGTCTATTTTTAGTTTTGAGAGCTTTTGCTCAAGGTTGCACGGCCCTGACGGGAGTAGAAGCAATCTCAAATGGTGTCCCAGTCTTTAAACCCCCAGAGTGGAAAAATGCTCGCACCACAATGCTATACATGGGTTTAGTTCTCGGTTTAATGTTTTTAGGGATTACTCATCTAGCAAACCTCTATCATATTGTTCCCAAACAAGGAGAAACAGTCATTTCTCTACTGGCTCACCAGATTTTAGGAAATGGGCTGCTGTATAACTGCGTTCAAATTGCCACACTGTTAGTTTTGCTATTAGCAGCTAATACGAGCTATGCAGATTTTCCCAGACTTTCATCCCTCTTGGCTCGCGATGGGTATGCACCTCGGCAATTAGCGATGTTGGGTGAGCGCTTGGTATTCTCCAATGGCATTATTTTGCTTAGCATCTTTGCTGCTGTCTTGATAGTTGCTACCAAAGGCAGTGTTGATGCGCTGATTTCCCTCTATGCTGTAGGAGTGTTTACTTCGTTTACCCTTTCTCAAGCAGGAATGGTACGCCACTGGTTCAAGGAGCGATCGCCGGGTTGGCAAGGCAGCGCCTTGATGAATGGCTTGGGAGCGATTACCACGGCAGTCGTTTTGCTCGTGCTCTTACAGACAAAGTTCCTAGCGGGAGCTTGGATAGTCGTAATCGCTACTCCTCTGCTGGTGAGCCTCTTCTTATCCATTCATCGTCACTATCAGCAGATGGCAGAGCGACTTAGTATTGAAGGAATTAAGCCTCGGAATTATGCTCCCCGACCTAAACCAGAAGTTGCTACTCATCCAGCAGTAGTTGTGGTTGGAAGTTTGAACTTAGTGACTGTAGAGGCTCTTGATTATGCTCGCACTATTGCTGATGAGATTGTGGCAGTCCATATCGATAGCAATACTGGTTTCACAAACCAGGAAAAAATGCGACAACAGTGGCAAGAGCTAGAGTCAGATATTCCCTTAGAGATTGTAGACTCCCCCTACCGCTCAGTAGTGACTCCGCTGATCGACTTTATCGATGAGTTTGAGGAGCGTCATCCCAGTGTTTTTTCCACAGTGATTGTGGGAGCTGTTGTGCCGCGTAACTGGTGGGAGAGTATTTTGCACAATCAAACAGCCTTTTTCTTGAAAGCTGCTTTGCGTGAACAAAAGAGTCGAGTTGTGACTACAGTTAGGTATTATTTGTGATATTGCGAACGAGCCTCGGACACTCCGCCCACTTACTAAGGCGACATCATATATGTCTAAACTTCTACCAGCAGCCTTATTAGCATCTGCCCTGCTGTTGAATCAAACCGCAAGCACCCAACTCGCACAAGCTAGAACCTGTGCAGGCGCAAACTGTGGCCCACAGCCAGTGCAGTTCGTTCCAGGGCAGCGCATTACTGTAGAAGTGGCTAACCTAACTGACAGCATTCTTGAGCTACAGCAGGTTGAGGGTACGAACCGAGTTGCTATCAGTCCCGGACAGGTACTGTCTTTGATCAGAGGAGGCACTACAGAGAAACCGAATTTCTCTTTAGTGTTGTGGGACGTGCAAGGTCTGTCGTTGCGGGTGAAAGTTCTTAAACCAGAGGCCAGAGTATTACGGGTAGAAGTGCGTCCCGGCGGTCGTCCTCCTGGCGATCGCACGGTTTA
>CAZZWA010000273.1:0-3857 GCA_964657555.1 uncultured Microcoleus sp.
TCCTCAAAGTTGCCTTGGCGGACTACTAGTACTACAACGAGACTTTGCTGATGGGCGACCGATGGGAATTGAAATGAGGGAGTGTTCGCCAACGAGACTCCCCCGTACTTATGGGTATAAGTTGAGCTGCTCATTTCTAGAATCCTGGCAGAGCTAGGATTCTAGAAAGAGATTTTCGAGCAAGCTATTGAGTGATCACGGGTGTTCTGCCAAAGGTAAGAGAGAACCAGAAGCCTCAATTAAAAAAGCAAAATCTTACAGATTCATGACATCAGCTAGAGTAGCCATTTCTATGGCTTTGAATACCTTTGCTGATTCAATCACCAGGCAGATTAAGGAGGATTCTTTGAGCTGTACTTCTCGCTTCAATTGTCCTTTTAGCCGTTCTGATCTTAACCAAGAAGCATTGAGGCAAGTTGAGATCTGCGCTTTAGCTGGAGAGATTTAGATCAAACCCCAGAAGTGAAGAAAGCCTTGGCCTGAAAATAGCTCAATCAGAGCAGCAGATAAAAAGCCAATCATAGCCAGACGGCCATTCCAAATCTCGGCTTGAGGGGTGAAGCCATACCGCCAAGCATTACGATCTTCCAGAACAGGGGGGGTAACTTTTTGTGTTTGCATGGTTTCAACTCCAGGTTTTTGTAACTTTGTTACAAATATTTAAGCTATGTAAACTAATATAACAGAATTATGCTTGAGTGAGATCTATGGTTCAAAATTTATAACTCCGCGTAGCAGTTAAAGTAAACCTCAACGCAACTAAGAGCCCCGCTATTGCTGAAAGTTCCCCTAACTGCGCCTACAGGGCTAGTCACGATGTTTTATATACTTCGGGTAGCGCATAAATCACTAACTTTATTTCTAAGCAGTACCGGATTGTTTCTCAGTGCTTGGATCATTCTCCCAGTCCCAGTCTGGCTGCTGCTACCACTAGGAGTTGGTGCGCCTGAGATCAGCCCTTGGTTACTAGGGTTGAATGCCAGTGCTAGTCTGCTGGCACTCATAGACATCCGTTGCCGTCGTTGGCAAAGCTTGGCATTGGGTTGTAGTTTGGTAGGAATTCTGCTGAGTGCATGGCCACTGATGCAACTGAGAGCAACTGAGCAGATGAGTGCGATCGCCATGTCCGATGCCTTGGGTGCAGACTACATGGCGCATATTTCTGCGGATGTGAAGGCTGATATGCGTCCACAACCTTTTAGGCTGACTGATGCTATTAGAGGTATTCATCTCACTCAGATCCGTTACACATCTGGCATTCATTTTGCTACTTTCGATGGCCTGCTCTTAAGCATGGATATCTATCGACCACCGCAGGTGGGAGAATACCCAGCAATTGTGACGCTCTACGGTGGAGCTTGGCAAAGCGGTAGTCCAGCGCAAAACACTGATTTCAATCGCTATATGGCAGCGCGTGGCTATACGGTCTTCGCCATTGATTATCGCCATGCACCACGCTATCGCTTTCCCAACCAGTTGGATGATGTGCGCGCTGCTCTCACTTTTATCCACCAGCATGCTGCCGAGTATGAAGCTGATGGCGATCGCATAGCGTTGCTTGGACGTTCATCGGGTGCACATCTGGCAATGCTGGCTGCTTACCAATCTGAATTTTTACCTATCCAGGCAGTGGTGAGTTACTACGGTCCTGTTGACCTGACCGCAGGATATGCCAATCCGCCACACCCTGACCCGCTTAACATTCGTGCTGTTCTGGAAGCATTTCTGGGAGGTTCGCCCACAGAACTTCCAGAACAGTATCGGGTTGCTTCCCCCATCAGCTACGTAACGCATCCACTGCCGCCGACTCTGTTAGTCTACGGGAGCCGCGACCATATCGTGCAGGTACGATTTGGGCAAAGCCTGTACGAACGCCTGCGGACAAATGGCAGCACTGCGGTTTTGTTGGAAATCCCTTGGGCAGAGCATGCCTTTGATACATTGTTCAATGGTTTGAGTAACCAACTAGCGCTCTATTACACTGAACGCTTCTTGGCTTGGACGTTGCGTCAAAGTTAAGTTTAATCGGCTACTAGCTTTTAATGGGCTTTGGGTGTAGATATTGAAACCGTTTCGTCATCTTTCATTAGTGCGGATACCCGTAAGGCTTGGGTGCTCGCAGTCTAAATTCAGTCTGCGCTTGGGTCGATTGGCTCAGGCGCGAGCAAACATTATTCTGGCAGCCGTTTACTAAGAAGTCGATAGTGTGTTAATGTACTAAAGCTTAGTCGGTTCTAGTGGGGGCCAGCCACTAGAGGAAACGGGGAAAGTTCGGTGTAAATCCGTCACTGTCCCGCAACTGTGAAAGAGACACTCATCTCTAAGTCAGGATGCCCGCCGATGTGAACATCAACTGAAAAGCTAATCTGCGAGGTACAGATGCTCATAGATTTTTTACTGCCTAATTTATGGCACTGTTTTGCTTCGGTTCCTAGGCCAACGATACAAAAGTCTGATGCGTATTGGGTATTGCTAGCAACTCACTAAGCTGTGTTTGCAAGCATGCTATAGCAAATATCCAAGCTGGTAGTATCAAGCCAAGAATTAGAGCATCGCCAAAAACTTGTGTAGCTGGTAAAAGCCGACCTTTTTTGCAAAGGTTAACATGCTTGGTATTTGACGAATAGAGGTTCTATCTAGCAACTTATACTTTACCAACAATTGGGGAATTACCAACCGATAAACTTCGGGCGGAAACTTTGGGGAAAATTGCAACTATGGAAACCAAACACACAATCTTAGTTTGTCAAACCTGCGCTAGTATTTGGCAGAACGGAAAGCGAGTAGGCACAAGCGGTGGTCAACATCTTCTAGACCAACTTATAGAACTATACCAAAATTGGTCACTTGCACCTGAGTTTACCATTAAGTCAATCGAATGCATGAGCGCTTGCGATCGCTCTTGTGTTATTGCATTTACTGCGCCTGGTAAGCTCACCTATCTGTTCGGCGATTTAAGTTCCAATGTAGAGACATTGCCTGCTATATCTGCTGCTGTATTGGAGTGTGCAAGTTTGTATCTTACCAAGCCAGATGGACTAATGCCTTGGTCTGAGCGCCCTGAACTTTTGAAGCAGGGTATCTTGGCACGAATTCCTAGCAGTATGTAGTTGACAAAAGATCGTTAGGAAGGTGTATAGGTAAGGTCTATGGGCTAAAGCTGCTAGGATACAAGCAGGAACCATCTCGCAGCTGAGCCGATTCCTGGAAAGACAAGGACAGTGATAACTGCCATAAGTGTTACCACCGCAAAGTGGCATGCTCTATCAATGTATTGCCACGTATTAGACTGTATAAACAGGCATGCTTTTGTGGCCTTAGACAAAGCGGAAAAAACAGCTTCCGATAACAACTGTTAAGGCAATAGCTTTCAAGATGTTGTTAAAGAATCCTCCCAACTCAGGATTAGATCCTAGCGCTGCATCATCCCGACCAACGGTAAAAAATAACGACCAAGCTTGATTGGCAGTGATGGGTGAAAAGTTATTGAAATCGGCATTGAAGACGGTGGGTGCGGCAACATAGCTACGAGCAAAGTCAAAATCAGTTTTCATCACAGATCTCCAAA
The DNA here is from genome assembly GCA_964657555.1 of uncultured Microcoleus sp. Lineage (GTDB taxonomy): Bacteria > Cyanobacteriota > Cyanobacteriia > Cyanobacteriales > FACHB-T130 > CAZZWA01. The sequence goes on from CAZZWA010000273.1 coordinate 3,569, forward strand.
GTTTCTTGAATGAGAAAGTAATTAATGCCAAAGATGAAATGGTTGATGTTCAAAGCTTTACTGATTTAAAGGCGGCGAAGGTCAGATTGTCACTGCGACAAGCCAGCTAGCGCTCCTATTACACCATGTCCGGTCAAGACTTCCAAAACTATCACACAGACAAAGCCAATCATGGCTAAGCGACCGTTGAGCTTTTCTGCATACTCAGTAAAGCCAACTCTAGACTCCTCATCCACATACATCTTTGGCTCAATGGCGTAGTTGTTCAGTCTTCCTTGTTCTTCAACGA
>CAZZWA010000273.1:3957-8140 GCA_964657555.1 uncultured Microcoleus sp.
ACATACATCTTTGGCTCAATGGCGTAGTTGTTCAGTCTTCCTTGTTCTTCAACGACATAGCTGCGTGCGCTCATGGAAATTTCCTTGGATGTTGTTTAGTGGCCTTATGTAAATAAATGTAACAAATCAACTTAAGTTTTGTAAAGAAACTTGTCAAATTTGTGAAAAACATTAGCTGCTCAGGTGGATAGTGAATGCTTATCAGTCAGCCCAACTGCGTGTTATGGAGACTCTAGGCTCGTGTTGGAGACCTACAGCCTGACAATACCAACGACTAAATGATTCTGAGAGCGTGTTGCAAAAATTTACAATTTTTGTTACATTAGCTTCTAGTTAACAAAATTTGTATATGAAATCCACTAGAGTAACTCGGTTGATTAGCTTTTTGCAGGAAGAGTTGGCGATTCCGGAAGCTTGGATTGCGCTTGCCCAAAGACAAGGTGAACAAGACCCAGATCTATTGCCTATGATTCTTTGGCAGTATGGACTATTGACTTTGTCACAACTAAATCAAGTATTTGATTGGTTAGCAACGGTATAATTTTTTACCTTATAGTTGCAGCTTGATTAAAGTCGCTGACTGACAAATACTGAAACATCAGGACGACCTGTACTGCGCTCAGTCACAAACTTACATTTTTAGCCAGAGTTGTTCATAGTTCATTCATACTCTTCCCCTATGGACAATGAACAATCCTTGTGAAAAATGTTAATCTCTGTACGCGCAAAGTCTAAATTGCTTTAGCTTCAAGAATTACTGACACCTATGCCGATTAAAGACCAGCCCCGCCCCCCTCGCTTTCGCTTAATTAGCACCGTCTTACTGTCGCTGTTAGGTTTGTTCGTGCTAGCAAACCTGTTTCTACCTGGATTGTTTGGCCCCACTATTCCTCAAGTGCCTTACAGCTTGTTCATCCACCAAGTGGAAGAACAGGAAGTTGCCCGTGTCTCTGTTGGTCAAAACCAAATCCGCTACCAGCTGAAAGAAGAGAACGGTAAATTTGGTCAAATACTAGCTACTACACCGATTTTTGATTTAGATTTGCCCAAACTCTTAGAGCAAAAAGGGGTTGAATTCGCAGCTACCCCACCACCGAAGAATGGCTGGTTCAGCAGTCTCCTAGGCTGGGTTATACCCCCACTGATATTTGTTGCCATCTATCAGTTTTTCATCGGGCGCGGTGGCTTTGGTGGCCCGCAAGGTGCTCTCTCAATTACCAAAAGCAAGGCTAAGGTTTATGTAGAAGGTGAATCAGCCAAAACCACTTTCAAAGATGTTGCGGGAGTCGAGGAAGCCAAGACTGAATTAGTTGAAATAGTGGATTTTCTCAAAAGTCCAGAGCGCTTTACCCAAATTGGGGCGAGAATTCCCAAGGGTGTACTGTTGATCGGGCCACCAGGCACAGGTAAGACGCTGCTAGCCAAAGCGGTGGCAGGGGAAGCGGGGGTGTCGTTTTTCAGCATCTCTGGCTCTGAGTTTGTGGAATTATTTGTAGGTACTGGTGCGGCACGAGTGCGCGACTTGTTTGAGCAGGCGAAGAAGCAGGCTCCTTGCATTATTTTTATCGATGAGTTGGATGCCATTGGCAAGTCTCGTAGCAGTGGTGGTTTCTACGGTGGCAACGATGAGCGAGAACAAACCCTCAACCAACTGTTGACAGAGATGGATGGTTTCGCTGCGGGAAATGCTACAGTTATCGTTCTGGCTGCAACTAACCGTCCTGAAAGCTTAGATCCGGCCCTGTTACGTCCCGGACGTTTTGATAGACAAGTGTTAGTAGACCGTCCCGATTTATCAGGACGGGAAGAGATTCTCAAGATTCATGCCCAGAAAGTCAAACTGGCTGATGATGTAAACTTAAGGGCGATCGCCACTCGCACTCCTGGTTTTGCTGGTGCGGATTTAGCAAATCTAGTTAATGAAGCCGCCCTATTAGCAGCCCGCAATCGGCGTGAAGCTGTAGCCCAAGCCGACTTTGCAGAAGCGATCGAGCGAGTGGTGGCTGGTTTGGAGAAGAAAAGCCGCGTACTCAACGACAAGGAGAAAAAGATTGTCGCTTACCACGAGGTGGGCCATGCACTAGTCGGCTATGTGACGGCTGCGAGTGGTCGAGTGGAGAAGATTTCCATTGTGCCTCGTGGTATGGCAGCTTTGGGCTACACCCTGCAACTGCCGACCGAAGACCGCTTCTTACTAGATGAGGCGGAACTCCGAGGTCAGATCGCCACACTCTTAGGTGGGCGATCGGCAGAAGAAATTGTTTTTGGCAGCATCACGACGGGTGCATCCAACGACCTCCAAAGAGCAACCGACCTTGCAGAACGGATGGTGACAACCTATGGTATGAGCAAGGTGTTGGGGCCTTTGGCGTACCAGCAAGGGCAGCAAGCGATGTTCTTGGGAAATGACGGTGCCAATCCCCGCCGTTTGGTTAGCGAACAGACAGCTAAAGCGATTGATGAAGAGGTTAAGGAAATTGTCGAAACTGCCCATCGACAGGCTTTAGATATCCTTAAGCACAACCGAGACCTGTTGGAAACGATCTCAACCAAACTATTAGAGACAGAAGTAGTTGAGGGGGAGGCGTTACAAAGTATGCTCAGCCAAGTTAACCCTGTAGCTGAGGTGGTGGCTGCGGTTTAGCTAACCTAGCCAGAAGCCTCGCGCTGTAGCATCATTTCAGCGTCGCCAATCGCTAAGGCTACCTAATCTCCAATCAGAATCAATAAACTGATCGTTTTGAAAAGCGGTCAGTTTTTCATTTATACAATTCAGCTAAACAGGTTAAGGAATCTATAGCTTTTGGGCGTCTATCTCTACCTTTACAATGCATGAAGCTAACAATGCATTTTCTTAGCCCCCTTGAGAAAGAAGACTTGGGGGGCTTAAGATGCTGGTAAATTAGGGCAGAGTCTCTCTAGCCTCCTTTAGAAAGGGAGGAACCAGATTGAATGCATATTGCCTGACTTTTGAGACATCATTTGTGATTAGCTCTAGTTTGCCTCCTTGTGTCAGCTTCAGTGTTCGACCACGCCACTTAATTGTGTTACCGACAAAGCTGTAGCACCAGAAAGCGAAGCTGAGCAGATCGCTTAAAGGCATCAGCCATAGAAACTTTCTAGCAGCCAGATCGTTAACGTTCATCACTCCCACTACCCATGCCATAATTAACCTCGTACTCCAGGTTATAGCCATAATAGTCCAGCCTAATATCGACCCTCCAGTTGCGATCAAGAATAAAAGACTGGTTATAGTGCCATAGGTAATGATCAGACATAGATGACCCCAAGGCCGAGAAACTCGCGTGCAACAATTCCGACGGATCTGACAGTGGATTAAATCAAGCAAGCTTTTTGGAGCGATCGCATGTTCAACAACATAGTCGGAAAGCACAACCTTATAACCTAACTGATTAGAAAGGTAGCCCAGTTGGAAATCATCTGCAAGATAGTCAGCGATTGTGATAAATCCGCCGATTGCTTCGAGGGCTGTGCTTCGGATTACAATGGTTGAACCTAGGGCAAACTTGATTCCTTCCAGGGACTTGGCCACTAAAATGCCAGAATGGTAAGCAGTCGAAATCCCGATTGCTTCCACAATTCCTACCCAACTCTGGGTGAGCGAACGGTACAGACAGGTGACGACACCAACATTGGGATCGCTCATTGGCTGAATCACTCGCTTCAAATAATCTGTCCTGACGCGGATATCGCTATCGGCTAGGATCAGGAGCGAATACTGGGCTTTGGTTACTGCATTTAATAGGTTGCTAACTTTTAGGTTCGTGCCAATCTGGCGATCGCTGATTACCAGACAAATGTCAATCTCTGGGAAGTCGTCGATAATTCTCCTGACGACTTCTATGCTAGGGTCGCATTCATCTTGCACACCAAAGATAATTTGGTAATCTGGGTAGTCTTGTTGGCAGAATGAGGCAAAGTTTTCGTAGGCATCAATATCAAGACCGCAAATTGGCTTTAAGATAGTTACAGGTGGATGAAAGTCGGGATCGAACTTCATCTGCTTTGAAAAGAACTGAATTGCTGCATAAACCCCATAGCAGTAATACCAAATTGCTGATAGGCAAAGAATTAGGAGTAAGAAGTAGTAACCTGAGCCTATCCAAGCACAATAGTCGAAAGGTAGATGGATCATGTCGTTGGCTTTACAAACTAACTAGTC
>CAZZWA010000274.1:0-8125 GCA_964657555.1 uncultured Microcoleus sp.
CAGCAACAAAGACTTATTTACCATGTATCGGGGTGCGACAGCAGATAACGAATGCCCCCTCGTGATTGATACCTCTACCCCTAGCTGTGGTGATTCTCGCTTTGGATGCTGGGTTTGCACACTGGTTAATAAGGATAAATCGATGGAGGCGATGATTCAAAATGACGAAGAAAAAGAATGGATGCAACCTCTGCTGGATATCCGCAATGAATTAGATGTTGATGATGATCGCGACAAGAGAGACTTCCGCCGGATGTGGGGCAATGTTCAACTATTTGAACGCAATGTCAATGGCGAAATCTCTGTTGAACCAGTTCCTGGCCCCTATACTAAGAAATGGCGGGAGCACTGGCTGAGGCGAGTTCTCACCGCTCAAACACAAATTCGTCAAACAGGCCCAGAACAGATGCACGGCATCACGCTAATTACCCAAGAAGAACTCAGCGAAATTCGTCGTATCTGGCTAGAAGGAAAACACGAGTTTGACGATAGCCTACCTCGTATTTATGAAGAAGTGACTGGCGAACCTTTTAAAGATGACCGTCCTAGCGCTGGCAAACGTCTGCTTGGCAACGATGAGTGGAATGTGTTAGAAGAAATCTGCGACGGCGATTCCATGCACCTCGAACTCATGTCGAAGCTGCTGGATACAGAACGTCAGTTCCGCACCAAAGCACGTCGGACTGGACTCTATGAAGAATTGGAAAAATGTTTTGAAACTAGTTCGCGATCGCCAGAGGAAGCGATCAAAAACGCCCACTACAAGCGCGACCTAAAAACTGCTGCTGATCAAGGCGATGTCGCAACTATGAAACAGCTAACTTGGGCAAGCCTGAAATTCTCAAATCGGGATTCAGCAGATGAAAATCCTGAGCCCTAGTAGTTTGTCAATTAGATCACCAACGAAAATTGACTGGTTGAGATAGATTTGGGGACTAGGAGACTAGGGGAATACCCACACCTATCACCATCAAATCCGGTTGAGCATGTCACCTTCAGCTTGGATAGAAAGACGCTTGTCAGTAGCAGTAGTGACAACATCAAAGTGTGGGGATTGCGGTAGCGGTTCGAGCACCCTGCTGTTGATGTCAGCAATCCGAGTTGTATAGTGAAGTGTGAAGAGCGAAATAATTAAATGGAAAATACTGATTGGCTGAATTTAGTTGCAGCTGGGCTGGCGATCGCCATTTTCATCGGCGGGTTACTGATGATGTTTACGACTGTCTGGACTACCAAAAAGTGAATCATATCAAATCCGGTAGGATGACTGTCATAGGCAGAATGCATTTTGTCATGAAGACTTAATTCTTCATATACGCCCTTGCCTCTGACTCTGGCGCTCACACCCGACCAATAAGTAGGTCGCTCTGATTATCCGTAGGATGGATAGAGCTTAAGCGTTCTCTTAAGAGGGTGTTTGAAAAGGTGAGATCTGTCATTTTCAGCACCAGTGATCTCCCCTAACCCCCGCGCTGACCTGCGGGGATGTAGGGGGAGCCTTCACGTTTTGCTGTAAAGGATAGGACTTTTAAAACATCTTCTAAAAAGGTGCGCGGGACTTGGGCAAAGCCCACGTTTATCAATTCGCGTACTTTTCGCTACCCATCACATCTCTGCAAATGTTGGGTTTTCTGCCTCAATCCAACCTACAGAATCTGGGATCAAAGTACTTATCTAAGTGAGCGACAGCTTCACTAAGCAGTGATCCAAGTTACATACAAACTCATTTGACTAAAATATCGTACAGATTGGAAGCCATAGTTAACTTGGTGACTTTTGGTAACCTAGATAGTTGGAGCTTGAGAATCTAGACTGAAGACAGTTCATAGTTCTAGTTTGTCGTCATGAAAAGTCTGTTTACCTAAGCCGAGCATATGCACAATGATATATTGTTCACCCGCGCTATCTGGCCCCAAAGCCGCAGTCGCTCTTTCTGTGGCAGACTAAAGCGGGCATCGCATCTACTGTAAAGTGACTAGACAGTAGCTTTTACAAAGTAGTTGATACTAGTTAATAACTAATAGAGTTAGCAAATCAGTTATTAGTTGCATTAGATAGTATAAATGACTTTGTAAGGTAATTTGGACAAAATGTAAATTAATAATCTGAAAAATTTTTGAAACTTATGGCTAGCATTCTAGTAATAGAAGACGAAGAATCAATCCGTGAAAATATGTTAGAACTGCTGGAAGTCGAGCAGTTTGAGGCAATTGGTGCAGAAAATGGCTTAGTCGGCGTATATTTGGCCAAATCCAGGCTACCTGATTTAATTATTTGCGATATTAAGATGCCCGAACTTGATGGGTACGGCGTTTTGAGGGCATTGCGTCAAGACCCTGTGACGGCGAAGATTCCTTTCATTTTCTTGACTGCTAAGGCTGAACAAAGCAAGCTGTATCGAAGCATGGAACAAGCAGCCGACGACTATCTGACTAAGCCATCTACAACTAGGGAGATCCTCAAGGCGATCGCGACCCAACTAGAAAAACAGGCAGTCGGCGACCGAGACTGCGGTTCGGAGTCAAAACTCAAACTTTCTGCGAGATGCAATTTTTCTCAAACTACTCATCTCTGAACCCGATTATCTAAGGGATGATGATTAGCTGTCGTCAAAAAGTTTATGTAATTACACGGAGGCGAAATCATAGTAAAAAGTTTAGTGGTAGTGAGCAAGGTGTTGATTGTGGGGTTGCCGTTGCAAAATGGGAATGATTTAGGGGAAGACTATAGATATAGTCCAACTCCACCTGCATCACCAACTACCTCTTGACCAGTTACTGAAAACCCATGAGAAAGATTTTAGTAATAGAAGACGAAGAAGCAATCCGCGACAACATTTTAGACCTGCTGGAGGCCGAGGATTTCGATGCTACGGGTGCAGAAAACGGCCTATTAGGCCTGCAACTGGCAAAAGCAATTGCCCCCGATTTAATCATTTGCGACGTGATGATGCCAGAGCTAGACGGTTACGACGTCCTAGCAGCACTGCGTCACGACCCTGTGACAGCGACAATTCCCTTCATTTTCCTAACCGCCAAAGCTGAGAGATCTAGTCTGCGCCATGGTATGGAACTAGGGGCAGATGACTATTTGACGAAGCCATGTACGCCAGTGGAAATGCTCAAGGCGATTAATGCCCGCTTGGAAAGACAAGATAGCATTACCCAACCCTACACTCAGGCTCTCAGGCAGACAGCAGAAAGACTAAATCACCTACTCAATTACGATAACGTTACTAACCTGCCCAATCGGTTGCTATTGCGGGAACGCTTCAATTCCATTATCAAAGCAGCAGATAACGCGCAACGTTCCGTTCCCCTACTGTTGCTCGGATTGGATCGGTTTAACCGGATCAACAACAGCTTGGGGAACCAAACCAGCGATCCGATCATCAAAGAAGTTGCCGAGCGGATCATCTCTTGTCTCAGTACTCAAGATACCGTTGCTCGATTAAATGCGGATCAATTTGCGATCATTCTAGCTACCCTCAATCAGCAACAGACAGTTGCCAGTATCGCCCAAGCCATTCAGTTAGCTCTCAATGAACCCTTCAATCTGGACACTGGGGAAGTCTTTCTCAGCAGCAGCATTGGTATTGCCTTCTATCCTAGCGATGGGCGAGATCTGAACATCCTGATGAAAAATGCAGCAGCGGCAATGTCTCACACCCAAAAACTGGGGGGAAATTACTATCAGTTTTACGCAACGGATATAAATGTCGAAACCTCTCAATCACTAGCGCTGGAAGCAAGTCTGCGTCGAGCCTTAGAACGAAAAGAATTCCCCGTGCACTATCAGCCTTTAGTGAATCTTCAAACTGGTCAAATCATCGGCGCCGAAGCCTTGGTGCGTTGGCAGCACCCCATACGAGGGATGGTCTCACCTGCTGAGTTTATTCCTCTGGCAGAGGAGACAGGCTTAATTGTCCCAATTGGAGAGTGGGTGTTGCAAGCTGCTTGCGCTCAAGCTAAGAAATGGCAAGAGGCTGGATTTTCGTCGTTTCGGGTGTCAGTAAACCTATCAGCTCGTCAATTCCGTCAACCCTATCTGACTCAACGGATTGTGGATACATTAGAAACTACTAGGCTGAATCCAGATGATCTGGAATTAGAGCTGACTGAAAGTACTCTTGTAGAAAATGCTGAAAACGCGATCACTACTTTGAAGGAGTTGAAACAGCTAGGTATTCGCATAGCCATTGATGATTTTGGCACCGGATATGCCTCCTTGAGCTATCTCAAACAATTTCCCTTTGACGACTTAAAAATTGACCGTTCTTTTGTCCATGATGTGACCAGCGATACCCAAAATACAGTCATTATGACTGCTGTGATTCAAATGGCTCACAATCTGAATCTTAAAGTTACCGCTGAGGGAGTAGAAACTGAGGCTGAACTGGCTTTTCTCTGCCAGCATCAGTGTGATGCCATGCAAGGCTATCTATTCAGCAAACCTTTAGCAGCGTCTGATTTTGAGAGCTTGCTGCTGACTGGTAAGCGCTTGTCAGTTTGAGCTGGAGAGTAGCTAATGGCTAATGGCTAATTGTTGATTGCTATTGGCCAATTCAAATCTTCTCCCCATCTATGTTTAGAATGGGTAACTTGATAGTAACTGTAGTACCTGCTCCTTCCTGACTTTCTATTTGGATTTTGCCAGAGTGTAAGTCTAAAAATTTTTTGATAATTGCTAATCCTAGTCCTGTACCGACGATAGTACCAACATTTGTCGCTCGATAGAACGTTTCAAATAAATGCTTTTGGTCTGATTGGGGAATGCCAATCCCTCGATCTTGAATTTGGAATATGACTTGTTGGCGATCGCCGGTCAGTTCAAGCTGAATGGGGCCTCCGAGTGGGGAATACTTAATCGCATTCGAGAGTAAATTGGTGAGGATGTGGTGTAGCAGTTTGTCATCTAGTAGAGGTAGTCCTTCCATACCTGTGTCAAGACATTCACCTTGACTGACAAAAGTGAGAGTGTGGCGATCGCCCGCGATGAGTTGCATCTGGGCTATCAGTTCTTGACAAAAAGGTTCCAGAGCCAGTGGCTTTGGGTTAAACTCCAGTTTGTCAGATTCGGCATGAGCCACCAGCAGCAAATTATCTAGCATCTGAGTCATGTGTTGTACGGCAGTGTTAATGCGCTGCCAATGAGTCTGTTTTTTTGCCTCTGCCCATTTAGCTGCGTAAGTTTCGAGTAATCCGGCAGACAATGAAATAGTCGTTAAAGGGGTGCGAAACTCGTGTGAGGTTGTAGTGATGAACCCAGATTTGAGGAGACTGAGTTCTTGCTCTTTCTCCAATGCTTTGCGAACTTCTGCTTCTGCCTGAACACGTTGAGTAATATCACGTAGTAGCCAGCGCAGACTGACTAGAGTGCCTTCCCGATTGCGGACAACTGTGACCGTTACGGCAACGGTAATTAGCATTTTGTCAGGCGATTGCAGGCACAATTCCCACTCCTGCACCCTCTCCAGTTGATGTAATTCTCTCAATTGAGAACAAAAAGTCTGCTGCTCTTCAGCAGCCACGTACACAAATAGCGGTATGCCTATTAGGAATTGCTGTGACCGATTGAGCAGTTTGGCAGCAGCCCTGTTGGCTTCCTGAATAACGCCATCGGGATTGGTCACCAAATAAGCATCTGGCGCTGTCTCAAACAAATCCTGATAGCGTTGGCGTTCGGTGACAAGCGCTTGATTGGTAGCTGACAATTCCTGATTTTGCTGCTCTATAATCTGATATGAAGAGTGCAATTCTTCGTTGGCTACAAGCAGTTCTTCCAAAGATATGCTGATTTCCTGAAAGGTTGCCACCATTATTTCCTGCTGTTGCTGCTGTGAAGCTGGTTCCTCACTAAGCTGTTGCAGCTGCGTTACGCGCTCTTGCATCTCATTTAACTGCTGCCCAAAGTCTACCAGATTCACAACAATCCTCCTGAAAATTTGTATGCATAAGAATTAGTAAGTCTGACTGATGGGAAGAAATGTCCGTATCTTACCTTTTCAAGAAACTGGTTATTGTGAATTTGCGTCCTAAGTTGTTTATGTGAGCGTTGACACGCGCCTTAGTAAGACAAGACAAAAGAAAAAGGCTGCCAAACTAAGTCATTAAAACCATGAAAAAATATTTATTTTTAACGTTGACTCTTGTTTCCACATCTCTGTTCGGAAGTAACCTTTTGCCAGCTTTTGCGCAAACACAAAAACTGCCAGTTCCACCGCCTTCAACAGCACCTCTCAATTATAAACTTCTAGATCCAAACGCTAAGCTATCTGGGTTAAGTGTCATTACATCTGATACAGTCTCTCCAACTGGCCTCTCACGTCCCAGTCTTTGGTGGGCACAGGAACTGTTTGCTGGTAAGCTGCTCTCTAATTGGTTAGCCTACCCAGATGAGCATCGGGTAGATCTCGTTGTCAATCGGCAACTCTGGAGTCTCCTCGACTCTTTTGGTCGCTATAGCTTTGTCAATAAATTTGGGACTGTTGCTAGGCAGTACCGCTATAATACCAGGGTTTTTGTTCTGAACCAGCCAAGTACGCCTGTGGCGACTTACACATGTAACTTCAGCACTGCTCTACCCACATGCGATCTCAAGTTTGAACTGTTAAATCAGGGAACTTTGCGGGATATAGTACCCCAGTAGGAGACTTCCAAATAAAAAAATATCCCATTGTAGGAGAAGCAAGGGCAGCAGGAGAATCAGAATTTGATACTTATGTTAGCTGCAGGAATTGGATAACTGATATCTTGCACCATTCTCAAAAGGCCCGATATTCCGCCCGAAATTCAAGTTCCGGACTAATATCAAGTCCGGTTGGATACTTACAATAAAGACCCTCACCCTCAACTCCTCTCCCATCTTGAGTGAGGGTGGCAAAATGTAACCATATGGCCGGACATGATATGACAGGCTATTAGGTGTGGATTGTCTGCCACAGGGAACGGTACTGTTCAATCGTCGATGGTGGCAAAGGATAGAGAAATTCACTGTTGTCAAGAACTCGGGTATCTGGTAAGCGCAAGGGATTATTCCGGAGGTCTTTTGGTAAATCGGCGGGGTTAAGATGAACACTTACTGGTGAGGTAGCGCTACTAAACAGAGAAATTTGATTAGCCGTTGTTGGCTGCCAACAAAAATCAATCCACTCCCCTAGTAGCTTTATATCAGAAGAGACAGTAGTGGGACGTACCCATACATCTGACCACAGGGCAGTTCCAGATTTGGGAACCACCGCCACAATTTCGGGTTCGCGCTTTTGGGCCAGCAGCACATCAGCAGACCACCCCACTGCCAGCCAAGTATCACCGAGTACGAGAGGTTGCAGATAGGTGTTAGAACTGTATAACTTGACCTGCTGATGCAGCTTCTGGAGGGCAGCTTTGAGGTCTGAAATTCTGTTTAAATCTTGAGTATTGTAAGAATGACCAAGCTTTTTTAAAGTCAGACCAATAACTTCTCGCGGTTGGTTTAGCAGAGAAATGCGATCGCGCAGTTCTGGTCGCCACAAATCGCTCCAATCTGTTGGTTCCCAACCCAAAGACTTGAATTTATCGCGGCGATAGGCAATGACAGTGCTACCCCAACGGTAAGGCGCACCCCAGACTTTTCCGTTGGGATCGAGTTGACCTTGGTCATTGCGCTTCACTAATTCTTGCCACCGAGGCGGCACTTGTGCCCACTGGGTTAGCTGTGCTGTCCAGTCAAGTGGTTGTATGAGTTTCTGCTCAATTGCTGATGCCAACCAGTAATCCCCCAATGTTACCAAGTCGGCAATGATTGGCACTTTGGGTGTAAACGGCAGCCACTGCTGCCAACTACTTTGGATGTTGCCCTGGGTTTTCCAGGTTTGCAAGTTGGTGTAACAGTCCTTTAACTGGTCTTCTAGAGCAAAGTCTAAATTCACTGGTCGCTCTAGTACCTTTTTAAATTCATTTAACAGCTGAGCTGGGATGGAATTCTTTAGCAGTCTGACTCTTATGGTTGCTGAGTTGGTATCACAACCTGCCATCAGGTTGCTCAGAGCTAGTGTTCCAGCACCTAGTAGAAAATTCCGTCGCTTCATAATTTCATAGTGGTTGCCGCTTCTCATCTGTGACGTCCTCCCACACTGATTCTGACA
>CAZZWA010000275.1:0-8080 GCA_964657555.1 uncultured Microcoleus sp.
GCTTCGCCCCTACCCCTAATTTTGATTACTCTGGCAGTATCAGTGGCTAAGCGTTTGAAGCGTGCCCACCTGGATTGGACATCAAAAACACAACAGGAGATCGACCATGCTCGTAGATGACCAGCACTATGACCTGATCATTATTGGTACAGGGGCAGGTGGAGGTACATTGGCATATAAACTGGCACCCACAGGTAAGAAGATTCTCATCCTGGAGCGGGGTACGTTTCTACCCAAAGAAAAGGCAAACTGGAGTGCCACTGAGGTCTTTGCTAAAGAACGCTATCACACTCACGAACAGTGGTACGATAGTTCCGGGAAACCGTTTCATCCCCAAATGAGCTATTGGGTCGGCGGCAACACCAAGGTTTATGGTGCAGCTCTCCTGCGCCTGCGAGAGCGTGATTTTGAGGAGGTGCAACACCAGGACGGCATATCTCCTGCATGGCCCTTCAAGTATCAAGACTTTGAACCTTACTATACTGAAGCCGAGAAGCTTTACAATGTCCACGGTAAACAGGGAGACGATCCCACTGAACCACCCCGCAGCGGAGAGTATCCCTATCCTGCAATCAGTCACGAGCCGCGTATGCAGCAGATTGGCGATGCGATTTCCAAGCAAGGATTGCATCCCTTCCATTTACCACTCGGATTGAAGCTGAATGAAGTTGATCAAACCCTGAGCACCTGCATTCGTTGCGATACCTGCGATGGCTTTCCTTGTCTGATACAGGGTAAAGCAGATGCCGAAGTGGAGGGAATTCGTCCAGCGCTGACTTACCCCAACATGACGTTGAAAACTGAAGCTAAGGTGCTGCATTTGCACACCAGCGATTCCGGTGGAGAAATCAAAGCCGTAGAGGCTGAGATTGGCGGGCAATCTCACTTGTTTCATGGCAATGTAGTCGTCGTAGCTTGTGGTGCCATTAACTCGGCAGCTTTGCTGCTGCGATCAACAAGCGACTTGTACCCCAAGGGACTAGCCAACAGTTCCGACCAAGTGGGGCGCAACTTCATGAAGCACTTGACGACGGCGATGGTACAACTCAGTGCCACGCAAAATCCCGCCGTTTATCAAAAGACGATTTGCGTCAACGATTTTTACTGGGGAGAACCGAACTTTCCTTACCCAATGGGCGAAGTGCAGAATACTGGAAATGTCCTTCCAGATATGATCCCAGCCGAAGCACCTCCCCTACTCGCTCCCTTGGCACACTTGGTTCCAGCATTTGGGTTACAGCGAATTGCTACTCACTCTACAGGTTGGTGGTTGCAGACGGAGGACTTGCCCGACCCTAAAAATCGGGTGCGGATCGTGGAGGACAAATTGCACTTAGAGTACACGCCCAACAACACAAAAGCGCAAGAGCGCCTGACTTATCGGTGGAGCGAGGTGCTCAAAGCCATAGACAAATCCGCAGAACACGTCATTCTTCATCATGGCATTTATCCCCGCAGCAATACGGGCATCCAAGTCGTAGGTCATCAGTGCGGTACCTGCCGTTTTGGGGAAGATCCAGCCACGTCAGTTCTCGATCTGAACTGCCGCACTCATGATGTGGACAACCTCTACGTCGTTGATGGGAGTTTCTTTCCGTCTAACTCTGGTGTGAATCCCACCCTAACAATCATCGCCAATGCCCTGCGGGTTGGTGAACACCTGATTGAACGTCTGGGGTAGAAATTTTGATGGCCAGCTCTGTCATAGACTGAGCTTTCAATCTCCCGTTTGTTTCTGTAAACCTACCAAAAACAACCAAGATAAGGATATTTGACCTGTGAGCCTCGACTTTGGGCGTGAAATTTGCGGTGATTTTGATGCAGCAGCAGCGCGGGAATGGTTAGTCACCAATGGCACTGGCAGCTATGCCTCTGGTACCATAGCAGGTGTGCTAACCCGTCGCTATCACGGTTTGTTGGTGGCAGCCCTGAAGCCACCCTTAGGGCGAACGTTACTGGTGACCAAGCTGGACGAAACAGCTGTGTATGACAATCTTACCTATCCACTCCATACCAATTGTTGGGCTAGCAAAACCATTGACCCCCACGGCTACAGATATCTGGAGCGTTTCTATCTAGAGGGGACGACTCCAGTCTGGCATTTTGCTTGTGCGGATGCACGCTTAGAGAAACGGGTGTGGATGGAGCCAGGAGCCAACACAACTTACATCCACTACGACTTGTCCAGAGCAACTCAACCTTTGACACTCACCATCAAAGCGCTGGTTAACTATCGTGATTACCACAGTGATACTCATGCCAGTGATTGGCAGATGGCAATCGAGCCACTTAAGCATGGACTTCGTGTCAGTGCGTTCTCTGGTGCTGTACCTCTCTATCTATTAACGAAGAATGGTCGAGCAGAACCAGCACACGAGTGGTACCGCAACTTTGAGTTGGCAATCGAACGCTTAAGAGGTTTAAGCGATCGCGAGGATCACCTCCACGTCGGAACATTCCATGCGACTCTCCAACCTGGAGCATGTTTCACATTGGTTGCCAGCACCGAGAGTGATCCAGGGTTAGATAGCGCTACTGCTCTAAACATCCGCCGCATTTATGAGCAGAAGCTAATCACGCTCTGGCAAGCGACTCAGCCAGTGAATTCCGGCAAAGCACCCCAGTGGATACAACATCTGATTCTGGCAGCAGATCAGTTCATAGTTGACCGTCCATTGCCTGATGAACCGAATGGCAAGAGCATCATTGCCGGCTACCACTGGTTTGGTGATTGGGGTCGGGACACGATGATCAGCCTGCCAGGATTAACGCTCTCAACGAGTCGGCAAGAAGTTGCTCGCCCAATTCTGCGAACCTTCGCCCGCTATGTAGACCAAGGGATGCTGCCCAACCGCTTTCCCGATGCAGGCGAACGCCCAGAATACAACACGGTAGATGCCACTCTCTGGTATTTTGAAGCAGTTCGGGCCTACCATGCGGCAACGGAGGATGATGATTTGCTCCACGAACTTTTCCCTGTGCTGGCAGACATCGTAGATTGGCACGCTCGCGGCACACGCTACAACATCCACCTAGACCCTGGGGATGGTTTATTGTATGCAGGCGAGACAGGTGTGCAACTTACTTGGATGGATGCCAAAGTTGGAGATTGGGTCGTCACGCCGCGGATCGGCAAACCTGTGGAAGTCAATGCCCTCTGGTATAATGCTCTGCGGACAATGGCCAAATTTGCTCGGCAACTGGTTAAACCTCACCGGGAGTACGAAGCAATGGCAGAGCGGGTACTTGCCAGGTTTCCTCGGTTTTGGAACGAGAAACTAGGCTACTGCTACGATGTACTGGATGGTCCTGACGGCGATGACGATTCGTTGCGACCGAACCAGATCTTTGCCGTGTCGCTACTAGAGAGTCCCCTAACCTCTGCCCAGCAGCAAGGGGTGGTGAATGCTTGCGCTCGAATGTTGTTAACTTCTCACGGATTGCGCTCCCTGGCAAGCGATCGCCCTCATTACCAGGGCCACTACAGCGGCGATGCCCGTCAACGAGATGGGGCCTATCATCAGGGAACTGTATGGGCGTGGCTACTCGGGCCTTTTGTTCTCGCTCACTTGCGTGTTTTCCAAGATCCTGCTCAAGCTCGCACTTTCCTGGAACCGATCGCTAACCATCTTCAGGCTCATGGAGTGGGTAGCATCAGTGAAATTTTTGAGGGGGATGCACCGATGGCACCTCGTGGTTGCATTGCCCAAGCTTGGTCTGTAGCGGAAGTGCTGCGGGCTTGGACAGCAGTGGATTTCAATCCCTAATCAGGATTCATACAGAAAATCGTTCATGATTCATTGCTGGCTATGAACCGCAGTGCCCAACTACCGACAGAGCGAATGGTTTTTACAAATGCCTGTTCTTGCTCAAGGTAACGAACAAACTCCTTTACTAAATCTAATTCTGACAAATCCAGCTTTTTCAATTAGTTTTTGGCCTTGATCTGTTAACAGCAAGTTAGCATAGGCTCTTCCTGCTTTCTGCTCATCGTTTTCATTTTTGAAGGCTTTAAAAATCACAAATAAATTCCTGGTTAAAGGATACTGTCCGTTTCTGAAGACCTCTTGATTGACTTGATTTTTCTTCTGAGGACAAAATTCACTTGGAACCAAAGGATCTTGATAAGGGGGTACAAACTGCTCTTGCTGAAGACCTACAGGCAAGGGTCGAGTCGTGCACTGAGGAACAACTTCTGGTGCTGAGGCATAGTAAACACCTCCTAGAGCCGTAGCGATTTGCCGTAGTCCTTGAGTGGTGTCATGAACAAACTTAACGTTGTTACCAAAGTCTTGATTGTTTAATACAATATACCTAAACCATCTAGCTGTACCTGAATCTTGCGGTAGCCGAGAGTAAGGAGTAATCGCTAAATCAGGGCCACCAACTTGCTGCCAGTTGCGAATTTTACCGCTATAAATGTTTTTAAGCTGGTCTTTCGTTAAGCCGCGAACAGAAAGCTTAGGATTAACAGCTATTGCAATAGCATCAAGTGCTACAGGCTCTTGGATCAGAGAAAACCCTTGTTTTTGAGCCTGCTCGTTCTCATTCTCTAAAGGTCGAGAAGATTGAAGAATGTTCAGCTGTCCTGCCAATAACATCTGCATACCTGTCACGGAACCAGCAGTTCCTTCAGCCGAGTCAGACTGTTCGTACCGCAGAACAAAATCCGGCAATGCTCTCTGTATCTCCGGAGCTAACAACTGACGAATTGGTGCCCAACTTGTGCTGCCACCATAGTTAAAGATTCCTTTAGGAACGTTTGAAACATCTTTAAAGCATAGTGCCTCTTTTGGTTGTGTGATCAGCCAACTCAGGATTGCACCCACCACTCCACTCACAAGGCCAGCAATCAGCCATTTCCATTTGTTTCTAGAATTGCTCGGTCTGATTTTATCTAAACGTCGCAGAATCGCTTTCGCATCTTGAGGTCGATCCTTTGGCTCCCGAGTCATTAACCAATCTATCAAATCTGCTAACTGCTGAGAGATGTGAGGTGCTCTGTCTTGCCAAACCAATTGATCAGTTTTGGCAATTTCAGGTAAATCATGGGGAGGCTGACCTGTTAGCAAGTAGACAAAGGTACGCCCCAACGCAAAGAAGTCTGATTGGGGAACAGCATGACCCTTTTCTTGCTCTGGTGCTGTGTACCCATGGGAATAGACCACTGTGACATTTTGCCCGTTGACAACTGTCTGCGATACTCTTCTGGCTACGCCAAAATCAATCAACACCATTTGCCCATTCGGTCGGCGCATGATATTGGATGGTTTAATATCTCGATGGAAGAGGTTGTTTTGATGTACCAGCGCTAAAATCTTGACCAGTTGTTCCAGCCACTCCCCTGCTTGCTCTTGAGAAATTGATCCATTATGCTTTACCCAATCTGCCAAATCTTGCCCTTCAATTTTCTCCATTACCAAGCAGCGCAGTTTCTGACCACTGCTGGTTAAAAAGGTAAAGTACGCATCTAGTTCCGCTTGGGGAATTCCTGGATGTTTCAGATCGATTAAAATTTTTGCTTCTTGCTTAAACAACTCAACTAACTTGGGCGATTCTCCATCTGATTTCAAAATCTTCAAGACTTTTGGCGTTTCCTGCTCTTCGAGATCTTCCACTTCAAATATTTCTGTGCAGTAAGAATCATCTAGCTGGCGCAGGGGTCTAACTAGCCGATAGCGCTCATCACGGATGAACAGCTTAGTGCCACAGGTTTGACAACACTTCTCATCATCAGGGTTTTGGCGCTGCAAGCAGCTGGGGTTAATGCAGTAGCTCATACTGTGCTACCAAGGGGAACTGCTTAAATCTTAGACAGTTTTCAGTTTGCCAGCAAGTTGAGAATATTATCGGATGCATATCCTATTTCTGTTAAAGTTTTCCCTTGCAGCATGGATAAAATTTCGTTAAGGCTCTCCGCCATACGGCTTTCGTTTCCAAACACTTTCATTAACCTTTCCTTAACTAATGTGAGGATAGGTCGGATTAGGAATTCATTAGCTCCATACTGACCCTGATGCTTAACGAGAGCATGGCTTTTGAGCAGTTCTATGTTTCTGGTACAGATTTCTGCGCAAACTTGCGTGACAAATTGGTTAGTGACATACTTCATCACCACGGGCTGGAGTGTAAACAGAATTTCACTGTTCTCTGTACTTTTTTCAATTAGCGATCGCCATCCCAGCGAAGACAGTACCTCCATTAATGTTGATGTTGCTACTGTCAACCCAAGATCCGCCTGCAATTGGGATAAAAAAATTGGCTGACGGTTGATGGCCAACCAGTACATAATCTCTTTTTCTAAATTTGATAAGCGTTTAAACTGCTGATTGAGTAAATCGCTCAAATCGCCAAGCACTATAGTATGCTGTTTGAGAAATTCAGAAACTCTGCCATTAAACAGCTCTTGAATAATTGTAGAAACAATTTGTAAGGCTAAGGGATGACCTCTGTAGAGTGTAATCAGTCTATCCCAATTGTCTGCTTCAGACAAATCTTTTTCCCTCAAGATTTCTCGCGCTTCTGCTGACTGCAAACCTGTGAGTTTTAAAGAGCGAACAGGTAGAGATCTACCTTCCCTGGAAGCAACTTCTCTAGGTTTCTCTCGGCTAATTAGCACTAAGCAGCTTTTATTAGATACTTCTCCCACCCGTCTTGTAAGTTCACTATACCCTTCATACCCTTCTAAATAAGAGCCGGTAGGATCGCCACTTTGCAGAACTGTATCAAAATCATCCAGTATCAGCAGACACCGATGTTTTCGCAAACAATCGATCAGCTGCGATACTCTAGCGCTCACACCTTCCGGTAAAACTCTCCCTTCATCCCTTGGTAAAGAAGGGTTAGCAGGATACTGATGAGATAGGAATTGGAGCAGCTCTGCTAGGATGTCCTCAATAGGTGGAGCAGGACGCAGCGATCGCCAGTACAGGTAATTAAATTTATCTTGAATGCCATCTGCCAACATGGCGGCCAAAGCAGTTTTGCCAATGCCCCCCATCCCTAACAGCGCTACCAGACGGCAACCATCGGTGACAATCCATCTTTCTAACTTGGCAAGTTCTTCTGTGCGTCCGTAGAAAGCAGAAACATCAGGAGCTTCACCCCAGTTTTGGAGTGGCATCTCACGCGTTTCTAAATCATCAACCTCACTGCCATCGACAATTTCTTGCCAATTACCGAGCCCTACAGCTTCACAAATCTTAATAAAAGTCTCTTGTTGAATGGGTTGCTTGCGCCAGAATCGCCTCAAGGTTGCTTGTGAAGTTAAGGCAGTCTGCCACCAAGCAACAGTCATTGTTTTTGTCCAACCTTTCCTTCTTCTGGCTTTATTAACGATTTCTAGCCCTTTTGTCGAAGCCCTCAGAGAAACCGCCATACTTAACCTCTAGCAGAATTCTTTCTAGATTCTGATTCACCTTTAGACATAGCTGTAAGAGTAGTGAACCAAAGACTGAGCTGAAACACTGAGCTAAATAGTGAGCCGCCAAGCTTAAGCATCTGAGGCAATCTATAAAGTGTAGCAAGCAGCATCGCACTATCAGAACCAGCAGATGGGCGAACGCTGACTTCAGGATACTATGCGACTGACCCCATCAGCGCACGTTCGCGAGTCATCTCACTGTCCACAGCTCAGCATTAACTCCCTGTTCTTAAAGAGTTAAGAGTACTATGCAACCATTACGATTTCTACCCTACCGTATAGATAGCTTCCTCACCGTAACTATAGTAGTGGCGATCGCGATTAGCAGCCCCAAAGCTACAAAAAATTTGACTGCTCAAGAAATTGCCCTGCTGAAGACTCCGACAGCTGCGCTCTTTGATAGTCCCTGTAGTAATGGAGGAAGAAATGTTTTAGTCAGCCAGAATGAAGACCCGCTCCCACCAAGACCCTCGGAACCAGGGGGCAGTCGGTAGGCTTGATCTTTTAAAGCTGCCTTAAATAGAAGTTCCCATAGCTAACACGCTCTAAATCCACTCAACTGGATCTGACTTATAGTAGCGTTTTAGTTGATTATAAAGAGCAGAATGCTGATTTTTCATTTGTTTAGGTTTTTCAAAAAAAGTCTCTGTAGCAACT
>CAZZWA010000276.1:0-8047 GCA_964657555.1 uncultured Microcoleus sp.
TGTTACACTAACCTATTGCTCAGCATGATAGTCCTTAAAAGACTGGTAGCAGTCTTCCGGATGGTACAAGTGACACTGGTTAGCAATCTGCTTCATCAAAGACCATGAGAAGCGAGTCTCGTAAAGATCAGCTCCCCAGTTTTCTTTGATACTGCGATGAGCCATCCGTAAGTTGTACCAAGGAATTGCGGTGGAAATGTGATGGGGGATGTGAACATTGATGTCGTGGCAGAGGAATTCCGTCCAACGAGGGTAATCGCAGTGTACAGTTCCAAATAACTGAGCAACAGCCTCATTCCATCGCTCGGATGGAGTAAAAGGAATTTCGGGTACTGTATGGTGAACCAAAGTAAAGGTACTCATCCAAAAATGGTAAACCAGCCAAGGCATTAGCCAAAATTTAACGAATCCCCAGATGCCGGTTGTGGCAATCAGGAGGGGGAAGGCGATCGCGGCAAATATCAGCACTACAATCACTGAAAGCTTCACTTGCGACTGTTGCTTACCCTGAAATCGCCCCCAACTAAAGTGTAAAACTGCCCAATGCGCGATCGAAGCCACCCACCAAAAACCACCCCGCAGTCTCTGATATCCCCACTGCCCCAGACTTCCTAAACTGTCATAAAATTCTGGTGTAAAGGGTTGCCAAGCATTGTCCAACTCTAGCTTGTTGGTGTGAATGTGGTGTTGATTGTGCAGAATCCGCCAGCTGTGGAAGGGATAAATTAACGGCAGCATGATTAAATGCCCCACTAAATTATTAACCCAGCGCCGGTTAGCAAATGACCTGTGACCGCAATCATGCCCAATCACAAAAAAACCAGTTATTGCTGTGCCGGTAAAAATCCACAAGGGGGGCAAAAGAAACCAGGGAGCAACCCACAAGCCCCAATATCCAATACTAACTAGCAAGACACTTCTTAGCACTGTAGCCCAGGCTTTTAGCGGGTCTTTTTGGAAACACTCACGCGGCACAGTTTGTAAAATGTCTTTCAGGCGCAACTTGGAATCAGTCGGGTCTACTGCCCAGTTTTCTAGCTTTGCGGTTGATACAGTCATGAATTAAGGACAGGCTCTCTAGGTATCTGTAAAATAATATACATGTCAGCAGGCGGCTTTTCCCATCTCCATCACTTACTACAGTCATCAGTAGCAGTGAGTGTTTTTAACAATTTTTATAGTTTTACAGCACTAGCCAGCTATTCCATTACGGTAGCTTTTTACTAGCATCACTTCATTCTTCGCATAGGTAAACCATATATTACAGGCACAACCCGCACAAGGGTTGCTCTTCCCGCAAACTGGCTCTTCTAACAAAAGCGAGCTTTAATGTGTGTCATCATCAAGATTTTCCCCAGTTGTTGCTTCATCAGCTAAGGCTTGCCTTTGCTGCTTGATTGTTTGCAACTGCTGCAATAGAGAGTCTACTTCTGCGTGCAAATGCAGATACTTAGCTTGCTGGTCAGCTTGGTAGAGATACTTCAGCTTCTCAATTGCTCGGGTCCTGCTGATTGAGGCTGTAGAGGCATCGCTCACCTGCTGGGAGTTGCCGACAAAGCTTTGAGGATAAGTCAGAGTATACAAAATAGTGGACATCAGGAGAATAGTTATTTCTGCTTACTCACACCACCTCGTAATTCTATCCTGTAAGGTTAAACAAAGTTAAATTTATTGTGTCAATTTTCCAACTGACCAATAAGATTAGAGGTTGGGGGTTAAACAGACAAGGGAAAGGGGGAACGTTGTCAAATCCTCATTGTCCGCTGATCCCCAGTTCCCCAATTAATTCCGCCAAGGGCGACTCACCTGTTCGAGATGGGAAACTTCCTCCTCACTGAGACTCCAGCCCAGCGCTCCCGCATTTTGCCGTGCTTGCTCAGAGGTTTTCGCTCCTGGAATCGGAATCACCCCATTTTGAGCAATTAACCAATTGAGAGCCACCTGAGCAGGTGTTTTTTGGTACTTTTCCCCCAACTGACGCAGTAGAGATGTCACGGGCGAGATTTTCTCCAAACCTTGACGGCTGAAGCGGGAGTCAAACCGACGAGCACCAGTCGGCTCCTTGTACTGTTCCAGCGTGTACTTACCAGCGAGCAACCCTTGAGCTAAAGGGCTATAGGCGAGGATAGTAACTCCCAGTTGACGTGCCGTATCGATGATGCCTTGGGTTTCAATTTGCCGAGCCAGCAACGAGTAGCGCACCTGATTCACTGCCAAGGGAACACCCCTAGCAGCTAATAGCTGGTACGCTTTTTGCATCTGTTCGGCAGAGTAGTTGCTCACGCCCACGGTGGCAATTCTGCCCCGCTTCACCTCATCTGCCAAGGCGTTCATCAGTGTTTCTTGACTCATGAAGAAAGAGAAAGGCCAATGCACTTGGTAAAGAGTGACTTGCTCTAGCTGCAAGCGTTTTAGACTTTCTGTTAAAGCCTCTGATACTGATTGAGCTGTAAAACGCCAGGGTAAAGGGCCATATTTAGTCGCAATCTGCACGAAACGGCCAGTCTCTTTGATAAATTGTCCTAGCAACTGTTCTGAAACACCCAATCCGTAGACCTCAGCCGTGTCAAAGAAGTTAACGCCAGCATTCAGAGATACGGCAAACGCTTCTCGCAATTGATCTGGGCCGTAGTCACTGCCATAGTTCCAAAATAGCTTGTCACCCCACGCCCAAGTACCAATACCAATTGCAGTGACTCTTGGCCCATTAGCGCCAAGAGTCGTTGTTTTCACGCTCGCATCACTTAAACTCATCGAGTGTTTACCGCTTGAGTAATTTTTTCCTGACCAATGGTAGTATCTGAGGTAAAATGCCTTTGTCCAGCGCCTATAGGCTATCTGTTGACAATCTTCTTTCCAGTTTGGAAAGGCAAAGCGCTACATCAAGTCTGGCTCAGTAGTTCAACATCTTATCAGAAAAATGGGTCTGTTGAACTAAGCGATTCCCTCACGAGAACCGCTTAAAACTCCGTTCTTCTAGGACGGCTTTTTTGCTCCCTAATATAAGATTAAGATATCGCTCAATTTAATACGCTTAAAGATTAAGAGTGCTTACCAATTACGTTTACAAGCTGATGCCAAACCAAAGTCAATCCCAACGGATGGGCAACAGATATAGGTCTTTCAGCTATCTGACAGCTATCTGAAGCATTTAGAATCCTCGCGCCTACCCTGCGGGAAGGCAAAGCCTACAGGCAGAGGAGCGTCAAAGGAAGCGATCACATCTGTCCGGTAACAGAGAATAGCCGAGCCGTCGAGAAGCCACGCTCTGTAACCCAATAGGGATCAAAGTCCTAGTAGATCACCAACCGAAAATTGACTGGTTGAGATAGATTTGGAGACTCTAGCGCCGCAGCGCGACAGCGCGGGACAGAGGGACAGGGGGACAAGGGAAACCCACAACCATCACCCCATCTCGCTACTCTTCAAAGTTGCCTTGGCGGACTACTAGTGACAGACGGGTTAATTAAGGGGTATTGAACCCTATTAATTAAGGGGGACAGGCCAGATGTGTTCGGCTCTTATTTAGGATTGCTATAGTTCTTGGCTTTTTGCTAATGACTATTAGCCATTAGCAGCCATACAGATAATATGGAATTCACCCAGATTTGATATCAAAACTTAACATGAGAAATCCTTGGCATCTTAGGGACTATGTATTCGCTGCCTTCATGACTATCGGCATGGTGATTGCCGTTTTCATCGTCGGGCCATTTGCCCCCCCAGGACTACAACTCTTAGCTTGGGCACCGTTAGGGGGGGTTTTTCTGACTTTAGGAATGGCACGTTTGCAGCGCCGTGGCAGTGTCGCTTTGATGATTCTTCCCTTGGCAATTCTGCTGGGACTGCTTTCGCCGATTATTACGCTCTATTTGGCTGCCACCGTCTTGGTAACGGAAGCGGTGATGTTCTTCTTGGGGAACTATCGACGCCAAATGAATCGATTACTGGGAAACGTCCTATTTTTTAGCACTGCCAATCTAGGCGGTTTGCTCATCGGTGCCTACCTGGTGAAAGGCCCCAAGGCAGACCCGTTTGTTAAACTCGTGACTCAGCCTCTGGTACTCATACTATTAACAGTATTTGCAGGAGTAGCAGGCGTACTTGGTTGGTGGCTGGGAGAGTTAGCAATCAAACAACTACGGAAAGCTGGGAAAATGGATGTCGATCTCTAAATCTGCTAAGCCCAAACGTCGTTTCCTGTGCCAGATTAATCCCCTACTTAAAATTATTCTTTGTATTATCCTGATCAGCGTTGCTCTTGTCCTACATCAAATCTGGGCATTGAGTGTGTTGGTAGGAGTGCTGCTGGTTCTGTTGCTAGTTTCTGTGCGAATCAACCTGAAAATCCTTGGGTTTGTGGCGATCGCCCTAGTTGCATTTATTATGGTTTCTACTTGGGTGAGAGACTTCCATACATCCGTTTTTAGCGTCCTGCGCCTGCTTTTGATCGCACTACCAACACCATTGCTGGCAAGTACAACATCTCCTACTGATTTAGTCAGATCTCTGCAAGCCATACGTTTACCTAGTTTTCTAGTCCTGAGCCTGATGCTAATCTGGAGATTTCTGCCTCTGATCCAGCAAGAAGTCCAACGCTTGATGGAGGCGAATCAGTTGCGGGGAGTGGATCTGACCCGTCAGCCAACCCAATGGTTCTCTGGTCTATTTATGCCCCTGATTTTCCGGATTGTTGCGTATGCTGATGAGGTAACAGTAGGGTTGGAGACGAGAGGTTACGATCCAGCAGCGCCGCGCAGTACTAGCCAACCCTTAACATGGCAAGTCAGGGATACCCTCTTTGCCGCGACCACCGTTGGGATTCTGGTAGTTGTGGGATGTTTAGAATGGGTGCTCTAGTATAGGTGCATGTTTCTGTTTTTCTCGTCAATGCATAAGTCATAAAAAAATATGGCGTTTGACTCACCGCTTGTTGAAGTCATAGATCTTTCCTTTAGGTATGCTGGAAGCCATCAGCCAATTGTCGAAGGAGTGAATCTAAACCTTTATCCCGGCGAGATTGTCCTAATTGCGGGCGCAACTGGAAGCGGCAAAAGTACATTACTTAATTGCTTGGCGGGAATTGCACCCAGTCATACTGGGGGAGAATTAAATGGGAAGATTTTTTATCAGGGGATGGATTTGCGCGACTGGTCAAT
Source organism: uncultured Microcoleus sp. (assembly GCA_964657555.1). Taxonomy (GTDB): domain Bacteria; phylum Cyanobacteriota; class Cyanobacteriia; order Cyanobacteriales; family FACHB-T130; genus CAZZWA01. Next base: position 5,160 of record CAZZWA010000276.1, read on the forward strand.
CCGTAAGCGATCGCAATATTTCTGCACGCTCCTACAAAACGTTGAGACACAAATCTTTACTGATCGTGTTTGGGAAGAATTTGTCTTCGGATTAGAAAACTGGAACATACCCCCAAACCAGATCGAGCAACTGACAGATGCAACTCTCAAAGAATTTGGTTTAGAAGCACAACAGAATTGGTTGATCCGACAACTCTCGGCAGGACAAAAGCAGCGCCTCCTCCTTGCTTGTCTTTTGGCAATTGGTCAACCCGTTCTGCTGTTAGATGAACCGTTAGCCTATTTAGATGCCACAGGAGTTGCACAGTTACTACAATTACTGAAAGCTAGGGCAGAGCGAGGTCAGTCCGTGCTTCTCGTTGAACATCGGCTAGACCTAGTGAGAGAAATCTGCGATCGCGCTTACTACTTTCAAGAGGGCAAGTTCATAGAGGGATGGGAAGCCGAGGGATACGGGAGTCTGATCCCAATTGGCGTTATACCTGCATTCAACATTCTTCCTCCCTTGGCAAGGGGGGGTTTGGGAGGGTCAAACCCTGCATCTAAGTCCCAAAACGGTATAACTCCTTCTTCCCTCGGAGGGAAACAGGTTGGGGGGTTAGATTTGCCTGCGCCAAGAAGTATTGCCTCGCTTCCCGTCCTGCGGACTCACCAGCTCAGTTGGGGTGGATATCCTCCCTTTCCAGATCTTCAAGTGGCAGCCAGAGAAACGTTGTTACTCAAAGGAGGTAACGGCTGTGGCAAAACCACGCTGCTCAAACTGTTAAGTGGGTTACTCAAACCGGCAACGGGAAAGCTAGAAATTCTCGGTCGAGATGTGAGCAAACGCAGCGTTGTCCAGATCGCCAAAGACGTCGGTTTTGTTCTTCAAAATCCCAATCATCAGCTCTTTGCCGACAGTGTACGCTCAGAAGTTCTCCAACCTAGAGTTCTCCCAGCAGTAGCTGATTTCCTATTGGAGCAACTGAATCTAGGCGAGTTTTCTGACAAGCATCCCCAGTCTCTTTCTCAAGGACAGAAAAGACGTTTGGCATTGGGTGCTGTCTTAGCACGACAGCCACAGATCTGCTTGCTAGATGAAATTGTGGTTGGGCAAGATCCCCGCTCTTTATCTTTAATGCTAAACGTCCTCAAAAACTTTACTCAGCAGGGAGGTGCCTTGATCATCACATCTCACGTTCCTATAGTCGCAGAGACTCTCGACGCGAACGTGGTAGAACTAAACCAATCAAGAGCCATCTAACTCACTTCGATCTTTATTTACACAGTCGAATAAATTTAGATTATTACCCATCACTCCAGCCATGATGGTCGCATCCATCCTTGTAGGATAATTAAGCTAAAACATTTTGGCTTTTGCGTAGCTGCCAAGTAGTATGTAATGGGGGCTGTGCCATTCCCCACTTGCCACTTTTACAAGCTGACAGATGAACGATTTTTTTGAGACGGTTTTAAGCTTTGCCCAGACAACTGCTGCCAGAGTGGGCACTCATCTGATGAAAGATTTTGGCCAAGTGCAAGCCTCCGAAAAGTCTGATGGCAGTTTGGTGACGCGGGCAGATCAATGGGCAGATGACGAGATTCGGCAAGCGATCGCTCTCCAGTTTCCCAGCCACAGTGTCTTGAGTGAGGAAGGCGAACACACATTTGCTGGTGCTGAATGGTGCTGGATCATTGACCCTATTGATGGCACCACCAACTTTACACGCGGAATTCCTATATGGGGGATATCACTGGGTTTACTGCACCGAGGAACACCAGTCTTTGGATACGTGCATTTCCCTCCAATCAGTCAATCTTTTTACGGCTATTGGAACGGTGAGGCAGGTAAGCAGGGCGCTTTTTTAAACAAGATCCCGATCCATACCAGTCCTGATGCTCCTGGTTCCAATCACTTCTTCTCCATTTGTACCCGGAGTACGTCTGTTTTGCAGCACCCCTTCCCCTGCAAAATCCGCATGTTGGGTGCCACTACCTATAATTTCCTTGCTGTTGCCTCCGGTGCCACCCTCGGTGGCGTCGAGTCTACACCCAAAATCTGGGATATTGCCGCAGTGTGGGCAATTGTCCAAGCTGCTGGTGGGGTTTGGGTGCCACTGAGCTCAGGCTCGGTATTTCCCTTGCAAGAGGGAAAGGATTATAGTTCTCAATCTTTCCCCACCCTAGTCGTCAGTCGCCCTGAACTTGTGCCAGTATTTCAACCTTTGGTGCAATTCCGCAGCAGCTATGGTGACGGAACCAAGTAAGTTTTGACTGTGACCGCAGCCCTTTCTCGCGTAACAAAGCATCCCACCAAGCCGCATCCTCTTTCCTAAGGGGTGGTACTGGCTGCTGAGTATAATCCAGCCGTAGGTCATGCCTGCTTTGCTCGAGTTAGAAATCAAAATAGCCGAAACTCTTTCCCCTTCTGGCTTCTGATTGCTAAATTAACGGACTTCGCAAAATAAATTTGTCAATTTCTGCATAACCACTCTCAGGGTAGAAATATATAGAGCTTAGATAACCACTTATCTACACGTCTATCAAAACATCAAAAGTTCTTAAGTTATCCCTACTCTCAACATTCACCTTTTCGGAGTAATAGTCACATGGCTAACTTCTCTTTCAAGACCCTATCAGCCAGTCTAGTTGGGGTGACTTCTATTTCCTTAGGAACAATCATTGCCGCTCCCTCCCATGCAGTCACTTTAACCGGCATTTCTACTTTGGGGAGCGATATGGTGGGTGCGCAGGTTACAGCTAATTTTCTCGACGGCAGTTCGCAGACTCTAAATTGGGATGCTACTGGGGCTGATTCTGGCGGGGTATCTGGCACTAACTGGTCTTTAGCTGAAACAGGCGACACCTTTACATCACCTTGGACTTTTAGTAATTCCGGTCAAGCGATC
>CAZZWA010000277.1:0-5344 GCA_964657555.1 uncultured Microcoleus sp.
GGGAAGTTGAAATTGGCGTCAGGCAAAGCCCCAGGATAGCGCCATGCGCCGGTATGTATGCTGACCGGGCGCATGAACGCGCCCAGTTTCAATTGCTTCAATCCGCTCATTAGCCCTCCGTATGTATAGCAATCTGATCCAATCTGAAAGTTTGAAAGTCATCCTCAAGAATTATCAACCCACGCCCCTACCGATTCAAGCGGTCTATCGGCATGGTCGATTTATTCCGGAAAAAGTCCGGTGTTTTATTAACAATTATTCTACTTTTTCGGCTCCAGGTGTTGCAGTTTCCTGTCATCCTGTTGGGTTCAAAACTCACGATCTTCATCCTGTGATCGATCAGGTGTTTCCCTTTGACCAGACTCAATCCGCTTTTGGTATTTGGAACAAGGTCTGCACTTTGGCAAAGTAGTCATCACTCTCTAGAACAATTGAGGTAAACTTGTTTTTGTTGGGTCGCATAACGATGTCAAACTAAGTGATGACAAGTTTGGCTGATTACCATGCAATAGCGAACAACTCGAAATCCTGACCACGTCAAACGCCACAATACTCCTACCATAAATAACGAAGCAATTGCTTAACAGCTAAAAGCTTTATTGACAGGAGCATAGCGTAGCAGACATCAGCGCCGAAGGATAGATGCCCCTTTTGAAACCGCAAGGTTCAAGAGGAGAAGAGTTCACGGGAGAGTTTTCTAAATGATTCGTCTTTTGCTAGTCGATGACCAAAGCATTATCCGCGAAGGATTAAAAGCAATGCTGGACATAGAACCAGACTTGCAAGTTGTCGGAACTGCTGAGAACGGTCAAACTGCCGTAGAGCAGGTGGAAGCTTTACAGCCAGATGTAGTGCTGATGGATATTCGGATGCCAGTAATGGATGGTGTAGAGGCAACCCAGATCATCTGTCAGCGCTTTGTAGAAACTAAAGTTTTAGTGCTGACAACCTTTGATGATGATGAGTATCTAACTGAGGCGCTGAAAGCAGGTGCGAGAGGTTACTTGCTTAAGGATTTGCCCTCAGAAGAACTGGCAGATGCTATTCGCTCTGTTTACAGAGGATATGCCAAGCTTGATGCCGCACTGCTTGAGAAAATTGTTTCAAAGCTGCCAACCTCAAACTCTCTTACTCCGGAACCTGTGCCGCCAGAGCTAACTGAGCTAACCCCCCGCGAACAGCAAGTGCTGCAACTGATTGGCTCTGGAGTCAGTAACCGCGAAATTGCACAACAACTTCACATTTCCGAAGGAACTGTCAAAAACCACGTTAGTAACCTTCTGAGCCGTTTGAAGCTGCGGAATCGATCTCAGCTTGCCATTTATGCTAATGATATTTTTAGGAGGTAGGGCTGACAATCCATGCCCAAAATCAGCATGCAGAGCGGCAGACTGTCAAGATTCTTGTACAGACTTGGCTGTTTCCAAATCTTAGGGCTACTCACTGTCTTCCTACTGGTGATTGCATTCAATTTCATCTTGTCTCTACCAATAGAGCACTCTCACCCTGGACTGCTTTATCAACCTACTGGATAGATTCTTTTAACATACTTCATAACTACAGGCTGTAGAGTGAAAAGCACTTCACTTGCTACTGTACTTCTTTCGATCAGTGATCGCTGAGATAGCGACTCCATAGCCTCTATTAATTCCGATTTTGATTTTATTAACGATATATCTTCTGTTAATTGTGAGAGAGAAATCGGAATTGGGTGAATTGCCAACTGCTGCATAATTTTCTTTTCTAAATCGGATAGCCGCGCCAACTGTTGATCTAAAAGTTGGCGAATATCCCCAGGAACTATTATTGTGCTTTGTTTTAAAAAATCGGTAACACTTCCTCCAAATAAATCTTTTATGGTTGTAGAAACAACTCTTAATGCCAATGGATTTCCTCCATAAATTTGAATGAGTATTCGCCATTTCTCTTTTTCGTAAAATAAGCCTTTTTCCTGAAGAATATCTTGTGCTGCTTCCTTTAAACTCGATAGTGTTAACGAGCGAACAGGCTGCCTGTCACCTTCCAAAGAGGCAATTTCTTTTGGTTTCTCGCGACTGGTTAGCACGAGACAACTATTATGGCGTTCTACTCCGACTCGTCTTAGTAGTTCCCCATAACCCTCAAAGCCTTCACGATAGTGCCCCACAGGATTGCCTGGTCGGAAAATTGTCTCTGGCTCATCCAGTACCAATAAACAGCGGTGCTTTCTTAAATAATCAATTAATCGCGATAAATTAGGCTTGTTTTCTTGCTGATTAGAGAAAAATTCAATCAAGTTGGTCAACAGATCTTCAATAGGCGGAGCATGGCGCAGACTGCGCCAAATCACGTACTCAAACTCATCCTGAATCTGCTCAGCCAGTCTTACAGAGAGAGCAGTTTTGCCAATTCCTCCCATACCCAGCAGCGCTACCAAACGGCAGTGCTCATTGACAATCCATTGCTTCAGCGTGGCTAGTTCTTCCGTGCGTCCATAGAACACGCAAACATCTGGTGCTTCACCCCAATCAGTGAATTTGGGATTTTGGATTGAAGAAGAACTCTTTCCTACTCCTTTACTCCCCAGTGATGCCTCTTGCCTGTATCCTCTCACTTCCAGCCAGTCAACGATATCTCTCCAGTTTTCCAGAGTGTTGAGTCGGCGATTCGTGAGAGTTTCAGCATAGCGATACAAGGTGTTAGACAGGTCAACTTCAACTCCCTTGGCTGTTTTAATCAGCCTAGAAGCGATTTCAGTCGGACTGTAACCACAGAGCAAGCCTCGTAGGTGTAACTTTTCGACTTCCGTCAGTCCTTTTTTTTTGTGAGGCGCTACTTTTTGCTTGGCAGAGGCTAAGTCTGTGTACAGCCTTTCTAAATCCCAATCGGTAGCAGCTTGGGCAAACGGCTCTTGAGTAAATGCCATTACAGACAGTCTTAATGGGTGTTCCTAACCATTAATCCTAACGAAATCCCTAACGTCGGTTAGGTCACTCCTAGTCATTGCCCTAGCTAGTCTGAAAGCAGATGAGGCGATCGGGAAGAAAAGAGGCTCGGCAATCTCCACTGTAAACAAGACATCTTACAAGTTTCAAACCCCTTACTAGCGACTTCCACTCAGCCTCAAACTACCGGACTGTAAACAAGGCGCAAGCCAAAGCGTTAGTTCATCGCATATCCTTTCACAAGAGTTATACATTTATGAATCCCATTTCCAGAACAATAGCAATTTTAAAAGTACTTAGAGAGCGAGCCTTATCCACAATAATTTTAGCTGTGGTTCTCAACGCCTGTACTTTGAATAGCTCTACAATTACTAAGGATAAGTACGAGCAGGTACAGACAGGAATGACCCTAGCCCAGGTACAAAACATCATGGGCAAAAACGGGGAAACTACAGGCGAATTATCTTTCAACATTCCTGGGATGACAAGTTCACCGATTGAGGGTAAACAGGCTGTATACCAATGGAAAAACCATGATGGCAGTTCGATGACAGCTGTATTTATCAATGACAAGCTTATCCTAAAAACCGAACTAAATCTCAAACAATAATCTCATAAAATTGGCAAAGAAATAAATATATAGTTACAGATAAGGATTTGTTAATAGCGTTAATAACTAATGAAGTTCAGGTGATTAACTATTAGCTATCAGCCGATCCCAGTTGCGTCTATTTCATCCCATCTATTTACCTGATGGAAGAGTTAATCGGGACAAATAGATAACCATAGTCTGAGCTATTAGAAGGCACGATTTTAACTAGTTGGATGTTGGACTCAAAGCGATCACCGTGAGCGCCAAAATGAATCACTCCCGTAGCTCCCTTTGTTTCAAATTTAGTATCTTCTAAGACTTGTTGCACGTCATTCCGGTGCGGCTGTGGTTGTTTTTTTAAGGCGGTTATCAAAACGCGAGTGGCATCATAAGCAAAGGCCGTGCGCCAACTCACTTCCCCTTTCCATAACTCCTGGGCTACCTTGGGAAATTCTCGGTTAGGGCTAATCAAGCTATGCCAGGGCGTAGCTACTACCAATCGTTTCACAGCATCCTGCGTTCCCAGTTGTAAGATTTCATTACTGTAGAGGCTATCTCCTCCAACCATCCAATAACGGCCTTGATTGGCTTTGAACACTTTCATAGCGTTGGGAAAGGCATTACGACTAGTTAGACTATCCGGCAGTAATACCAGCGCCTCCGCACCTTGTTTGTGTGCTTGATTGATGGCAGCATCTGCTTTAAAGAGGGCATCAGATAAATCAAACTCCTCTACGACTTGTCCTTTGTTCGCAAGGAAGCTTTTGCGGAATTGATCTCGCAGAGATCTACTGTAAATACTCTGGGGATTGTAAAAGATAGCTGCTTTCTGCTGACGGACATTGTTAATTAGGTAATCAGCTAATTTTGGGGCGGTGGCGCGATCGCTGGGCACAGTACGAAAAATTGAGAGGTCTTCTGAGGTACTGGTGGGAGAAATCATTGCCAACTTGTGTTGTTTATAAATATCCATAGCTGCCTGCGTCACTTCACTCGCATAGTGACTGACAACAGCTAGGATGTCCCTTTTCGCTACCAGTTCAGAGGCAATTTGTTTAGCTTGAGCAGGGTTATTTGCATCATCAGCAATCAATACTTTAAGCCCCCGACCATTAATCTTGTTTTCCTGATGATTAATTTCATCTTGGGCTTGGGCAACTCCCCGCAGAATTTCCATCGCCATATCCCGATTGCTGCTGATGGGAGCAACCACAGCGATTGCGTAAGCCTTTTGCTCCATCAATCTGGCATTATTGAGGTAAATTAAGGTTTCTGGGTCATGCCGCTGTTGCCACGCCTTGTCTAGCAAACTAACAGCTTTGCTATAATTAGCGGCTGCAAAGGTCTTAACTCCCTCTTTCTTTTCTGCTTGCGAATAGCCTTTATCTAGGATTTCTTCTCCACAACTTAAAGAGTCGCCTAGAGGAAAATGCCTGAGCCAAATCTTTGAACACCCACCAACCCCAGTTAAATACCAATAACTTCCATAACTTCCAGCAGCTCCTACTAAAACAGCAGCTCCAATCACCAGGTGTCTGAGCGAAAGCCAAATGTAGTAAGGTTGCTTAATTTCTTTGAGGCGCTGCAAAATTTTTTGGGAATTTCTAGGTCGGTTTTGCGGCGATCGCGCCATTAGCTGATTAATTAAATCTGCTAACGGCCCTGAAGTCAGTTGTTTACTGTCTCGCCAAATTAAATTACCAGTTTGAGGATTTCTAGGGATATCATGTGGGTGTTTGCCTGTCAGTAGATGAACAAAGGTACGCCCTAGCGCAAAGAAATCAGATTGAGGAACAGCTCTGCCCTCTATTTGTTCTGGTGCGGTGTA
>CAZZWA010000277.1:5444-8023 GCA_964657555.1 uncultured Microcoleus sp.
ATGATATTGGACGGCTTAATATCTCGATGGAACAGCTGATTTTGATGCACGTAATCCAGAATTTTTGCCAGTTGTTGCATCCATTCAAGTGCTTGCTCTTGAGAGATTGGCCCATTGTGCTCCAACCACTGCTCCAAGTTCTGCCCCTTTATTCTCTCCATCACTAAGCAGCGCAATTCCTGACCGTTACTAAGCAACACCGAAAACTGTGCCTCTGCTTTGGGAATTCCTGGATGTATTAGATCGATTAGGATACTTGCTTCTTGTTCAAATAGTTCGACTAGTTGAGTAAAGTCGTCAATCAGAATTTTTAAGACTTTCAGCGTTTTATTATCCTTTATATCTTCTACTTCAAAAATTTCCGTATAAGGGTGCGCTCTATCTAGAGCGCGTAGTGGTCTGACCAGCCGATATCTATTTTCAATCAGCAATGTAGTATGACAGGCTTGGCACTCGATAGCAGTGTCAGGATTTTGACGCTGTGGGCAGTTGGGGTTAATACAGTAGAGCATAATGAATGCAGCCTAAATATTGAAAGAGGGGCTTTTGCTGTGACCTTAGGCTGCCTCACAGACTGTTTCGATAAATTCTTTTAATATACTTCACAACAACAGGCTGTAGCGTGTAAAGTACTTCACTTGCTATTGTAATTTTTTCCAACAGCGATCGCCGTTCAAGGGAGTCCAGAGCCTCGATTATTTCTGATTTTGATACAGTCAACGCGATTTCCTCTGCCAATTGCGAGACAGAACTTGGTTCGGTATGAATAGCTAGCTCGTACATGATCTTCTTTTCTACATCGGACAGGCGCTCAAACTGTTGGCCTAAAATTTGTTGAATATCATCAACAACAACTATAGTATTCTCTCTTAAAAAATCAGCTACGTTACTATCAAATAAGTATTTAATAGTTGTAGCAACTAATTTTAAATATAAGGGATTTCCTCGATAAATTTTAATGAGTTTTTGCCATTTTTCCTCTTCATACAACAAGCACTTTTCCCGTAAAATTTCCTGGGCGGCTTCTCCTAAACTTGACAGTGTTAATAAGCGAACGGGTATGCCTTCTAGTAAGGCAATTTCTTTGGGTTTCTCCCGAGAAGTTAGCACGAGGCAACTTTGATGACGCTCTACTCCAACCCGTCTCAGTAGCTCACCATAGCCCTCATATCCCTCGCGATAGTACCCTACAGGATTGCCTGGGCGTAAAATTACATCTACCTCATCCAATACTACAAGACAGCGTGATGAGCGGAAACAATTCAGCAATCGCGATAAATCAGCTTGAGTCTCCTGCTGATTAGAAAGGAATGAAATCAAGTTTGCTAAGAGAGCTTCAATCGGTGGGGCATGGCGAAGACTTTGCCAGATGACATACTCAAACATGGGCTGAATTTGCTCGGCTAGCTTCACAGAGAGAGCAGTTTTGCCAATTCCTCCCATGCCCAGCAACGCCACCAGTCGGCAGTGATCGCGCACAACCCATTGTTCTAGCGTCGCCAGTTCTTCATTGCGGCCATAGAAAACAGAGACATCAGGCGCTTCGCCCCAATCTTTAGTCGGAGATGGCGGCGAATGGGGAGGGATGAGCCCAGTGGTGCTATCGACAATCTCTTCCCAGTGCTCCACTCCCACCGCCTGACAAAGCCTGATAAAGGTCTCTTGTTGAATTGGCTCGCCTTGCAAAAACCGCTTCAAGGTTGGCAGCGAAGTGAGGGCCGTCTGATACCAAGCAGAAGCTTGACGGCTCCAGCCCTTGTGCCTTCTTGCCTGCTCAACTATTTCTAGCCCCTGTGGAGAGGCTCTCAGTGAACTTCCCATACTTATCCTCTAGCAGCACTCTTTCTAAATTCTGGCTCACTCTTGGATCAGCGGGAAAAACAGTGAGCTAGGTACTGAGCTAAAAGATTGAGCCAAACGATGAGCCGTCAAGCCTATACAGCTTTGACACTCTAGAGGTGTGGGATCTTGCGGATCGCCAGCGGGGCATTCCCATTAGGAACACACATGGCTACCTTCCATGACCGCGTCCAAATCAAGAACAACACTGGGAGGGGTGTTTTTTTCGTTAAAGGCGTCGCTTTACATGGCCTGCCAGCAAGACAACGAGGATTAACCCGATGAACAGACGGTGGATAAGTGCGTTTCTCTACGTACTTCTGGGAATTATCATTTTTGGGCTTATTAGCTTTTTCCTGCTCGGAAAATTAGGAATCCTTGGCATCTACCCCATATTTTTTCTGGGCGCTATCTTGAGTTCACTCTTGTGGTTATGGATGCTGATTGATTGTATTACCAAAGAATCTAATGATGGAAACAACAAAATTGCTTGGGTTCTCATCATTCTATTCACTCACATTGTTGGTGCTTTGATTTACTACCTTGTAAGACGACCACAACGTATAAAAGAGCTAGGGAGATGATTTTATATGAATGAGCCGTTAATAGGACAGTATTCATCAATGACGAAGACCGAGGAAAAGTAGATGATATGGAACTTGTAATCTTCGTGTTTCTAGTTGTTGGGTTTGTGATACTCATTGCTGGTGCAAGTGTTAGCAGAAGCTCCCGTCGTCGTT
>CAZZWA010000278.1:0-8022 GCA_964657555.1 uncultured Microcoleus sp.
GCTACTACTGCCTGCATCAAAAATCTGTTGAACGGTCAAATTTTATTATTTGAAATCAATACCTGAATTATTTTATATTTTCCATTCTAAATTCTTCCTGAGAAATCACCTGAGTACCGCAAGCAGTATAACTAGCTTAATTTATGCTAAATTATTCATTCTCATTTATAAAGGATTTTATAGATGTTTCTAGCATCCTCTCCCAAACCAATTGACCCCCAACTGCAAAAGTTGGTGGATGAAATTGAAGCGCAGAGTTCTGGTTTATCAGTTTTAGCAGCGCGTCAGTTCCGCTACAGCCTGCATCAAAGTCTCGTAGAAGTCACAATCAGCGAACCTCGCAAGTTCAACGTCCTCGAAGAGTTTGTCCTCCGTGCAGGCATCGAACTTGACCCTCCACCGACAGAAGATGAACTAGCTGCCGTCCTAGGACTCGATCCCGTATTTGTGCACAGTACTGCTGCAACCCTGCGGAAATTACAAACTCTGGAAGGATCGCGAGTATCCCAAATTACAGTGACTCCACAAGGGCGTCAATTCTATGATCAAGGGACTGTCCTGCAACCACCATACTGTGTACAAATTTATGCTGTTACTGACCCATTAGTCGGTCAGCCTACCTTTCATTTTGAATCCTTAGACACAGGTATAGTGAACCAACCAGATTTAGCGGACTTCGTCACAATCGAGAATCAAACCCTCGATATTTCTTCCCTACCACTAGAAGAACTACGACAACAGGTTCAGGCTTCAGGTTTAGGGCTACATGTGCCAGAAGAAAGCAAAATTGTCACTTCCTACAGCGTAACCGCCCCTCCTCAAACAGTCTGGAAAACGATATCACTTTTTGTTCTCTTCGATGTCCTTGAAGATAAAGTGCGACTCCAAGTTAGACGGGGAAAGCGAATTTTAGAAGATGCCTCCAACTGGCTAGATATCCTACTTGCAGAAGGGAAAGTATTTTTGAATAGTTTGTGTGAATTGTCAGATGAAACCATTGCTTACGAGTGCGATGCCATCCTCAAGCATAGATATGAAGAAGTTGAGGTAAGAATAAATAAAATTCAGCAGATAGCAATTGAAAACGCTAGAAAAAGTAAAGCGAATGAAGCGAAAACCTCATCACAAGTAAGTAGTGAAATAGGCAGTGTGATTCTGCTGCGCGATTGCCAAATTCGGAAAGCTTTCATAGATACTCTAAATTCTGCGCGTCATAACATCCTGATTTATTCTCCTTGGGTGAGTGAAGAAGTCGTAGATGATGAATTTATTCGACTGAGCGAAAATCTTGCTAAACGGGGAGTGAGTATTCTCATTGGTTATGGAATTGCTCGCAGACAGGAGGATGAAGACAGACCAATTCCACCGAAAGTCGAGCAAAAGCTGAGAGAAGTTAAAACCCCAGAGGGGTTGCCAGCCGTACAGGTATTTTGGCTAGGAAATTCCCATACTAAGGAAGTCGTAGTTGATCGCAAAGTTCACTTGTGCGGTTCCCACAACTGGCTTTCCTATCGCGGAGACAAACTGCCTAGAGGCGAAACTATATATCAAGTCACGATTGACAATCTAGTCCAAGAAGCTTACGAATTTCTCGCAGGGCGCTTCCAATCCTATTCCCAGCAATTGTGGGACGAAGCAGTACACAAACGCAATTCTCAACTAGCTGAGGTGCCTATTTGTATATGGGGAGCGCTTTCTCTGGAGGAAATGGCCCTCAATCAGCTACAACAAAACAACTTTCTAGAACTTTTACCTGTGTGGCTCAAGATAGCACTACAGGGGTTGCGGCATCATAACTTATCCCCAGATTCAGCAAGTTTCGCTACAGCACTCTCCTTACTAAGTGAGATTTCAGAAACAGAGCCTGATCTTGGCTCCCTACGAGAGAGGTGGTGCCAAGTTATGGAGGCGATCGCTACCCACAACCCCGATATTGCTCTCACCCTACTGACTGATGAAGCCTGGTCGCAGTTGACGCGGCTGGGGATCGTCCAGCCGCCTGTAGATTCGCCTGAGCAGTTGATCTCAAAATATACAGCAGCTCAAAAACAACCTGCGAAAACATCTCAACGGAAGCGCACGAGTCCCTCCAATAGGAAGCCGAAGAAGTAGCCCAAAATTGTCAACTGAGCAAGCACAGGAGGCAGGTGGAAAATTATTTTTTCTAGCCACTTATCACCAGTTAGGGTGTATATCGAGTAGCAGCTTTGATGCCAGACTATTGACAGAGGGGTTGTTTTGTCTTCCTCGCTACAGTTTATTCGTAGTCTGGCACACCAATTTCAGGGAACTGGGGAGCTGACAGACGTAAGCTGGTTTGCTGATGCTTGCTCAGGGCAACTGAGGAAAATTTTTCCTACAGGTGCATTAGACAGTGGTCATTTATACTTATCTGATTGAAAAACCGTGCTATTAACAAAAGGCGTTGAAGTTGAAATCTACACCGGCACCCCCCAGGGTGATATCGTCGGGCTGTCAGATCAGATTGTGGCAGATCTGGATGGTTTTGTGAGGGAGCCAGATAGCCGCAACGTGGAATACACCACTGCACCCTTCTGTTGCTACGACAGGTTATTGTGTGCTTTAGTGAGTCCTCGGCAGCGGCTAAGAGCTTACTTACAGCGTTTGGGGGACTATACTTTGATTCCTGGGAGTACCCTGTCTCTGGGAGGCAGCGAGCGATTCTGGCGCTCTGACCCCGCCAACCCTTATCACGACTACATTGAGAAGACCTATGGTACCAAGGTTGTCACAGCTAGCGTTCATATCAACATTGGCCTCAGCGACCCGGAATTGCTGATGCGGGCTTGTCGTCTCATCCGCCTGGAAGCACCCCTCTTCCTTGCCTTGAGCGCTTCTTCTCCATTTCTCAACGGTAAAGTCACTGGCTATCACTCTACCCGTTGGGGAATTTTCCCTAAAACACCAGCTCATGTGCCTCTGTTTGAAAGCTATGCCCACCAAGTTCACTGGACAGAAGCCCAGCTAGTAGCAGGTACGATGCAAAATGTTCGCCATCTCTGGTCATCAGTACGACCGAATGGCGATCGCCGTCCCTACAATCTCAATCGGCTGGAGCTGAGAATTTGCGACTTGATTGTTGACCCCATCGCTCTGTTGGCAGTCATAGCCTTGCTGGAAGCCCGCCTGATTCAGCTGATTGACGATCCTTACTTGGAGCCTCTAGAAATCAGTCACTTAACCCCAGAAGAGATGATTGCTCTGACAGACGCTAACGAAGAGGCTGCTGCCCGTCAGAGCTTAGATGCCCAGCTCAGGCACTGGCAAGACGGCAGACAGATTCTCGCACGGGATTGGATTAAGGAAATTTACCAGGAAGTTTGGCCAATTGCTAAACAGAGGGGTTTCAGTTGCTTCCTCTCACCACTTAAGAAAATTCTGCGCGAGGGTAACGGGGCGCAGCAGTGGTTAAAGTTGTACAGCCAAGGTCTCGATAGCCGCAGCGTTTTGATTCAGGCCATTAGTGCACTTACGGAACAGGAGAAAGAACTAGAAGCCAAGTTATGTCAGCCCCTTGTCGCTTAAGCAACTTGAAGTTTGAAACTTTCTGCCCTGGGCCACCGAGGGCGGGGAATCGGGTACAGGGCCAAGGGCATGGGGTATAGGAGTCATTGATGCCCTTTCCCCTATTGCCTGAAGACGGCTGGCGGCTTTTCTCCTTGCCTTAAAGAGATGCTGTTAACGAATTGGAGGTCTCACCCCGCAGGCAGGGGAAGCAGGGGTAATACCCCTGAATGACCTACAGTATCCTCAAGAGAGACAGGGAATCCAGCCGTCTTCCGGTGAATCAGAATATTTTATAGATTTGATCCCCGCATGACATATAAAAAAAACATATATCTACCTCAGTCTCTAGGTAGGTTTTGAACAAGAGAGCTTGTAGTTTATGTCTCTTGTGAGAGAATATTAGGTCTCATGCCTCAGGTTGTCCTGGTTCACCCACAAATTCCGCCCAACACTGGCAATATCGCCCGTACCTGCGCTGCTACAGGTACCCAATTACATTTGGTGGGGCCGCTGGGCTTTGAAATTAGCGATCGCTACTTGAAACGAGCTGGTTTAGACTACTGGCCCTATGTTGATTTGCAATATCATCAGTGTTTAGAAGACTTTCAAGCCTATCATCGGCAGCAGGGTGGACGATGGATTGGCTTCAGCACTTCTGGAAAGTTTAGTTATACTCGCTGCCAATTTCAAATTGGTGACTGGCTATTATTTGGCAGCGAAACCATCGGATTACCATCAGCTGTGTTAGCCGCCTGCGACGCTACCGTATACATTCCCATGTCTCAGCCAGGGGTACGCAGCTTAAATCTTTCTGTAAGTGTGGCAGTTGGTCTATTTGAAGCCCGTCGCCAGTTAGGCTATCTGGAATAACAAACTCACCCGTCTTGTGTCTGACGCGACACTGATGTTCCATTCATAAATGGCTTTACTACTCAAGCCAATTAGCAATAATCACTACCTAGATATATATTTATTTATCTTAAGATTAAAAATTTTAGGTTGATAAAATTAGCAAGAAGTGTTAAAAATCTGCTTCTCTCAGTTAAACGGATATAATTGCTTAGTCATGATTTAGTTATCTAGATTACGGAAACGTAAGCTCTTTGATAAGAAATTTCTATAAAGAAGTCTAGATTTAAAGAGTATCTAATATATAGAGTTTAATCATCATCCAGGATATCTAAACGTTGAAACGAGTTGCAGGCAAGCGTTAGCAATTCATTCAGGGCTTTTTCATCAATGGAGGCTGGAGCTTTAAATTATGTATTAACTATCTGCATAATTATACAGTTGTTGTCTCATCCTATCTCAGCGTCAAGTCTTGATTGGCTTAGGAGTTGGTTACTTAACCAATCACTCATAAAGAGTGTTGGAAATCTGCTTGCAAGCAGATCTTACTAGTCTTCCGGAGGGAGGCGACTATAGTAAGTATGTTGTTCCAGCATGCTGAGTGGCAACAGCCGCACCAGCCCTTCGCGTGCATCTAGGCGAAAGGAAGACAGAGGATATGACTAATAATCTCGCCTTTGGAGCGGTCAGTCCTGAGCGGTCACTTATGACTGAATTTTTTAGTCATGTAACCTTGTCTAAATCGAAAAAGCAGGGTAATCTTGCCTAAGTGTAAAAACTGCAAGTGATCTGGATCACTTGGATGGTGTGATTTGTCCCATTGACTGGTAAAACACTGAATCATAAAGGGACAGTTAAGCGCTTGTCATATGTAGGAGGTCGTTTTTGAAACGCGCGTTTACGCAGAAGGTTAAATCGGTTCCTTCCGGTGCAGCCGACAATGATGCGTTAGCTGAGCTCTCTGAGGGGAAGCTTCCCGAAGGAGTAGCAAGCCCAGTGAGGCCAACTTCACTTGAGGTTAACCGTCGGGCTCGCACCTCTGCCGCCATGATTGGATTGGCCATCTCTATGGGTGCATCTAGCCTCTTGTTGCCGAGACAAGGCGATGAAGCAATGGCCTCTGAACCTGTAGCAACAGAGCCTGCAACAGCAGGAGTTCCAACAGTGTCGGAACAAGCTGCTGTCGTTTCTCATGCTATGAAAGTAGAGCCGGAAGCTGCCGTCATCTCTGCTTCCAAGAATGTAGAGCAAACAGCCGAGCAGACAACAACGCCTCCTACGGTGGAGTATTTATCGGCAGCAGTTCCTAGATCCTTAGCCTCTGATTTGCTGCCTGTGGGAGGAGTGAATTCTCATACCCAGCAGTCGCTTGTGATAGAACACGAGGTGAAGCCGGGACAGACTATTTGGAATTTATCGCAGAAATATCAGGTTGACGCAGCCGCGATCGCCGCAGCCAATAAGCCTGTGTCTAGCTCGGTTCTGCCGCCAGGAAAGGTGCTGAAAGTTCCTGTAGTGAACGGTATCGTTCATGAAGTGAGAGCAGGCGATACTGTCGAAACAATCTCAAGTTCCTATGGTGTCGCTCCTGCTCAATTACAGATGTCTTCAGGAACGATAGTATCAGGTAGTTTGCCATTAGGGGAATCAGTTGTCATTCCCGGCAATGTGAATAGTCTTTTGAAAGCAAGACAAAAGGATGCTCTTAACAATTTAAGAGAGCATCGGAACCGTTTGCAGAACAGTCTGGCGGAGTTGGGGTCTGAGGAGTCTACCAATACACCAAATGGGTCTTCATCTGTTACTAAAGAAGACCAAACTGCTACAGCGCCACCCCCTGCTGTAGAAGCAGATGTGCCGATGGTAACGGCACCACAGCAAATGGTGACCTTACCCAGTCCGGGGATTAGCCCCGTGCCGTCACCAATGGCATCGGCAACTTCACCAATGGTGGTGCCACCTTCATCGGTAAGCATACCCAGTCCAGGAATTAGTCCTATGCCGTCACCAGTGACACCAGCAGTGTCACCCTCGATATCACATCCATCGGCAACTCTACCCAGTCCGGGAATTAGCCCCGTACTGTCACCAGCAACACCGACAGCTCAGGGGTCGGTAGTGCTACCTTCGTCAGTGACTTCGTCCAATCTAGTTAACGGCTCAGCAAAGCAGCCCACAGGAGCAGCAACACCAGAGGTGCGAGGCCCCTTTGTTGTTGAACCTCAAGTTGCAGAAAAAGGAGATATCTACCAGGTGAAGCCCGGTGATACCCTGGGTGAAATCGCGCGCTCTCATGGTGTTTCTAGCGCAGAAATTATCCAGCTCAACAGACTAGAGAACCCGAACCTGATTCAGGTTAATCAAAAGCTGGCAATCCCACAAAGCCAGCCACTGGCGTCGTTAAGTCATCTCAACTCAACATCTAGCGCTGCGCTCCCAAGACAGACAGGGGTTGGTGTACCCAGTCTTGCTGTTCCCAATTTGTCAAACACCGTTGTAGTACCTGTAGTGCAACAGGGGCCGCTCTCAAGCTCCAAAAAGGGTACTGCACCTACTGCTGTGGAAGCGACAGTATCCACTCCTACAGTCTTAGTTGCACGAGAGGCCAGTCAGTCATCCAACTCTCAATCTGACACGACAAATAACCCTTACGTTGACAAATTAAGGGAGGAAATCTTCAAGCTAAGAGCGCAGTATCGGAGTCAGCAGGATGGTGGTCAGTTTAAAACCGGAGCAAATGTCCCAGTTCCTCCGGTGACACTGACAGTTCCTGTTCCATCGAACAATGCACCTGCATCCTTAAAATACATCAATCCGGAGTTTAATCCCAACCGCTATAACGACGCCTTACAACGTGAAAATCACTCGTTGTCGTCGCAAAAGCAGCCTTCTGAATCGGGTCCCATCGAAATCAAAGTTCCTCTCCCCGATCGCCCCAAACAGGGAGTGGTAGCAACTGCGCCAACGGGAACTGAAATGTACAACCCGTCGATGCAGATTCGTCCTGGACAGTCGGTATCTCCGGAATTACCGCCACTCAATCCAATTGAAGGGCCAAATAACCTACAGCAACTCACCACTAGCTTTATGTGGCCGACAAAAGGTGTCCTCACCTCTGGTTTCGGCATGCGCTGGGGACGGATGCACAAGGGGATTGATATTGCAGCTCCAGTTGGCACTCCAGTGATGGCCGCGGCTTCGGGGGTCGTGGTCTACGCCCGATGGAACAGTGGTGGCTACGGTAATCTAGTAGACATTCAGCATCCGGATGGCAGTCTGACTCGCTATGCTCACAACCATCGAATTCTCGTGCGGGAAGGCGAACAGGTTGAGCAGGGTCAGCAAATTTCTCTAATGGGCAGCACAGGATTCAGCACTGGTCCCCACTGTCACTTTGAGGTGCATCCACCTGGAAAGGGAGCAGTTAACCCTATTGCCTATCTACCATCCCACCAATAAACACTAAAAAGTCGAAAGGCAAAAGAAAACATCGTTTCTTTTGCCTTCCTAGAATTGAGAGGATAGCGATCTCTGGCATGGTTATGTTACCCTAGTCAAGAAGTAAAAGCATGGCTCAGTAGCTCAGTAGGTTAGAGCACGGGACTCATAAGCCTGGGGTCGTTGGTTCAAATCCGACCTGAGCCA
>CAZZWA010000279.1:0-1776 GCA_964657555.1 uncultured Microcoleus sp.
CGCGACAGCGCGGGAGAGGAAACTGATGGTTTATTTCTACCGTGCTGCACTAGGAGACAAAGATGGCAAAAAAGGTTTATTGGACTTGCACTGGCTAATTGCCGCTTCGCGGAGTCCTTAGTCTTGATTCATATGGCTGACTGTCGCCTGTTCACCAGAAACTGGGGATTGGGAATTGGGATATAGGGAAAGCATTTTTTCCAGTTCCTAATTCCTAATCCCTTTTTTGACTACACCTACGAAGATTGCCAGCGCCTACATACCAGCTAGGGCTTTAGCCGCCTGAAGTGCGGCGTGTCCCAAAAAGACTAAAGAGTAGGACTAATAACTACTGGCGATCGCTTCCTCTAAAAAAGGATATGATTTAGCATCACTCCCAGTGAAACCATACCTAGCACAGTCATTAATCCAGCAGGCATAAACTTGCCGGTTTTAGCCCATCGCGTAATAAAGACTATTCCTAGAAGAGCCGTAACAGCAGTCGTTAGCAGCAGTCCCCAAACTTGTCCCTGAAGTTGGATCACTCCACCCAGAATCAGTAGTAGGCCGCAGATGCTGCCAGAAATGAGAGAGACTTTGCTTTGAGCTTGAACGTATCCCATGATGCCGCCCACAATGGCTAGTATGCCGTATGCGATCGCGATTCCAATGGCTGACACTGTAATCTGCCTCCAATGCGTTAGCAGTTGAGGTGCTTAGTCTATCAAACTTTGGGCACTGCTCAATAGATGGTCTCAACTAAACGTTACTTAGTCAATTACCCCAGCTGTAAACTGCACCTGCATTTCCATCAAGTTGGGTTTGGTGGATTTTCTAATGGCTGATTGGCAATGCTCTAGTCAGTTGTCCCTGGATCGGCAACTTCTGGAGGTTGACTCGGCAGATGCTTAGCCTCAGCATCTTCTATAGATGCTTCTACAAGTTCAGGCGCTGGTGGGTTGGGTTTGACGGGTTCGACAGACTGAGAATCTGATAGTGGTGTCTGTACCTTTACCTCTTTGGCAACAATAGTTTGTGCAGATTTTGCTTCCACCTCAACGGTATCAGCCTTGGCCTCTTTAGTAGCCTCAGTAGAAGGCTTCAGGCTGCTTTCAGCCTCAGGCTTGCTTTTGCCCTTAGTAAAGCTACCCAGAGTTTTTTGAATTTGGTCTTTGGTATTAGTGAACAGACGACTCACTCGCTCTTGCAACTGGTTGGCGGCTGAGGAATTTGCCAGTTTTTCTTGGAGCTGTTCTTTGCTGGGTACATCTGTCCGCTGTGCTGATGGGGTCAGTAAGTATCGCAAAGTGACAGTTTGCCAAGCAAACCAACCCAGCAGTGCTACGCTAGCCGTTTGACCTAGCAAAACACCGCCGGTAATGCGTTCCGCACACACCCATAAAACTAAGGCGTAAAATAGTCCTACTCCGCTCCAGATAAAATCACCTTTGCGGTAGATTTCTGGGAAAAAGAAGGCTGCTAAGTAAATAGCCAAGCTACCAAGAGCGACAGCTAGTGCCAGGATGTTTGCCAGCATGTTAGTGCTTCCTACGGTGTCTACGGATTAAAATATAACGTTAATGCTCTTAAGTAGCAGTTTGTTAACATCTTGTTGCTATTGATTGCCGAACACAGGTGATAGGGAGTAACAGGTAGGTGAAAGTCATTTTCTGATTGCTGGAAAGCTTTTAACTATGGGAATTTCCACCTATCACCAGCCTTCTCCCCTCTACCCTTCTTAATACCCTACACTGCTGGCGCAACACCGTGATATCCAGCTCTACTTCTTTCTCTGAT
>CAZZWA010000279.1:1876-7991 GCA_964657555.1 uncultured Microcoleus sp.
CTGCCACAAATATATCAGGATGCAGCTCAGATCCCGGCCTATGCGACGAAACTGATAGCAATTGCCACAAAGGCAGGGTTGGTATTTAGCTACCCTGATGTGAAATTACTCAACCCCACTCTGGCAGCAACTCGTGCTGATGTGGCAGCTTTTCTCTATCAAGCTTTAGTGTTTCTGGGTAAGGCTCCCCAACTAACATCCCGTTATGTCGTTATTCCTCCAAAGTCCCCGATACCAACTGTCACCGTGAGCCATCAGCGGGAGTTTCGCGGGGTGTGGGTAGCAACAGTTTGGAATGGTGACTGGCCATCCCAGCGTGGACTGCCAGTTGCACAACATAAAGCCGAACTGATCGACATCCTTGACCGGGTTCAAGCACTGAACTTGAATGCCCTGATTTTGCAAGTACGACCAGAAGGCGATGCCCTCTATGCTTCTCAATTGGAGCCTTGGAGTGCTTGGCTAACTGGAGTTCAGGGTGAAGCCCCAGACCCATTCTACGATCCATTGACTTTGGCGATCGCTGAGTGTCATAAGCGCAATATTGAACTCCATGCTTGGTTTAACCCCTACCGTGCCAAGACTTCTATTGAGGCAGGGTCAGGAGCGAATGTCTCCCCTCACATCGCCGTTACTCACCCGGAATGTGTTTACCCATGGGGCGACCAATTATGGATGGACCCAGGCGCTAAAGTCGTTCAAGACAGGGCTTATAACGTGATTCTGGATGTGGTGCGTCGCTATGACGTGGATGGCATCCATCTAGATGACTATTTCTATCCCTATCCCATTGAGGGAAAGTCATTCCCCGATGACAAAACCTATGCGGCTTATCAGGCAAATGGAGGCACATTAGACAAAGGCGACTGGCGGCGGGAAAATGTCAACACGTTAATTCATCGCCTCTCGACAGGAATTCGAGTCGAGAAATCCTATGTCAAGTTTGGCATTAGTCCCTTTGGAATTTATCGTCCAGGACAGCCTGAGCAAATTCAGGGGTTGGATGCCTACTCTGAACTTTATGCCGACTCTCAAAAATGGCTAGAGTCAGGCTGGGTAGATTATCTCGCTCCGCAACTTTACTGGAGAATTGACCAAACAGCACAAAGTTACCCTGTCTTGCTGAAGTGGTGGACTGAGAATAACTCCAAAGGTCGCCATATTTATGCAGGCAACACTCTAGCTCAGTTAAATGAAACCAGTTGGAAGCTTCAGGAGATTGACAAGCAGGTTGAGATTAGTCGCAGCCTCATCTCCAATCTTTCTCTGGGAAATATCTTCTTCAGTATGAATGCTTTGCAGAAAAATCGTCAGGGCATTTCTGACACATTCAAAGCCGATTTCTATGCCAAACCTGCTCTAGTGCCTGTCATGCACTGGCTGGAAACCTTACCAGCAAGTCCCCCAGCCGGACTAGAAGTGAGCTCTCTCGCGTCTCTACATTGGAATGCTAATGGGGATGTGCGTTCTTGGACACTCTACAAACAGGAGGGTGATTCCTGGAAATTACAGCAAATTTTGCCAGGAGCAACAACATCTGCTACGGTTGCTCCTGGAACCTATGCTTTGTGTGCAGTAAATAGGACTGCTGTTGAAAGTGGGGGAGTAGTTGTCTCAGTTTGACGAGAAGAATTACCTACCACTTAATTAGTTGCTTCAACCAAATTGACCGCTGATGTAAGCTTTAGCTTCTTTAGTATTAGGAGTATTGAAAAGTTCCTCCGTAGGACTGAACTCGACTAATTTTCCCCGACGCTTGCCAGCTTCATCAATTTCTGTATTGAAAAATGCAGTCAAATCTGATGTCCGCGAAGCTTGCTGCATATTGTGAGTCACTATGATGATCGTGTATTGTTCCTTGAGTTCTAGACAAAGTTCTTCAATTTGCTGAGTAGAAATTGGATCTAGAGCAGAACAGGGTTCATCCATCAACAGAATATCTGGCTTCATGGCGATCGCCCGTGCAATGCAAAGCCGTTGCTGCTGTCCTCCAGATAAGGCTGTACCCTTCTCTTTCAGCTTGTCCTTCACTTCCTCCCAAATAGCAGCCCGCCGGAGTGATTGCTCCACCAGTTCGTCCAGATTACCCTGATAACCATTGGCCCGTGGCCCAAAGGCAATGTTTTCGTAGATTGACTTGGGGAAAGGGTTTGGTCTTTGGAATACCATCCCGACTCGACGCCGCAATTTTACCGGATTAATCTTGTCATCATAGATATTGCTACCCTGATAATCAATCCTGCCTTCAACTTTGGCTCCAGGGATTAAATCATTCATTCGATTGAAGCAGCGTAGGAAGGTGCTTTTGCCACATCCCGAAGGGCCAATGAAGGCTACGATTTGTTTATCGGGAATAGCCATATTGACTGACTGAAGTGCTAAAAAGCCACTGTAATAAACCTTGACTCCTTGAGCGTCAAGAATCACATTGTCTTGATTGATTCGGGTTGTGTTGTAAGAATTCATGCTGTGACTCTGGCTATTATGTAGTGACGTTCAAAATTTCGAATTCAGGAGTATTTTTACCCGAATTCCCGTATTCATCTTAATGCTGAGAAGCGTTGACGCAGATAGATTGCTGCACCATTCAGCACTAAAATCAAGAACAATAAAACAATGATTGTCGCTGCTGCTGAGTTAGCAAAACCAGGCTCAGGGCGAGTAATATAGCTGTAGATTTGGATAGGCAAGGCCATAAAGCGTTGAAACAAACCAGGGTCGAATGTTAAAAAGCTCACAGCTCCAATAACAAGCAAAGAAGCGGCATCGCCCATAGCCCGCGAAACTGAAATAATCACCCCTGTTAAAATACCTGGAATGGCATAAGGTAAAACATGATTCCATACTGTCTGCCATTTTGTTGTTCCTAAGCCATAGGAAGCTTGTCGTAAAGAATCAGGAACAGCTCTAATTGCCTCTCTGGAAGTCACAATAATAATTGGTAAAGACAGCAGAGACAGAGTTAGTGCCCCAGAAATTAAAGTTGGACCAAAGCCCAAAAGATAAGTAAAAACACCTAATCCGAGTAGCCCATAGACAATTGAGGGAACTCCGGCTAGATTGCTGATGTTAACCTCAATGATATTAGTCCACCAAGTTTTTGGGGCGTATTCTTCGAGATACAAGGCTGCTCCTACACCAATAGGCACGGCAACGACTATGGTAATTATCCCTAGTAGGATACTGGCTAAAATAGCAGGGCGGATGCCACCTTTATCGGCGAATCGAGAAGGAGTTTCAGTCAGAAAACCGGGCGTCAACAGTCTGGCAAACCCATCTTTAAAAATATCAAAGACTAAGATAGCTAGTACCACTAAACCAATACTTAGCCCAATTAAAAAGATATATTCAAAGATTTTGCCTGTTATATCTCTCTGCTCTATCTTCTCAACAAATTCCTCGGTTGGAGCTTGAAAGTTGCTTGAGTTAAACGAATTAGTCATGTCTATTAATCGTACTTTTCTTTGTATCGACTAGCAATCCAATTACTGATGATGTTAAGAGCTAAAGTGATCAAAAACAAAACAGCTCCCACAGCATACAAGGTTCGGTAGTTAGTACTGCCACGGGGACTATCTCCACCAGAAATTTGCGCCATATAAGCTGTCATCGTTGATATTGCTTCTGTGGGATTTATGGTGAGTTTTGGTTCAGTTCCAGCAGCAATTAGGACAGTCATGGTTTCGCCAACTGCCCTAGAGATGCCCAGAATAATCGAGGCAATAATTCCTGAAAGGGCGGCAGGAAGGACAACCTGGATGATGGTTTCTAGTTTAGTAACTCCTATGGCGTAAGCTCCTTCTCGCAAAGCACGAGGAACAGACTGTATTGCATCTAAGCTGATCGAGCCAACGGTAGGGGTAATCATTATACCCATCATCAGCCCAGCGCTCAAGGCATTAAAGAATTCTAGGGGAAGAATAAGTCGCAGAGCTGGTGTCACAAATAACAGAGCAAAGTAGCCATAGACAACCGTAGGCACTCCTGACAGCAATTCTACCGCTGGGCGTAAAATAGCAGCCACTTTGGGTGAAGCATACTCGCTCAAGTAGATAGCGGCAGATAACCCCAAAGGAATGGCTACGAGCATAGCAATAACTGTAGTCAGCAAAGTGCCATTGATCAAAGGCCAAATCCCATAATGTGCCTCGGCAAATAAAGGCGTCCACTTGGTATCAAGAAAGAACTGAGCAAACGAAACCTTTTGGAAAAACTCAAACGCCACTTGGAAGATAATAAAAATAATTCCAAAAGTGGTGAAGATAGAAACTAAGGCGCAACCGAGTAAGACGATCTCGACGATTTTGTCCTGAATATTATCAGTTGGTTGTCTTTCAAGCGACTGCCTGTGTTCTCGATTAGAGCTGTCACTAAAATCTGTAGTTGCCATAAGTAAAAGACTGCTTGAGAAGAGTATTAGTAGTTGATGCAATCACACTTAAGTCGGTGCTTCTCTCGTAAGCACCCAGCAGAATAGACACTGGCTTGGGAGCCGCTTTTCGATAAAGCGGCGTAATCGTTGGTAGCCTTTATTCTTGACTATTCCTCTTAAATAAAGTTTTGGATAGGCTCGCCTGGTTTGGCATTTTTGAATTTAGTGCCCGTTTCGCCAGAATCAAATTTTTGCTTTACCTTAGGATAAGCTTCTTCAGGGAGTGGGACATAACCAACTTCTTCAACCCATTTTTTAGAATTATCTAAATAGAAATCAACAAATTCCTTGACCTGTGGTTTAGTATCCAGAGATTTCTTGCTGACATAGATAAACAGGGGACGAGACAAAGGCGTGTAGACGTTGTTAATAACTTTATCTAAAGGAACTGGCTTTTCACACTGTCCCTGGAGATTTTCCACAGCAACCAGGGTTAGCTTATCTTTATTCTGCAAGTAGTAAGATATTCCCACATATCCTAGAGCACTCTCATCACCAGCTACCCCTTGGACAAGGATATTTTGATTATGACTAGGAGTGTAATCTGTACGGCTATTTTTAGCTTTGCCGGTGACAGCTTGTGTGAAATAGTCAAATGTTCCCGTATCAGAAGCAGGGGCATAAAGCTTTAGTTTCTGTTTGGGAAAATTTGGATTAACTTGGTTCCAGCTATTGATTTTGTTGGTTGATTTGGAGTTCCAGATTTTGTTGAGTTCTTTAATGGTCAGACATTGAGTAAACTCATTTTTACGACTGGTAATCACAGCAAGCCCGTCTAGAGCAATAGGCAATTCCACAAACTCAATGCCCTTCTTTTTACAAGCTTTGATTTCTTCCTCTTTAATAGTGCGTGAGGCATCAGCTATATCAATGTCACCAGCACAAAACTTACTGAATCCACCGCCAGTTCCACTTGATGCCACACTAACCTGAGCCTTAGGGTTTGCTTTTTGGTATTCTTCAGCAACTGCTAGAGAGATGGGAAAACCTACAGCCGCACCATCAACACTCACCTGCCTCTTTTCTTGCTCTGTTCTACTGCAAGAAGTTATACTAAAGGTGAGGATAAGCGTGGATGTAAGGAAAAATTGACTCTTAAATCTGCTGCAAGAATTCATTTTCATTGAATTGCCTCAATTAAATAACATAGTATAGCTTTTCTTTATATTTACTGTTTAATA
Organism: uncultured Microcoleus sp.; assembly: GCA_964657555.1. Classification (GTDB taxonomy): domain Bacteria; phylum Cyanobacteriota; class Cyanobacteriia; order Cyanobacteriales; family FACHB-T130; genus CAZZWA01. The sequence goes on from CAZZWA010000279.1 coordinate 7,490, forward strand.
TTTTCCCTATCGCATCGTTATTTCATCTTCTCGCGTCTGGTCTGTTTTTTTCTTCTGTTAAAATGGTTAAACTTTTCAGCCATTTTGCTGAACAATTTCCAAATTTAAAACTGAGAAGTAATCGATAGCTCTTCAATTATCATAACTCTTGCAAGTTAGTATTTTAAGTGCTCACGGATGGTCTTGAATTAAGGCTATTTATTTATACATCTAAATAGTATCAAAAATCAACTTAACCCTGAAGAAGTAAAATATGCATTGATAGGAATAAAACGTGCTCAAAAAAACAAATTTTTGGTGTATTCAAATACATTTTTATATTTTGTTAATATTTGCTTAAACTAACTTAAACTTTATTAATAATAATCAACAATATAAAATAATATTTTATAAACGAAATACTCGTGTGTGTGAGGAAAGTGGCCTCTTGTGGGTGTCAGCCTCATCTACAGCAGATTGCAAGTTCATGGAGTACACCCCTCCCCAACCCTCCCCTTAGTAA
>CAZZWA010000280.1:0-7957 GCA_964657555.1 uncultured Microcoleus sp.
TGGGCTGTTGAAAATGCAGATGAGGTGGGATCTGGGCGTGCTGGAGAGCCAGCACGACTTTGAGCAAACTGGCGACACCAGCTGCTGATTCTAGATGACCCAATTGGGTTTTCACCGAACCTATGGCTAAGCGTTCATCCTCAGAACGACCCTGACCTAATACGGCTCCCAAGGCTAAGACCTCGATAGGATCTCCTAAAGGCGTTCCTGTCCCGTGAGTCTCCACATATTGGATCTGAGCTGGCTTGACATTAGCATTTTCCAGTGCCTTGCGGATTAATGCCTCCTGAGCAGAACCGTTTGGGGCTGTGAGGCCATTACTGGAGCCATCATGGTTGAACGCTGAACCCCGAATCAAGGCAAGAATGTTGTCGCCGTTGGCGATCGCATCGCTGAGGCGCTTGAGTACCACGATGCCGCACCCTTCTCCCCTCGCATAGCCATCAGCAGTGGCATCGAAGGTTTTGCAGCGGCCATCAGCAGCCAGTGCTTTCAACTTACACAAACCGATAGAGGCTTCTGGTGCGAGGATCAGGTTCACACCGCCTGCTAGAGCCAGATTGCACTCCTGGGTACGTAAGCTTTGGCAGGCTAGATGCACCGCTAGTAATGAAGACGAGCAGGCTGTATCTAACTGCATGGTAGACCCCTGCAAGCCCAAGACGTAAGCTAAGCGGCCTGCGGCCATACTGCGCAGGATGCTTAAGGTGTTATAGGCATCAATCTGGGTGCGATCGCCAGAATAGAAGCTCAACTGCGAATAGTCATCCATGGAGAGCCCTACGAATACCCCCGTCTGGCTACCCTTTAGATGCTCCGGTGCCTGTGCCGCGTTCTCTAGTGCTTCCCAGCTTACCTCCAGAAGTAGACGCTGCTGCGGATCTATACTCACTGCTTCGCGGGGAGAAATGCCAAAGAACTGGGGGTCGAACTTGTCTACTTCATTTAAAAAGCCTCCGTACTGGGTGTACATCTTCCCAGGAACATCAGGGTCTGGGTCATAGTAAGCATCGACTTGCCATCGTTCCGATGGAACTTTTGTGATCGCGTCTACCCCATCGTGCAATAAACGCCAGTAAGTTTCTGGGTTGTTAGCACCTCCAGGAAAACGGCATCCCATACCGATGATGGCAATTGGCTCTGTCTTCGCTCGCTCAATGACTTCGATCTCAGAGCGCATCTTCCTCAGTTCCAGAAATGCATTTTCTAGTAAGGAGTAGTAGTCTATATTTTCTGAATTGGGACTCATCTTGATTTCCTCTGCTTAACCCTCGCAATTTCCTCGGCAAGTAATTTAGCCATTTCGTTTGCGGAAAGCGCTTTTAGATTTGGTGAAACTTCGATTGACTCATCCTTCCCAACAGACGTCACAGAGATCTCTTGGTCAAACTTAAACTGCTGCGGGGAATGGGTTTGCGAGATTGATTGTGGAATGCTCAGATTGTTGACTAGGTGACGCGCCAAAGAGGCAATTGTCGAGAAGTTCCAGACTATAGTCGCTTCTAGAGAATGTCCTAGCCAGTCACTCAAGTCTTGAGCTAACTTCACTGCCCTCATTGAATCCAAGCCATAGTCAGCAAAAGATTGACTCGGATCGATTGATTTAGCTTCTATTGTCAATTTCCTGACCAGCCAATCCACAATCCAGTTTTCAATCGACTCGGCAGTCTGGATAGAGACATGGTTTAGAGGCTCAGCTAGTTTAGTCTCTACAGGCTTCGGTGTCTGACTATTGATAGAAACATGGCAGTCTGAAGACGAGCAGGACTGCTCTTGCCGCAAGAGCCGCTTGAGGACTTTGCCAGTCTGGTTTTTCGGGATCGATGTCACAAACTCAACAGCGCTGGGAACTTTGAATTTCGCCATCCGCTGGTAGCAGAAGGCCATAAATTCCTGTTCTGTAACCACTTCTGCTGGCTTGAGCACAATGCTAGCTCTAACCTGTTCACCCATCAATGCATCCTGTAGACCGTAGACAGCTACCTCAGCGACAGCTGGATGCTGGTAGATGACATTTTCCACTTCGGCTGGGTAAACCTTAAGACCACCAACATTGATCATGTCCTTCAATCGGTCAACAATGTAGAAGTAGCCTTTATCATCCATTTGACCAATGTCGCCTGTGTGAAACCAGCCGTCCTTGATGACTTTGGCGGTCTCTAACGGGCGATTCCAGTAACCCAGCATCACATTCGCTCCACGAATGACGATTTCGCCAAGCTCACCGGGTGCAACTTCACGATCATCATCAAGGCTAAGGAGCTTCATCTCCACGTTCTCAATCGGCGAACCGATTGAACCAAACTTGTACTTGAGGTGATGGTTGTAGCTAGCAAGTGGCGATGTTTCCGTCAAACCATATCCTTGATTGACTACAACACCGAACTTTTCCTGCCATCTTCTAGCAATCTCTGGAGGCAGACTGGCTGCGGCTGAAAAGTAGTAACGAACTGAACTCAGATCACCGATAGACGCCCTGTCCCACGCCAAGATGAAAGTGGTTGGTACGCCGAAAAACATGGTAATACCATCATCTGAGACAGATGTAAGTAACATTTCCATCTCGAAATTGCGGTGCAGCACAATCGTTGCACAGGCGTTAAGGCAACTGTTGAGGATGGCGTTCTGCCCAAAGCAATGGAACATTGGCAAGCAGAGTAATACTCGGTCATCTGGCCGCATTCCACAACAGTGATTCATTGAATACATGTTTGAAATCACATTGCCGTGTGAAAGGGTTGCTCCTTTAGGAAAACCAGTCGTGCCCGATGTATAAAGAATCGCCGCCGGATCGTCACGCTTCATCTCAACGGCACGCATGCTGGATGCAGCGTTGGCCATCAACTCACTGAGAGTCATACCCCTAACTGCTTGACCCTCTGCAATTAAAATGTGCTTCAGTTGCGGCAAATCCTGTGGCAAGTTCTCACAGAGCGTTTCCGTTGTGATCAGCACCACTGCCCCACAGTCATCAAGAATGAACTTTAGCTCATCGCTTTTCAGGCTCGTGTTAACAGAGACGGCGATCGCACCAATCTTTTGAATCCCGAGATAGGAGATGACAAACTCCGGAATGTTTGGTAAGAACAACGCTACACGGTCTCCACACTCAACTCCCAACCCGCGCAGACCGTTTGCTACGCGATTTGCCATCTCGTCAATATCTTTATAAGTGAAATATTTTCCTTCAAAGATCAGTGCTGGTTTGTTAGGAAAAAGGTAGCGACCGCGCTCCACGTTTTGGGCAATATTCATCTGAGAGTCTCCTTCTAGCCAGTGGGGTCGAGTGGGGGGAAGCTTTTCTCGCAAGTGCCAGATCCATCTATCTGCGATTCTCTTCACCATTGCTCTCGACTTTGAGTAGCTATATCAGCTGTTTCTATTCCTAGAGAAATCTTTGTAAAAATCTTCCTTGTCTGCCTTAGTCAGAGGCTAATACCAAGTTGCTTTGTGATATCAACCAGCCGAAAAAAATATGCTTTGGTCTTTGCAATTGGTTTCAAGTATAAGTTTAGGAACTTTTAAACCTGCTTACCAGAGATAATCTTTCGACAGAATTGGATATTTTTTCGTGACAGCTTATTCAGGTTAATTTAGATGAACTACCCCTAAAGAGCAGTTCGTCTAAATTCCATTTAGTTACAGCTTTGAGAGCGGGTCAATCTTGACAAACACCAATTTATGGCTGTTTTTGGTGTCGAGTTCGTTGTCCTTGCGCTTATCCATTCTTGATCTCCTAGAAGTCCGCCAAGATATTGCTAACTGCTTCCACAATTTGACCGCCAGCAGCGATATCAGTAGTGATACGTGCAATGTGCTCGTCTAAAGATTGTTCGTGATCGTTCCAAATGTATGGTCGGTGGGACGTTAGCGGCTGTCCAACGACTTCGTGTAGTGCTGTGTACAACTGTCTAGTCGCTGGGGACAAGCACGTACGCGCATCATAGTGACCAGTCACCGCATACGTCCGTAGGTCAACGGCTTGCACTCCAAACATCAGTGCGATCGCCATATATTGTTGGAAGATTTCTATGGAGCGGCGCGCTAAATTGGCAGAAATGAAACCTTGGCTGTTGATGTTCTGATTAAATTGTTCAGCGTGTGTCGGAAAACGGTCTGCTAGGGAATTCCCGTAGAACGTCAATAGCGGCATCATTGAGTTTCCCGCTATTTGCAGACCTTTTAACCCCATGTTGACTGGACGGCTAGAATTGCCTACTAAAGACGGTGGCAGACCATTGTTAAATTCCGGCGCGACGAGGAGCGCGATTTGCACATCAAGGTGCTTAGCCAACATCCCTATGTAGTAGCGCAGGTGATCCATTCCCATACCCACGTACTGTCCCAGGAAATTACCGCCATGATAGCTAGCTCCGTTCTCGACATCGATCAGCGGATTGTCGGTGGTTGAGTTAATTTCAATCTCGATTTGCTTCGCAATCTGCAACATGCCATCAACGATCGGACCCATGTACTGGGGCAGACAACGGAGCGAATAACGATCTTGTATCGGATGTTCACCTCGATAGTCGTGCCTACCATCTAACTCATCGCGGCTTAAGTGTGAACTCTCAAGTAGATTGAGCATTCGGTCTGCTGCCCATATCTGACCAAAATGCGGTTTATGCCGATGGATGAAGGGGTGGAATGATTGATTTGTTCCTGACAAACCCTGGATAACTAAGGCATGAGCACCCATTGCCAGTGCGAGTAAAATTTTGGCATCGTACACGCAATTAGCAGCGATGCCCGTCATTACTGAGGTGCCGTTCATCATCGCTAGCCCTTCTTTAGCATGCAATCGCAGCGGCGGCAGACCAAGCCGACTGAGCGCTGTGGGAGCGTCAATCTCTTCGCCGTTGAAGTCAACTGTAAAGCTCTTGTCTAGGCCAATTAATGCACCAGTGATGTAGGACAATGGCACTAAGTCGCCACTGGCACCGATGGAGCCAAACTCATACACATGCGGTGTGACGCCAGCATTCAGAAACGTCTGCATGCGCTGGATGAGTTCTAGCCGGATACCAGATGCACCATGCAGGTGTGAAGCAGCACGCAAGAGCATTGCTGCGCGTACATCAGCTACTGGTAATCTCCGGCCTGACCCTGACTTAAGAAACCAAATCAGGTTGGTCTGTAGCTCGGTTGCTTCTTCACGGGAGATCGCAATATGGGCCATGCCGCCAAAGCCTGTTGTCACACCGTAAATTGGCTGTGCGTTTTCAACAGCATTGGTAATGTAGTCACACGATGCCTGGACACGCTGCAAGGTATCTTCGCGATTGGTTAAGCACACAAGTGTATTGTGACGTGCCACACTCACAACTTCGTTTATTGTCAGGTTCTGATCGCCCAAAATAAGGGTTGCATCTGGGTTCCTAGCACTGAATGATAACGGTTCAAAGGTTTGTTGAGTTGTGCCCTTTTGTAGAGATGTTGTGTTCATAAGATGTAGTAAATTTTCTGAGAAAACTACTGTGTATCGGCTCAGTTGTAGATGGTAGATTGTGACAAGAATTCCAGGGATAAGGTCTACCCCTACACCTTCGTACTAGCAAGGGGCTTAAATAGAAAGGTGCCCTGAGACAAGTTCCAATCAGGTCTCAAGTTTTTAGCTCCACGTAGATAGGGATGATAAATCTTTACGCGAGGTGCGGTTGTATTGAAGTGGATCAAGAATCGAATGCAGCGCTCTAGGCTACCCTCTACATGCATCTGCTGCACATCTAATAGAGGGACATCGTTCCAATGAGGACGTTCTCTAGCGATCCTAGCTGGGAAAACGGCATCCAGATCGCGAGTTGCAGAAAAGGTGGCACTAACAATCTCGGTGGTATCTAACTGATTAGATGCTTCCAGCTCATCTAGAAGTTCATTGACTGCTTCTCGAATTGCCTCAACAGAATTGTCCGAAGCGGTTGTTGCGCCACGAATTGCCCTAACTCTCCACTCCATGTAATACCCTCGATATAGCTGTACAAAACAAACATCAATGCTGCATCTACGCTTTATCTGTTACCCACCTGATTGCACCAGCAGGCTACCTGTTTGAGCAAAGTTGCGTGAAGCAGGCACAACAAGTGTTTCAGGCCAACGACCAACGGTTTTGCCAATGAGGGCCATCTCCTGCATTAACTGCTCATATTGCTCCAGTGTGAGAGATTGAGGGCCATCAGAGAGAGCAAGACTTGGATTGGGGTGAACCTCAATCATCAGGGAATCTGCTCCCGCAGCGATCGCTGCCAAGGCCATTGATGGCACGTATTCGGATCGGCCTGTACCGTGACTTGGGTCAACCATAATTGGCAAGTGAGTGAGCGATCGCAAGACAGGTATGGCGGCAAGATCCAGCGTATTCCGGGCATACTGCCGATCAAATGTGCGAATTCCCCGTTCGCACAGAATCACATTGGGATTGCCTGCTGCCAGAATGTACTCAGCAGCCATCAGCCAATCTTCAATAGTGGCAGCCATTCCTCGCTTGAGCAAAACTGGCTTCTTTTGAGCCCCTACTTGCTTCAGGAGTGAGAAATTCTGCATATTGCGGGCACCGATTTGAATAATGTCAGCCACAGAGGCAACTGTATCGAGATCGGCTGTATCCATGACTTCAGTCACAATACCCAAACCTGTAGCCTCACGAGCAATGAGTAGCAGACGTAAGGCACTCTCACCATGTCCTTGGAAAGCATAAGGAGAGGTGCGGGGCTTATAGGCTCCTCCTCGCAAGAACTTAGCGCCAGCCGCCTTGACTCGCAAAGCTGTCTGGACAATCATTTCTTCATTTTCTACTGAGCAAGGCCCAGCTACTTGAACTATGGGATAGTTCTGACCAAACACTACAAACCCTGATGGTGTTTCTACAAGCACCTCACTAGGTTCTCCATTGCGGAATTCAAGGGCTGCCCTTTTAAAGGGCTTATTCACCCGCATAACCTGCTCAATAAATGGGCTTAATTTTTGGATTTCTGGAGGATTTAGAGCTGCTGTATCACCCACCAAAGCAATCACTACTTTGTAGTAGCCTTTGCATTTTTCGGCTTTTATGTTCTCAGAACTGAGTTCTTTGAGCACTCGCTCAATTTCTGCTTCTGGAGTGCCGATTTTCATGACTACAATCATTGCTTAAAACTCTCCTGATTAGTACATCGGTTTAAAATTCATCAAGTAAGCTACAGATGAAGCCGAAGCGAACACTATATAGCCTCTTTGGGTTTTTATTCAAGCCTGAGAGCCTTTAGAAGCGTTCTGTTTAATTATGCTTCTTGCTTACACTATTAATATTAGTATTCACAAAAATCATTTTCAATGGAAAAAATTTCGTTTTAGGGTGACATTTATTCGATTTTTATTCCGATTTATAATTGTTATATAAAAATCTCTTGCAGTCGATTCAGGTGAAGCTAGATAGAGAGATATTTTTTTGAATTTGAGGATATCACAAAACTATCTAGCTGTTTAACCTGTAACAGACGTAATCATAAAAAAGCTAGACGTGCTAGGCGAACAAATTAGTGAATAGCAATACCAAAATCACACTGATGATCAGCTAAACCAAAATATTATTTCAAATCTCGGATAGCTAACTTAACATAGAAATGAGCAGAGTAAATTTCCATAATTTGTGCTGCTGTTAATGTGGAATCTAGTAGATAGAACGGGTTTCCATTTCCTCTCTAGCTTGAGGGTTTGCCTTCTCCAAAGACTCTGGGCTCATCCCACCCTACAGCATCTTTACTAATTCGGGTAATCGTGTGAATTTCCTAAGATAGCATGGGAGTTAGGAACGAGACTTTGAAGAAATAGGCATCCGCAACCACCCGCCGCTTAGATGAGCTTTGGCTAAGTGTGATAGGAGCAGGTGGTTAAAAAACTGAGAAAGTAGAGACGGGATTTTATTACTAAGGCGCTATCCATAACTGGCATTTAGTGAAATGGTATCGCTAGCTGCGATGCT
>CAZZWA010000281.1:0-7912 GCA_964657555.1 uncultured Microcoleus sp.
CCGCTAACGCTAGAGTCCCCTCTCCTTTTATTGAAGTGGTGGAAAACTTTTGCCGTCATGCACCAGCACCAACAAAGTCCGATTACTTGACTGATGCTCTAGCTCCTCTTCTGATCTGCTGATATTCTGCACTCAAAGCCAGAAACCTCTAGACTCACAGATAGTCTTTAATATAAAATAAGAAATTGTGAGTTTTTTAAATAAATGAACGCGCAGGAAATTATTCGCTCTATAGAAGCGGAGCAACTGAAGAATAACTTGCCCATCATCCATGTGGGCGACACAATAAAAGTTGGAGTGAAGATTGTAGAAGGCGGCAAAGAACGGGTGCAGCCCTATGAAGGTGTCGTAATTGCCAAGCGCCATGGTGGCCTCAACGAAACTATCACAGTGCGACGTGTTTTCCAAGGCGTGGGCGTGGAGCGGGTATTCCTCATCCATTCTCCTCGGATTGATACTATCAAAATCCTGCGCCGAGGCAAGGTACGTCGGGCTAAACTGTTCTACCTGCGCGATCGCGTCGGTAAAGCCACCAGAGTCAAACAGCGCTTCGACCGCGAATTATAATATGGCTCTAGTAGTCCGCCAAGGCAACTTTGAGGAGTAGCGAGATGGGGTGATGGGTGTGGGTATTCCCCTTGTCCCCAAATCTATCTCAACCAGTCAATTTTCGGTTGGTGATCTACTAGTCTGCTTTTTGTCTGCTGTCACATGACGCTCTAATTGCGTTAAACTTAACAACAGAGAAGTTCAGGTTCAGGCTTCAACTCCACCTGTGCGCTCTTAGTTCAGTTGGTAGAACGCAGGTCTCCAAAACCTGATGTCGGGGGTTCAAGTCCTCCAGGGCGCGCTATAATCGCAAAGTTAAAGGTTCTGCCCGAAAGCATATGCAGTGCGGGTTTTTTATCCTCACAGCAATTTACTTTCGGGTAGAATTAGTGTGTGGGTGGTTTAATAACGATATTTCAGTCGTGAAAGTTGTTAAGGCGGCCTGAATGGGGGAGAGGCATAATTGTGGCGAAAAAAGACGTATCTGAGATTCAAGACACAGCACCTAAGTTTGAATTAGGGAAGTTCTTTCAGGAAACAAAAGAAGAACTTAACAAAGTCGTGTGGCCCACTCGGCAGCAGTTGATTAGCGAATCAGCTGCCGTGATATTGATGGTAACTCTCTCTGCCACAACGATCTATCTAGTAGATCAACTCTTCTCTTGGGTAGCAGGAAAGGTGTTCTGATGACTTTTGCCGCAGACGAAGCAGACGAATATACACAACAGGAAGAAACCGAACAAACATCTACAGATGCACGTTGGTACGCAGTTCAGGTAGCTTCTGGCTGTGAAAAGCGGGTTAAGACCAACCTGGAACAGCGCATTCAAACGTTGGATGTTGCTGACAGAATTCTCCAAGTGGAGATTCCTCAAACACCGACAGTGAAAATTCGCAAAGATGGTGTTCGGCAGCACTCAGAAGAAAAGGTATTCCCTGGCTACGTGTTAGTCAAAATGCTAATGGACGATGATGCTTGGCAGGTCGTCAAAAATACTCCCAACGTGATTAATTTCGTGGGGGCAGAACAGAAGCGCCGCTATGGACGGGGACGAGGACATGTTAAACCAGTGCCTTTGAGTCTTTCGGAAGTGGAACGCATCTTTAAACAAACGCAAGAGCAAGAGCCGGTTGTCAAAACTTTCCTGGCTTCCGGAGATAGAATCATCGTACTGTCTGGGCCATTTAAAGATTTTGAAGGTGAGGTGATTGAAGTCAGCCCAGAGCGGAGTAAGCTGAAGGCGTTACTTTCCATATTTGGACGCGATACGCCAGTAGAATTGGAGTTTAATCAGGTTCAGAAACAGAGCTAAGTAGTAAAAATGCCCAAGAAAGTTGTAGCCATCATCAAGCTGGCTCTCCCAGCTGGTAAAGCTAACCCTGCGCCGCCAGTAGGGCCAGCTTTAGGTCAGCACGGGGTCAATATCATGGCGTTTTGCAAAGAATACAACGCCAGGACATCAGATCAGGCTGGTATGGTGATACCAGCAGAAATTTCTGTCTATGAAGACCGCAGTTTTACCTTTGTTCTCAAAACACCACCAGCATCGGTGCTGATTACCAAGGCAGCTAAGATTGAGCGCGGCTCTAATGAACCTAACAAAAAGAAAGTTGGTTCAATTACTAGGGATCAGCTCAGGGAAATTGCGCAAACAAAACTGCCCGATCTGAATGCAAATGATATTGAGGCAGCAATGAAAATTGTCGAGGGAACCGCCCGGAATATGGGTGTGACAATCAATGATTAGGTGATTGGGTATTGGGATGAACAATGAACCAAGACACTCATCAACATATTAGGGGAAGAGTTATAACTCGTTAGTGACCCCAGGAGATATAAATGACAAAAAAAGTATCCCGTAGATTCAAAGAGCTGCAAAGTAAAGTTGAAGATCGGGCTTATGCACCGATAGAAGCCCTCGACCTCTTGAAACAGACAGCCACAGCCAAGTTTCCCGAATCAGCTGAAGCTCATATTCGACTGGGAATTGACCCTAAGTACACTGACCAACAGCTGCGAACCACAGTGGTCTTGCCCAAAGGTACAGGTCAGACAGTACGCGTAGCAGTGATTGCCAGAGGCGAAAAAGTTAACGAAGCGACTGCTGCCGGTGCGGATATTGTCGGATCGGAAGAGCTGATTAACGAAATTCAAGGAGGGATGTTGGACTTCGACATCCTCCTCGCTACACCAGATGTAATGCCCCAGGTAGCCAAATTAGGACGCTTGCTAGGTCCCCGTGGTTTGATGCCCAACCCTAAAGGCGGTACGGTGACATTTGACATAACGCAGGCGATCGCTGAATTCAAAGCTGGTAAGCTAGAGTTTAGGGCTGACCGCACAGGTATCGTCCACGTTCTGTTCGGCAAGGTAACATTCGCTCCTGAAGATTTGTTGGTGAATCTCAAAGCTTTGCAGGAAACTATCGACCGCAATCGGCCCTCTGGAGCTAAGGGTCGATACTGGCGTACAGTTTACGTATCTGCGACGATGGGGCCATCTATTCAAGTTGATATTAACGCCTTACGTGACTTGAAACTCGCAGACGCTGCATAAGCATAGAATCCATCACAAACCCTGCTTTGATGGCACATAGATAGTAAAGACAACAAAAGGAGCAAGATTTCGAGTTTTTGCTGAGATTAACTAAATAAGTTCGCGCTAAAGACAGCAGGAGCTGATAGCTTAATATCCTGCCGAGGTTTGCGTCTTCAAGTTGGCCCTACTACCAGTTTTGGTACTAGTTAGTTTCATGGCATGACTTGAGGAATGTAAATGACCCCGGCTAAATAGCTGGGGTTTTTGATTCAGACGATTAAGGAGGTGAAGTAAAGATGGGTAGAACGGTAGAAAGCAAAAGAGAAGTCATTGCCGATCTGAAAGAAACTTTGAGTCAATCCCAACTAGCGCTTGTGATTGATTATCAGGGGCTTTCAGTGGCTGAGATCACGGACTTGAGACGGCGACTGCGTCCGACTGGAACTAGTTGCAAAGTCACCAAGAACACGTTTATGCGGATTGCCGTCGATGGCAATCCGACTTGGCAACCAATGACGGAGTTCCTCAAAGGGTCTTCCGCGTTTCTGCTAGTCAAAGAAGATTTCAGCGCTGCGATTAAGGCTTATCAGGACTTCCAGAAAGTCAGCAAGAAGACCGAACTTCGCGGTGGTGTTCTGGAAGGTCGGGCTCTTACCGAGCAAGACGTCAAGGCTCTTGGAGACTTGCCCTCTAAGGAGCAACTGATCGCCCAAATTGCTGGTGCCATCAATGGAGTGGCAACTAAGCTTGCCGTGGCCATCAATGAGGTTCCATCCGGCTTGGCTCGCAGCCTTCAGGCAGTGGCCGATAAGGATAAGGAAGGCGATGGCGAAAGTGAAGCTGCTGCCTAGAACACAGGTACAGCAATCAAAATTTGGCTGCTGGCCATCGATGGTTGATGCTTAAGCCACTATCAACCATGAACAATCAACAAATAGCAATATTAATCTCAAAGGAGTTTATCAATGTCTGCTGCAACGGATGAAATTCTCGACAAGCTCAAATCCCTGACTCTGCTAGAAGCATCGGAGTTGGTGAAACAAATTGAAGAAGCCTTCGGCGTCAGTGCGGCTGCACCTGTTGGCGGCATGATGATGGCTGGTCCCGGTGTTGGTGGCGGTGCTGCTGCTGTTGCTGAACCAGAAGAAGTACAAACTGAGTTTGACGTAGTTCTGGAAGAAGTCCCAGCTGATAAGAAGATTGCCATTCTTAAGGTAGTGCGGACTCTGACCAACCTGGGCTTGAAGGAAGCCAAGGATTTGGTGGAATCTACACCCAAGCCAGTTAGGGAAGCAGTTCCTAAGGAAGCGGCTGAGGACGCTAAGAAGCAACTGGAAGAAGCTGGTGCGAAGGTAAGTATCAAGTAAAAACAACTCCGCGTGCAACTCTCTCTGTGATGCCGTAAGCGTTAGCGATTCCAGAGGGATTAGCCTTTTTGTAGGGCAATGAAGCGTACTGTTAGCATCCCAGTCAATCTACCATCAGAGCGGTTTTTACCTCTGATGAGTAAGTGTGCAGAGATATTCAATGCACACATTGATTGAACATTAACTAACAGTACGTACAACAAGAATAAGGCACACTTGGAACTGTATCACCTACTCAGGTTACAGCATCCAAGTGTGCCTTCTGCGTTATTGCCGACTGATCGAGATCAGGCGCTAGAAGCCGTCAAAACCACCAACTTTAAGCGTATTCCTCAAAAAAAAGTGAATTCAGGATTACGTTACGATAAGCGAACCATGACCCTAAGAGGTCACTAATTAACCCTTAGTTTTATTGGTAAGCGAGTAACAAAATTGCTGTATTGCACCTCACGCGGCGGCAAGCCACTGTAACCAAATCGTTTTGGTGCCAGCAGAGCAGTACAATACGATCAGCAAAAAATAGTTAAGCAGCATTCCTGGGCCTTGCCACCCTCCAAGCTTGGCCTGTTTGAGTTAAAAGAGGTTTAGGGAGGCGATCGCTCTAGTTTTAGTAAAGAGACTGGAAGTTTCTTGAGAGACTTATGGCTTTTAATATCAGCGCTTTGAAATTGTCTACTATCAAAAAAGGCTCCAAAGGGCCTGTTGTCAGTGCTTGGCAGAGATTTTTACAAGAAGCTGATTATCCTATTGGGTCTGTTGATGGAGACTTTGGCAATACAACTGATGCAGCCACGCGCAGCTTTCAACAAAAGAAGGGGTTACCTGTCAATGGAGTTGTGGACACTGTAACTTATGGCAAAGCGCTGAACCTAGGTTTTATTTTCAAGGTTCCCAATTTCTCGTCTAACATGATGCTAGAATTTCTACGCTTTGGTGTCGCCGAAGTTAAAGACTTGCAAAGCAGCATCAATGCGATCGCCAAACTGAATCCGGCATTGGACGCCGACGGGGACTTCGGAAGCATGAGTGAAAAGGGGTTAGGCGAAGCTTACAAGCAAAGGGACGTGCGCTTGCGGGCGGATCTGGAGCAACAGGTATCTAGCACCACCAAACAGAAACTCGGGACTGATTTAGGCCCAGCTTTGGATATTATAACTAGCTACGCCAAACGCTTGAGATTCCGCCTGAGTGGCCCCCATTGGTATGACTATTTTCAAACCAGCCGCTCAATTTCCGATCTAGCTTCACCATTTCGCCAAAGAGTACAAGCATTTCAAAAAGCGCTGATTGATGCAGGTGCTCAAGTGATCGTCACCGCCACTTACCGACCGCCAGAAAGAGCTTATCTGATGCACTTTGCCGCCTCTGTTGACCGTGGCGAGGTCGATCCAGAGGATGTGCCGGGTTTCTCTGGCGTTGACATTGACTGGGTTCACTACTACAAAGCAGGCTCGCTGCTCGCAGCCTCCCAGATGGTGGATATATATGGTATTGGCGGTAATCCCGTTGCCTTAGAGTCTCTCCATACTCAAAGGCTGGCTATTGACTGGAATATTACTTGGAACGGTACGCTCAAGATTAAGAATGCCGACGGGAGTATAGCTGAAATCGGCGATCCCAGCAATGGCTCTAATAATAGCGATCTCTTTGATGTCGGCTCATCTTATGGGGTCTACAAGCTAGAGAGCGATCCTCCCCACTGGTCATATAACGGTCACTGAAGAGCAGGCACTAATTGGCACGCTCCCACAAACGCTGGATTTCTGCAAGAACTTGAGCCTCAAGTGGTAGATTAGCAAGTCACTCACAGACAGTAGCGAATTACTTTCATCTAGACGCTTTGCCAGGTGGTCAATCTTGGCAGGAAGTTTAACAGCGCGATCGCCCTCCCATCTCTTTGGCTAATTCCGGTCTTGTGGTGTTGGACTAACTTGCGGTGAGGCAGTTGAGGAAATAGAGGGTGAAGGTGAGGTGGTTGACGGTACTGGTGAGGGAGTGACGGAATCAGATGGTTGCGGGGAAGGAGGTGGGGAAGGATTGTTAACATTGAGGTTGAGTTGATAATCAAGCGGTTCCCCAACTGTGGAAACTACCACAAATTCGTAGTAACCTGATTCTGGCAACTTCCCTGTCCAGCCACCCGCTCGCGAATCTTCTAATAACGGGTTCTGACCACCTGGGGAATAAATTGACAGCAGACTTTCTTTACTAGCTTTCAGCTTCAGATCCATCAATTGGCCTGCTGCTAACTGAGCAAGGTAGACTTTACCTTCTCCAGGGTTGAGGGTGTCATTCACTTGTTTGCTGGTAGCACCTGAGTCAAAGTGAATCGTCGTCAGGGCACTTCCGGATTGCAAAGCTTTGAGTTTATCAAATGCGATCGCCTGCCATATCTGACCTATAGGCTTATCGATAAAATTTTGGCCCCGCTGCTGTTGGGGGAATAGGTAGAAAAATGCTCCATCCGCTAAATCATAGAGAGTGCGACTGCCAACGTGCAGCTTGTTAGCTGCCACCTTGAAGCGATCACGATCATCCTTCTGATATTTTCCCAGTTTGCTGCGAGCTTCCTGACTCAAGGAAGCCTGCTCTATTTTATCCAGCAACTGGGCGGCTACTTCATCCCACTGCTCGCGCAACTGCTGATCTTCTGGCGCATTGCCCAAGCGCCGTCCCTGTAGGGTGGGATTTTGAGACCAGAAGGCTTGATTCACCAAATCAACATAGAAATCGTAGTTGATACCCAGCGCAGTGCGACGTCGACGCAATGCTGCTTGGCGCTGCTGTTCTTGGGTTGATAACTGCGGTGATGGAGTGACAGTTTCCACTGGTGAGGGTGGACTACTAGATGGTGGCGGTATGGCTTCAGTCGGTTTCGGGTTGGGCTGCGACTGGGAGTTTAACCAAAGATTGCCACCCAACCAGCCAATCCCACCAGCAATAGCAACAACCGCTAACACCAGCAAAATTTTCCCTAAGGGACTGGATGAGCCACTACTGGATTGTCCGGGTGAGACATACCTTCCTTGTCCTATAGGAGATGGTGTCGGGGCAGGTGCTACTGCCAGGGTGGCACCAGTTGCTGGTAATGGTGGCTGAGGAGAGTGATATACAGGTGGTACTGGGCTATAGGTGAGAGCTTGCAACACCTCAAGGGCAGATTGATAGCGCTCTCCTGGCCAGTTGGCGAGCATTTTATCCAAGACTGCCCCTAAAGTTGGGCTGATGCTGACTTCCTGCCGCCATTTCCAATTCAGCGTTTGGTGGTCGATCAGACTGTCTGGTTCCTTGCCAGTGAGCAGAACCAGAACCGTTGCTGCTAGGGCGTATAAATCGCTGTGAGGAGCAACAATCCCCCTTTGTATCTGTTCGGGGGGAGCGTACCCCATCTTACCCAACCGAGTCGGCATGGGAGCCGTTCCCCCACTACCGCCTGGTTGGAGAAACTGCGATTCCA
>CAZZWA010000282.1:0-7884 GCA_964657555.1 uncultured Microcoleus sp.
TTGTATTTAAACAAATCTCCGCCAAATCCATCCCGATTACCCTGCTCTGGGTCACCACTGCCAAACTTAATGTAAAAATCTAGAAAATTGACATTGTGATAGGAATTCGTGCGCGAGAAAGCCATCACAGCATCAACAAAATAGCGCAAGCCATTTTGGTGGCAGGCTTTGATCAGATTCACTAAATCAGTAGAAGAGGTGGGTGCTGACTGACCAGCAGGGAGACCATAGTAGTATTCTGCGGCCAAATAGTTGGCTGTACCATAGCCCCACTCTTCTTTATTACCACCACTGTCTGCTGGAGGCAAAAGTTCTAGGGCAGTAACTCCTAGTTCTAGAAGATGCGCGCGGTTGTTCAGGGCAGTGACACTAGGAAATGACGGCGCACTGGTTTCTACTACCAGTAGTGCTAAGACATCCCGGAAAGTGCCAACTCCGATCTCAATCTTCCCTTCTGAGCCAATTCGCGTCCAACGGGTGGGCAATTCGTAAATAACCAGCCGATTGTTGGTAGGCAGCGCTTCCAGAGAGCTATCCCCTTGCCAGTCAGCAGTTTGTCCCTCTGGATCGCAAGGAATCAGTGTGCCATTCTGATAGAGTACAACGCTAGCTGGATCGAAGCTGGCAATTCCACCTGACTCTGGCGGCACTGGCGCAGGGAAACGTCGGTCAACTGTCCAAGCGGTTGGATCGGTGCAGTACAGAACTTGGTAGACGCTATTGTAGGGGTCAGCGTTGCTAACTTTGAACCAGTAGAAGTAAACTTGTCCATCTGTAAGCCTACAGTCTGGCGCTGGCACCTCCCACAACTCCGGAAATTGTGCTGATTGTTGGAGAGGAATTTCTTGAAAGTTCTCAAAGTTAGCCGTACTACTGGGTTGGATGTTGCCAATGTATAGTGTTGGCTTTGGGTCAGTCTGCCCTGGACGCCACAACACGAAATGAGTTTGTTTGCGGCTTAATAGATCGACAGGCATAGCTAGAAACCTCCTGGAGGGAAAGTCCGTTATGGATCTTCTACCAGAAAGTTGGATACTATTCTGGAAAAAGTTCGGACTTTATTACCACTTGCCCCAGAATCAAGATTGAATCCGCCTCAGTCGTGTTTTCAATATCCAAAGAAAGGGGCTGCTGACCCTGTGGCAGTAGAGGCTTCTCTTCTCTCCCCCGCCTTCTTATGTGGGGGTTTTTGTCTATTTATCGTGTGCCACTTCCTTGCGTTCTCTTTGGTCCACCATTATCAGGTGGATTGTATGGGTCAGATTCTAATTCTGCTAAGGCTATAGGCGATTTCCCAACATCATGTAAGAAAGTAGCAGGAGATTGTTTAACTTTGATTGCTAGCTCTACAGTGAGAGCGATCGCAGTCATTATTTTTTTCATTGTTCTTTTGAGGGAAATATTTGTGAGAGTCTATTTTTAGGCGACTATTCGTTGCTACACCGCGATTTTCTCTAGGGCTTTTCCAAACGTTGGCCTTTCATTACCATCGCAGCGAATGAGGATGAGCTGCTTAACTAGCTGCATCTTTTCTAAAGCCTTGAGTGCCCCGTGGCAGTATCTGCACTGCCCGTCACGCAACGCATCAATCCACTGGAAGTCGAGCAGGACGTAATCGTATCTATCGGCGATGTCTGCCAGATACATCTCATAAAACAACAAGGCAAATTCTTCAGCTATGTGCTTGATTTGCTCAATAGCTGGAGGTAATTCATTGGGGAGTTTAAGCTCGTCAATTTGAATGCCTAAATTGTTGCCTTTAATCTTGGCAAAAGACAAGCACTTAACATCTTGATCGATGATTAATACTTTCATAACTTTGTGTATTGAATTGTGGTAGATTTCCCTGACTTTTCAAAATTACTTACCCTAAATCAAGATGCTTAGTCTAACTTCTTTAAATCTACTTACTTATTTCTGGCTATCTTAAAATACAAAGATAGTTTTAATATTTATATAATTCAAAAATAAAATATTTATGTAGATCTAATTTTAGAGTTTATTTATACAGTAAAGCTTAAATTCGTAGGGTGCGTTACACTGTGTTAACGCACCCGTAGGGCGGTGATCCATAGTCACGTATGGGGTGACCAGATATATGAGCGGCACCAGATCGCACCCTACTTAATGTTTATTTTATAAATAACCTATTAGACTATCTTGTTACACAGTCAGGCTCATTTGACTATTTTTACCTTTAGATTGTATCCGTTCCAGCAGATGTTCTCCTACCCGCAAAGCATTTGCCATAATTGTCAATGCTGGGTTGACAGCAGCACTTGATGGAAAAAAGCTACCATCAACAATGTAAAGGTTATCAATATCATGTGTGCGGCAGTTGATATCAAGTACTGAAGTTTTAGGATCTTCACCGAAACAGCAGGTACCGCACTGATGGGCAACCTCTTCCACGGATATCTTTTTGTTAAAATAAAATGAAAATATCTCAGTTTTATTATCTAGATCAATTGATTTCAACACTTGATTCCAGCGCTTGATTAAACGATTAAATGCTTCAATGTTATTATTGTTATAGTTGAGAAAAGTTTTTTCACCCTTGACATGTACGTGATTGTTGGCATCTGGCAAGTCTTCAGCCAAAAGCAACCAAGAAACAGAATGTTTGGCCACTACGTCAAATATAGTGCTGGGAATAAAAGATGGTGCATAAGCAGCAATTCTCTCTTTATTGAGATTGTCAAGCAATTGCACACTTCCCATGGGATAAGGAAAATTTATCTCTCCCCAATAAAAATCATTAATAGCTAGCGTCTGTTGGAAAACTGAAGAATTCAGTTTTGTTGACACACTCATAACCACTGCCTGATTATGAACCATGTAATTGCGCCCTACAAGACCAGAACTATTAGCTAATCCGTTCGGGTGTCGGTCGTTAGCAGATTTGAGTAACAATATTGCTGAGTTGATTGCACCACAAGCAACAACGACGATATCTGCACAAAATATTTGATGCTGACCGGCAATTTCTACTTCCACTCCACTGACTTCACGACCCGATGGACTAGTGTGCAGACGCAAAACTTTTGCTTCAGTCATCAATGTGAGATTTTCATAGGCTATTGCTGGACGGATACCGTTAATGTCAGCATCAGCTTTGGCATTGATGAAACATGGGAAGCTATTGCAAGTATCACAACGAATACAAGCACTTAAAAGATGATTGACTTCATTTAGCTTGATAGCAAGCGGCTTATAAAATGGATGAAAGCCTTTTGCTTTTAAAGCATCGTGGAGTTCTTGAGTGTAGGATTCATGGCTGATTGGTGGAAAGGGATAATC
Source organism: uncultured Microcoleus sp. (assembly GCA_964657555.1). Lineage (GTDB taxonomy): Bacteria > Cyanobacteriota > Cyanobacteriia > Cyanobacteriales > FACHB-T130 > CAZZWA01. The sequence goes on from CAZZWA010000282.1 coordinate 3,301, forward strand.
TTCTCTGGCTGGCGGTTCAGTACGATCAAGACCCCGCTTACCATGTACTTCATAGAGTCTTTCCGCCTGGGCATAATAGGGAGCAAAGTCCCGATATTTCAATGGCCATTCAGGAGAAATACCACCTTGATGAACGACTTTTTCAAAATCCTGTTCGCGAAATCTGAACAGCACACCGCCGTAAAATTTGGTGTTGCCACCGACATGATAGTATGTTCGCGGACGCATTGCTTGACCATTCTTGTCATACCACACATCAGAAGTGCGATAGCGTTCTTTACGAAAGATGTGGCTGGCATCCCAATTCTCTTTTTCTTGTGGTAAGAAAGTACCCTGCTCTAGAATCAAAATTTTCTTCCCACTTGGCGCCAGTCGATGGGCTAAAGTCCCGCCACCAGCTCCCGTGCCAATGATGATGATATCGTAATGACCATCAGCCATTTTTTTCTCCGTTTTTAAGTTAGTTGTGGATCAGCAAAATGCGGAGTAAGCAGAAACTAAGAGCGGGCTTATGATTGATAATACTAAGCCCGACTGTGGGTTGCCTTGAAGAAGCTATACTGGGTAAACTTTTTGCTATCGCATAAAGTTAAAGTTGTGTGATCAGACACACAATGCTATGCTAATTATGGGGCAGTGTAGGGATATCTTGAGGGAGTTTTATCGCTAACGCCATGCTACGTTTTTTAACATTCATTTGATAGGAGATAGCTCCTTCAATTTACTATTTAACTGGGTTATTCCATAGGTATGCTTTTTTTGCTTGATGGCGCTGTTGAATGATTCCAGATCGTTAGTATATACTCTCTTCAGAAGTTGCCATGTTCCATGCCAACCTAACTTACTAGTTGTTGTAAATTCAGATGCATGTTGTGACATTTTTGCAAGCACTCTACTAGGTAGATTTGCCATGACATACATAGCATCTAACAGAGCTTTTGTTGCAGAATCTCTATCTGAACAATTTTTTGATAGCTTAGACAATCCCAAGCCAGCAGAGTAATCAGGAACACATAGTCCGTTAAGTGCAGTTATGAAGTCATTTGCTCCATAAGCAGCCGCAAGTTGATCTATGGCAGTGGCTATATCATCGTCTTTGTTAATTGGGCGATCGCCAACTGTATCACCTGGACAATAGAAATGACCTCTTGTTCCTTTTTCCATTGCCACTAACGGCAGACCACAAGCTGTCGCTTCTTCATGGGTTATACCATATGTTTCTGTATCAGATGCACTGACAAAGAAACCATTGCGTTGCCTAATAAAGTTATACAGATCTGGCAAAAGCTCATTGGGCACAAGACCTGTTACGGTAACATTCTCACCAAATCTCTTTTCTATCTCTGCTGCTGCATAACCTGCGCCTACAAAAATAAAATGAATTTTATCTTTCATCCCCTCCTCTCTTAGCAGTTGTTCGCCAGCATCCATTAAGATAGAAATGTTCTTTTCATCACTTAATCTACCAACATAGAGAATACATCTTTTCGCTATTATGTCTCGCTCTCTAACAAGCTTAATAAGCTTGCTGGCAGTTGTATTAGAAAGAGCCTCTAATTCCAACGCACTATTGACTTTTAAACTAAAATCGTTAAGAGATGGCTCGTAAACTGTAAATTTTTCTAAATCACAAGCTAAAGGAACTTCCCAAATCTGGGTTTTTATTTGATATCTATTCAAGTCTTCTCGTCTTGAAATAGTGACATGATCACAATTGTTTAAATAAGCTGATATTTCCTTTTCTAGAAACCACCTAAAGCTATTAGCTAGAAGCTTATTGATCCCACCTCTCGGTCCTTCCGAATCGCCCCTTCTTACAAAGTCATAGATTAACTGAATTGGTTTAATTAAATAATTAATCCAATATTTAGATTTCTCTTTGTATTTAGGGGTCGAACTTTCTCCCCTTAATATATTCATTTGTGTTCGTATTGTAATTTCCCAGGAGATATATCTCTGTTTTAATAATCTCCCTAGTAGAGCTTTTCCTTGTCTTGCTAAAAAATCTTGAATGTTACCTAACAATTCAAACAATTTTTCTGGAACATAAAATAATGTAGCAATAGGAGTATATATCAAAAATTTTCCCAGGGTAACCTTCCCCTCCCGTCTGGTGGCCTTGTTGCTAGCTATAGCACTATCTTTTATAATACTAAATAATGATTTAGAGTCCATGATCTCATAAAAGTAAGTAACCATTCGTTGAAGATAATCTGCAAAGTAAGTATCAATTTCTCCCATTACAGTATTGACTAGTCTTACCTCTTTTTTTTGCCATTTCATAATTTTGGCAGCTGCATATCCGGAAAAATCAGTTACACCAAAGGTTTGAAACGTGTGGATAACGTCAGGATTTTCCCGGATAATGTCTTTGATCATATGGAAATGAATAGGTAGCACATCCACCAAGAAAGGAAAAATTGTTGGCGGAATCAGAGGAAGAAAATCTCGAATGCTTAAATTTGGTTTGTATTGTTTGAATATAACGTTATCAAATACATTATATTTTTTGTTTTCGATACCAACACAGTAAACAACAACATTCACTGTACCATCTATTCCTGACTGATTTATCCACTCGCTAACAGCTTTCTGAAAACCAGTTGTACTTCCTAATACAGCACCTTCTCCTTGATATTCAGCGCAGATGACAATCTTTAATGGTTTTGCCAAAGTCATTTTCAATCTCCTGATAATTCACTAAGAAACCAAATTATTAGAAATATGAAACAAGTCACTAAATGCGATTACGGGTCAAGAGAATATTTCATAACAATCCTGATTGTTGTATCTTTTCTCACAGAAAAACTTGCATCTTGAAACCTGGGAGTGCCTGTGATCACCGATACAGTTGGATTGTTGGAAATACCAAAACCTTCTTCCGGAATGCCTAAAAAGTTTTTGTGGAGTCTATGATCTCCATACTCATCATCAAGGACAGCGACGGCGTAAGTTCCAGGCTTCAAGCCATAGAACTGCTTGATTACAGAATGTCCTGTTATCTTCGTGCAACCACTTTTTACTTCACTTGTATCACCCTGAGGAAATCCTCTTCCATCGGCAAAAATTCTTAAGCAAACCTGACCATTTTGGTGACGCAGTCCATCTATGACAACAGTAAGTTTTGCCGCAGGCTCTGTAGTTCCTGTTTTAGGGAAGCTGAGGCTCGCTAAAGCAGCGCATAAAAAAGTAATGAGCTTAGATTTATTCACCATAACCTAGTAGATGTTAACCTGTAACTTGTGTTTTTTCGTTTGTTAGAGCGCAACTCGTTAATACTAGTGCTAACTCAATGTTAAACAGCTCTTTTAAAAGAGGCAGTTTCAGAGCCTAACTAATTATTAGATATCTGTTGTTCTCAACCATTCGTGTATGCGTTCCATACCTTCGTCTAGACCAATTTTGGGTTGATAACCTAACATAGTTTGTGCCTTGGCAATAGAATAAAGATGAGGACGAGTCACAAAATCTATAGACTCCGGTAGAACATCGGTATTCTTACCAACTAATGTCTGAGCAATGCAACGCAATCGAAGCACAGATTTAAGCACACCTGCTGGCAGAGAAAAAGGCATAGATACACCTCCGATTTCAGCTAGACGTGTGAAATATTCTTTGCAGGAAGTTTCTCGGCCATCAGTGATATTAAAAGCTTCTCCGTATGCTTCCTTTTCTGCGGCTAGAAAGATGGCCTCAATGAGATTGTCCACATAGACATGGTTGATGATTCCCTGCCCACCATTGGCCAGCGCAAATAATTTTTGGCGCATCAATAGAAGTGGTCGGACTATCCAAGGAATGCATCCTGGTCCGTAAACATCTCCAGCTCTAATAATGATGGTGCCGAATTCGGGCGGGTAATTCAGTTGTAAAAGTTCTTTTTCGCCTTCTATTTTTGTCTGACAATAAGGATTATTGTCACCGCATAGTGGTCCATCTTCAGCAATTCGATTGGGGTAGTTAAAGCCGTAGACCATAACACTTGAGAGATGAATGAAGGTTTTGACACCAGCATTCTTAGCGGCAAGAGCCATGTTGATGGTGCCACCGACATTTACCTCACGAAAATGCTGAAGCGACCCACCTTCTTTGACAACGGCAGCGGTATGCAGAACTACATCCACCCCCTGACAGACTTGTTTGGCAGTAGCAGGATCGATAACGTTGCCAACAATCACCTCAGCGCCTAGATCTTGCGCTTTTTTGGCCTGCTGTGCAGAACGTTGCAGTCCACGAACTTTCATCCCCTGTGCTAGGGCTAGCTCAGCGGCACGCAAGCCGATAAAGCCACCAATTCCAGTGATCAGAAGAGTGCGTCCAGAGAGGTTCATAGAACTTAAGCAAGTAAAAAGGTACCAAATTTGAGTGGTTAGTAGTTAGAGGGGAAAACCTTGTTAAATAAGAGTTTCGATCACTAACCACTAACCACAGTGGGACATCACAGCTAGATGCAACTTAAATGCGTAACGGCTGAGTCTCGCGCAACATTGAAATCATGGAGAGCACTTGACCATCAGCTCACGCTCTTACAAAAGAGTGCGTTTCAGGCTTGAGTCAATTTTTGTAGATCTGTTGTTTTCAACC
>CAZZWA010000283.1:0-4811 GCA_964657555.1 uncultured Microcoleus sp.
AACCCAGTTGCCTTGACTTTGCAGTTGCCCACCCTATGAGATTTTGACCATGAACAACTCGGGCAGAAAATATAAGCTTGTGACCGAGTGCAGTCTATCTGGCTAACAACTTCCTTTAAAAAGCAGTTACCGAGACTTGCGATGGTTTGTAGTTAGGCCCTTGTTTGTTAGCACAGTATCCTAACTCTACTGTTTGATTTGGCTGGAGAACCTGTGCCCACCCTGCTGGCGTCACTAAATACTGAGTGTTCTGGAGAGTAAAGTCCCCATTCCAAGATTGAGTAATGGTTGATTGATTGTTTTCAAACGTCAGCTGCCAGTTGTGAGTACTAGTGTTGCTCTGATTGGTAACTCGCAGATTCACACAAAAACCAGTTTGCCAATCTGACTGGATAATCGCTTCTGCCTTAAGCTGAGACGAGAGAATCGGTGTAGGGCTAGGCGTAGGAGTTGGTGTGGGCGTAGGTGTAGGAGTTGGTGTAGGAATCGAACCCCCGGCAGTCAGCAATGGGCTGAGTAGCTGTTGCTTGGCTGTATCAATATTGATCCAGTCATCCAGCAGAATGCCACCTGTATCACCACTATCAGGATTCCAACTCCAATAGGTGAATGACAGACTCTTTTGACTGATGAAATCGACTAGCTTATGCTGCCAAATTCCTTCTGTAGAGCTAGTATCTACCTGACGACCGCCAAATTCCCCAATCAAAATTGGTGCTATGTTCTGAGTGGCAATATAGTTAAATCCAATCTCCCAACGGCTGGGGAGATTGTTGGGAAAAGTGGGGTCAGAAAACCAGGGTTGATTGTAAACTCCAGCACCATACTCGTGAGGAGAGTAGACTAGCTTTTTGGGAACATTCAAGCGTACTGGGTAGTTTCTTACCCCTTCTAAATTACCTCCCTGCCAGTGTCCTGACAGCTGTTGTCCTGGAACATTATTCTCGACACCTTCCACCACAATTAACCAATTGGGATTGTTGGCAGCGATCGCATTGCCTGCTCGCTCAGCTGCCAGTCGCCAGTCTGTTGCTTGGTTATTAGTTCCCCAACTGGCTTGACCGTGGGGTTCGTTTTTCAGGTCAGCCCCTATCACATTAGCCTGGTTTCCATAGCGGGTTGCCAACATTTGCCAAGTACCGATCCAGTCAGCTTCTGTAAAGCCATCACCGTACCACAGTTCGGGAATACTATAATCGTTCAGACGATGACTGTCGAGCAGGATCAATAATCCTTGCTGTCCCGCTTCCTGAATCACTAAATCCATGACCTGTAGGGGAGTTTTACCCTGAAGGTCTCTGTTGTTACCGATGCTAAAGTCTACACCACTAATGTTGGAGGAGCGCAGTGCATTCACTGAGTAGGGTAGGCGGATGATGTTGTATCCCAGGTTTTTAATCTGAGCCAACATATCTTTATAGTCTCTGATCTGCAAACCATGAGGAGCGTGGCTATCTGTCTCCATTCCAAACCAGTTCACACCTCTAAGCAATACAGGCTTACCTGTAGCATCAACAATTTGAGAGCCACTGGTGGAAAGTGGGGGTTGAATCAGCGTGGCAGCATTAGTTATACCTATTAGGTTTTGGGGATTTTGCAACCAAACTATGACCCAGAACAGCAAGACAGCACAAAGCCATGACCACAGTCGTGATCGCATGATCCTGGAAATAGAACGCTGAGTTCCTCGGTGTTGTCGTCTCTGATACAGGTGAATTACCTGAGAAATCAATTGGAAAATTTTAGTCATTTGTGTGGTGGTAAATTAGTTGGCATTGTCCAACCCAAGCACTTGGGTTAATTCCAATAGCTTTGGGTGCAAGCGGTGTCCGTCTATCAATTGGCCGCTCACTCTGTCGCATATTTCCCTGGCTATATACTGATACCGAAATGTGGGGGTAGACGAGGGTTATGATCTAATACATAACCAAATGCTCAACCGAAAAGCAGAGAACTGAAGAGTACAGTTTAGTCAGAACGCACCCATATTTAGCAACCATCAGTTCCTACTTGACGAGTCCTGTTTTATCCACTCAAAATACATTTTATAGGTAAATTTGTTATTTTTTAGGACTTTATAGAAATTTCATAAAAAACTTTTGTATAGAGACTTTTTTGACAAAATAAAAACAAAAATGTTTTCTAGAAAATAGCTGTTTATCCTTTTTTGCTTGCAAGACTTGCGATGTGTTGTCAGATCAATAGGCAAGACCGTTATAGAACGCATACTACGCATTGAATTTAAACTTAGCAACCGCAAAAATACAGATATTAATTATTTTATTTAATTAGAACAACCGTAAAAATACGTATAGATAATTTCAAGTTCAAAATAAACTTTCTTGAAAGCTTTGAATATCTAGTATACATGTCTGTAGGCACATAGCAGCAATATCGGCTTGCTGTCTAGGCAATGACACTTTTATCTCTACTTTCAATACATGTATATTTACTTCAAGAGAAATAAAACCGGATTTGCGATCGCAGTGTCAGTTTTACTTTTTACTATTGTTGCAGCCAATAGAGCACTGCGATTAATGTTCAATTGATATGATGTTTACTAAATAGACTTTGGTTTTGCCTAGACTTTGCGGGAAAGCGATGGTGCACCACGCGGCCCTGCAAAGTCTAGCTTACTGTCGCTATATCAGTATTAGGATAGAGTCACACAGTGCACTTACAATTTTTGATGCTACTAGTTAATAAAGAAGACCAAGGGCTAGGTAAGTGTTCGTGGCGATCTTCAAGGTTAGTAAAAAATGGTGACATCCACAAGATGTTTACCGAGCTGGAAGTTGAGGGAAACCTATACGAAGTGTCTGATGCTGACACGATGCTAAACTATATTAACCCCAGCGCGGTGAAACCACAGTTGTTCACGCTCTTTACTAAAGTTGGTTGCCCTGATTGCGTTCGTGCTAAGGCTAACCCCAACGAGCGTGGTATGGAATACGAAGAAGTTATCTTGGGCAAAGAAGTGACCTCTCACTCTTTATATGCCGTTTCCGGCGCAATCACAACTCCATAAGTGTTTATAGACGGAAAACGTATCGGTGGTTCCGATGACCTAGCTGAATACTTGCGCTATCAAACCCATGAAGCTCATGGTTTTAACAAAAATTAAACTAGAGCTGAATGTGCGATAACTGATGAGCGTCGTTCACCAGTTACAATATTCCTCTAAATTTTCACACTGGAAATAGGCTTTAGCTGATATGGCTATCTACTTTTATAGCACTCGCGATCGCTATGGTTGTTTCTCCAACTTTTCACCCCATGGTTTTGAGTTAGATGGAGTCTACTGGCTAACCAGCGAGCATTACTTTCAAGCACAAAAGTTTGTAGGAACACCCCACGCTGACCAAGTTCGACAGGTAAAGACACCGAAGGCGGCTGCCAAAATGGGGCGCGAACGCACGCGTCCCTTACGTCCCGATTGGGAAAAAGTTAAAGACGATATGATGCGAAAAGCCGTGCTGCGCAAATTTGAAACCCATGCCGACATTCGCGCTCTTCTACTTGCTACTGGTGACGAGTTAATCGTCGAAAATTCTCCAATTGATGACTACTGGGGCTGTGGTGCTGACGGGAGTGGCAAAAATATGCTGGGGCAGATTTTAGTTGAGGTACGGGAGAGCCTGGGACAGCGCACGGAAGACTAATTCGTGACAAAGGGCTACCAGTTCAAAGTGGGATTCTAAAAAAAAAAGGAAATGGAGAATGAGAAAATATTCCTACTCTCTATTCTCCAAGATGGCTTTGTCCTGGCTTAAGTTGATAGTCAGTAGAATAATCAGGCATTTGCTCCATACCATAGCTATAATTTGAGACTAGAATAGAAATGTACATGATTGACAAAAACAATATTGGTCAACTTGCATTCGATGGAGAACTCAGAGTTGGGGGAAAAGTCGCACGAGCAAACAAAAACGAGATTGAGTGTAACCGTCCTTCCCAGAACTTCCAATTGGTTGAAGGAAAAGGGTAGTGCTAGCCACGCTATTGAGCAGCTGGTAGAGGCAGCGATTGCAGGAAATCTTGAACTAAAGGAACATCCCTCACAGAAACTAGAAGAACTGACTCGTGAGAACGAGGAGTTGAAGGCGGCGCTAAGTCAATTGCAAAATCAGCTGGAGCAAAAATCGTCAGAGCGTCGAGACTACCAAGTCATTCGTGATCGAGTTCTAACAGGTTTGAAATTGGGCAGGCAAGCACCCGGCTATAAGAGTGCGCTCAAGGCACTTGACCGTTTTATCGCAGAAATTGCATAAAGGTAATTTCTAGGCTTGATGACAATACTGCTCAAAATTATAACGATCTGAGATGTCTCCTGACTCGCGCTGGGAAATCAATCGCATCAAAAATCAAGCCCAGTGATCAACACTGGGCTTTGTGCTGCCATCTGATCGCTTAACCAAGAGGGCGCGGTTTGGGCAAACATATTGCTACGCGACCGCCCGAAAGATATACCATAATTAGAGTCCATGCTCAGCTAAGTCACAAAGATGGCAGTTTATCAAGTCCGGCTAGTCAATCGGGCGATCGCACTTGACCGCACCATCTCGATCCCAGACGATCAGTACATCCTTGATGTCGCTGAAGAAGCTGGCATTCGACTACCTTCTGGGTGTAAACAAGGAGAGTGCTCTGCTTGTGTAGCGAAGCTAGTTAGTGGTGAGGTAGATCAACGCGAGCAAAAGTTTCTGCACAAGTCCGAAATAGAGGCTGGGTACACTATTACCTGTATAGCTTATCCTCTATCTGACTGCACCCTGCAAACTCACCAAGAACAAGTTTTGTATCAATCATCT
>CAZZWA010000283.1:4911-7842 GCA_964657555.1 uncultured Microcoleus sp.
TATGGGCAAGACGGCTTGGAATTGGTAGTCCAGGCTCTCTACGACCCCTCAAATGAGATCCAATGGGCCGCTTACTTGTTACTTAGGATGCGGGAAGAGCCTATTGTGAGAGATGCGTTGCAGGGTTATATCCCGAGCATCTATAGAAAGTTACATGACCTGTTGACCACTGGAAACTGGCAAGAGGCCGACCAGGAAACTGCGGCGGTTATGCTCAAGGTTGCAAGTCGGGAAAAAGAAGGTTGGCTGCGAGTAGAAGACATTAGCAGATTCCCTAGTCTTGACTTAAACACTATCGATCTGTTTTGGGAGCAATATAGCAACCGACACTTTGGCTTTAGTGTACAAAAGCAGATTTGGCAGAGAGTCGGTAATAATTACGTTACCTTTGGCGATCGCATCGGCTGGCGCAATAGAGGTTCTTGGTTGAATTACTCTCAGCTTACCTTTACTGCAACAGCTCCCGAAGGGCACTTGCCTGCCGCACATCTCACTTGGGACTCCTTAAAACGGGGTCAGACGTGGCTGTGGTATGGGGGCACAGAGGAGGATGTGCGCTGGTTTGAAGTGAAATCTCTGCTCTCGCGCCGAGACTTGTAATGTTTAAGCTATCTGGCTAGTGTTCTGTGACGATGATTTTGATCAGCTGGGTAGTGCCCCTGTGCTTACCCCTACAACCTGACGGGGCAACCACAGGGGGATTGCCCCTTATGAAGTTTCAATCAGAACCGTTACCGCAGCAACAGCAATCAGCATTTCATCATTAGTGTCGTTGAGTGAAGCGATCGCCCTGCCTTCAGCTATCATGCCTCCGGACTCAACCTTGAGGGTTTTGCGCCCGAAGGGTAGCACAGCCATGACCTCAGCCTCCTGCACCTGCTCTGGATAAGGCACAGCCACCTTTACTTCTACAATCATTTGGTCTGGATCGCTCAATCCAGCAACTTCCCAGACGCCTGGTAGGGCGTTGTTAGCAATGGCGTTGCGTACAGCCCGCGCTGCTGCAACAGTTGGCGACTGTCCGTGTTGGTCTATTCCCATGCCCATTTCAATAATCAAGCGTTTGCGAGTCACAGTCACCTCTTGATGCACTTGGAGTCTATTGAGAACATTATCAGACAGCGGTAGTATATTTGCGGTTAAGTACCTCGCATTTAAAGAGGCTATCTGTTAGTTGCATCTTTCTTTAGAGTGATAGTTTTATTAAATTAATTTTAAGAAAATATTAAGCTACTGCTTGAAACTATCACTCACTCAGAGTTAGGAAATGTTAAGAGATGTGTGACACATTCAGAAAGCTTGTTTACAATATCTAAGTGACTAACTGCGTAAAGAGAGATGGATTCAGAGATTTCACTGAGGAAGAATTAAGCCTTAAAGGCGACAATATTAATGTAACGACTTGAGAAACCAGTTTCATATTAACCACTTGACAATCTGGTTTTGAGCAAGTAGCATACGCTGCACAACAGTCGTTGCAGCTAGCCTGGAAATGCTTTTTAAACAAGTACAGGCTGATCAGAAAGACATGGCTTTAGGAGTTGAGATGAATATCGAAGTAGGAAGGAAACCGCAGAGTAAATCTGTTGAAAGAGCAGTGAGGGATAATAATGACGGTTTTAACTTTGAGCTATGGGCGGCGGAAGTTAGACCCAAGTTAATTGCTGCAATTCAGAAAAGGTCAGGAGAGCTGATAGGTAACCAATAATTTATTTTCTGGGATTGGAAACTGGCAGGAGAAAAAGGAGAATTATCCATCACGAATATTAGTGAAAAAATTCTCCAATTTCTCCTTTTTTGTCTTTTCAATCCCTAATTATTCCCAAGATTAACTGCTGCAAAGATGTTTTAAATAAACTAAGTAGGTGGCTAAAATCGCTGCTCATTAATAGTAGTGAGGCAATTAGCTATTAGCAGCCTTTACCCGTTACGTTTATTTCTATAAATCTACTTAGTCAGTCCATAGCAAGCGAATTCGTCGCTCAAAACCACCGCGTTCAGCTCGCTTGCGTTCCTGGTCTTGCAGCACTAACTTGCGTTCAATTCCGTAGGTTACCATAACAGCATCAATGACTTCATACAAGTCAGCTAGTTCTGTTATCAGTTGTTGGGGGTCTGCTGTGGCTGCCTCTTGTGCTTCTTCTATAAGTTTTTCTAGTAGTGCCTGACGGTACTCTGCTTCTGACATCGTTTCCACCAGGCATTCCCGTCCGTCTTGGCAGATGACTTCAGGAATGCGATCACGAATAAGTTTGTTATACTCTTTGCGCATAAAAGTTCCCAACTTATTTTAGATTCTGGAGATTCCCTACCCCGACCTTGGCAATAGGAATAAATCTAAAATCTAAAATTGAGTGACCAACAGTAGCAGTATTCCTACCGTTAGAGGTCATTTAACCTTACCTCTAGCATCAGATTTCCTCCTTAATCCTCAATTCCGGCCTCGTTTCCTACGTCTTTTCCTATTCCCAGTGTTTGAAAGCTACCTTTTACCTCTTCCCAGAGAGCGTCAATTTGGTGGTAGGACTCTTCTGGTGAGAGCTTGCCACGAGTTTGTAAGTTGCAGATGTAGGTAACTCTTTGAGAAAATTCTTGGAGGTTGGCATTTAAGACCAGTGTCTCAGGCTTGAAGTTACCGTGGTAGCGTCTGCGAGGATAAAGAAAGTTGTGTATATCTTGATTATGCTGTTTCATGGTTTCTCCTTTGTTGGGAACAATTCGTTTTGAGTCATCAAAGCACAACCTGTGAGATTGACCTTTTTTACAGTTAGCCGCTTCTAGATTCAGGATTTAAATCATTGCTTTACCTCTGACCTACTCAGGTTTGGCTTGATTTTGGCTCTTAGTTGTGTTCCATCTCATCTAATTACAACATAAGCTACTCAATACCATAGAAGCAAATATTAGTTTTTGTTAAAGCGATAAATAAAA
>CAZZWA010000284.1:0-3712 GCA_964657555.1 uncultured Microcoleus sp.
AGTCCGGGCAAAACCTGCGACTGCTGAACTCGACCACTCCTTCCCTCAGAAATTTCAAACGCAATTACCCTCCCCCCCTTCACATCTTCTACCCAATATTCCCGGACTCCTGACTCTTCATAAATTAACCGTTTCATACCCAAGTCATCACTCAGAGAGGATGCTGCCGTTTCCACAACCAGCGTAGGCGGGTCAAACTCATTGAGATCGATGGGAGAGTTTGTGCGAGGCGGAAATCTAAAATCTGAGCCAATATAGAAAGACAAGTCAGGTTGAAATTCCACAACCCCGATTTTTCTGAAACTGCAATTGATTAATTCCTTAACTCTAATATTTTTAACTGTTGCATAAAGACTCACTACCTTAGAAATAATAGCATTATCTTGGCTGTGACTAGAGCCAACTGACATTGGTTCAATCCTCATGTAGCCATCGTGATAATAGAAATTATATTTCTCATAGCTAGGGTTATCTGCAAAAGCTACAAACTCTTCCCAGCTAGTATTAATCCAGGTGTCTGTTACTAAATCCTGTAAATTTGAGGTTACACTAACCATTTCACCTCACCTATGCTTTGTAAAAAATGCTAATTTAATCATAGACCACCTCCATCTGCTACCCCCACTCTACCGATAGCTGACTATAAAAGAGCGATACGCCGTTTTGCTGTCATTCGGATTGCCCCCTCACACTGGCCATTCCCAATCCTCAATCCGCAGTCCATCAACACGACTGAATTCACGGGTGTTGTGAGTCATTAATATTAAGTTGTGAGCCAAAGCGAAGCGCTAACGCGCTGCTTCTCCAGCTTAGCTTTATTAGCTGGGTGGGAGAGAACTTAGTAAACTCTCCGCCAAGTCTAGAAATTGTTCTGCACGGGTAATTTGTTCATTAGCCTGAGCCTCTGTAATCCCAGACTCAATATTGTAATCAGCCTGGTTTCGTTTATCTTGAGCATCAATTAGGTAACGATGAAATTCTACTGGAACACGCCTTGTCAGAGCAAATTCTCTACCAAAAGCCGAAATAACAGCAGAATGACTAGAGAATGCTAAATTCTTGCTTAGCAAAAAGGCTTCAGCAACATAGAACATTGTGTAATAAGCCCTGGATGTAGCAAAATCAGGTAATGAATTATCTACTAGTAATTTAGCAGCTCTCAGGCTATCGCGAGCCTTACTTAGTAGAGAAATCTGTTCCGGGGTCAAATCAGTATCCCTTCTCTACGTACATTGATAAAGAAGGGACTATTCTCTTGCTGAAAACGTGCTAAACATACAAAGTGACGGGAAATAACTACATTATAGTCTAAGCATAAAGCAGCAATAAACTCACCTGTTACATCAATTTCTTCCCAGGCATTAACTGGCTCTTTAAGGATTACCAAAACATCAATATCAGAGTCAGGCTTAGCATCTCCTCTAGCTTGAGAACCATAGAGTATTAACTGTACAAGTCGTTCTCCATATAAGGTTTCAAAATAATGACGCAGTTCTGCCAAAATCTCTAGTAACTTTTTCTTCATCAGCTTGCTTGCAAACTGCCAATATTATTAGATACTAATCATACTTGCATTCTAAACTAACGCACTAAAAACTTGCAACTGTAAGTTGTGCGTTTGATGGTTTCTGCGCTGCTGTTTCTATAATGTGCTTTAAATCTGCTTGCAGATTTAAAGCACCTTGCTGATCGAATACGATTGACGAAGTACGATTGCCGGGAGCTTGTGAGTCTAATTTTCCTTACAGGTGGTGTTGAGGGAAGAGCTACTCTGTTCAGTAACGCGCAAGCAATTGCAGGAAATTTTATCTAATAAGATTCCACTGCTTGACATACTTGTATAAATTTCTAACTGAGCATTTGGTAGAGCTTCAAATAAAAGGTGTTCTCTGGGAAAAACGACGCGTTCAAAGTACCAATTTGAAATATTCGATATTCTAGCAATCTGAATACTGCTAGTAGCATTGATATAGTAGCAGAGGATTGCTTCAGAGCGCTCGGTAGGTAAGGAATCAAGTATTTGAGACATGGATGCTATTTTCCCTTTTAAATTATCCTGCTAGTTGGCAACCAGGCTGTGTAATCAAGATGTGTATATCTGTTGTAGATTGTAGTAAACAAGCACTTCAGGTAAAGTACTCAATCTCCTACTAGGCGAACCTTCTCCAAAATACATATATAACAAGCTTTATCAGAAAGGATAACGTGCCTATATTTTGTGGGCAAGGTAGATTTCACTGAGACTTCGAGACAATTTAATCTCACCGCTAAGTTATTTGAGGGAATACATCAGTTGTCATTAGCCAAAGTGTATGTTAGCAGGACTGACACTAATACAGCTCGGTTGATCCTCACGAAATCGAGGGCAGGCACCGCTAACCTATTTTTGCAGTGCCCACTCTACCATCTGTAAACAAATGAACGCGATCTGTTAGTTAAGACGGTTACAAAAACCCTGATATTCTTTCAACCGCAGTCTCTAAAATAGCTGGTTCATGTACCAGAGCAAATCGGACATATCCTTCACCAGACTTGCCAAATCCAGCACCGGGTGCAGCAGCAACGCCAGTTGCTTCTACCAGTCGGGTACAAAATCCTATAGAATTATTGCTCCAATGCTCAGGCAGTTTTGCCCAAACATACATAGTGGCACCTGGGGTACTTACTGGCCAGTCAATGCGATGCAATGCCTTGATGAAAGCATCCCGCCGATGTCGGAAGGTGTCTACCATGGCCTTGACTCCAGCTTGTGGCCCACTAAGTGCAGCAATCGCGCCGTTGAAAATTCCCTGATACTGGTTAAAATCGACTGCTGCTTTCACCTGTCCCAATGCCTGGATCAAGTGCTTATTTCCAATGGCATAGCCGACTCGAAAGCCTCCCATGTTGTAAGACTTGGAAAGGGTAAAAAACTCAATTGAGACGATTTTTTCAGGGTCGGCTTGCAGAATTGAGGGAGCAACCCCCCCTATCTCCCCCTCACTTAGAGGAGGAGACACAGGTGGGGGAGGGTCAAATATCAGGTCTACGTAAGGAAAGTCGTGAACTAGTACCAAATTGTGCTGCTGGCAAAAGGCAACGGCTTTCTGGAAAAAACAAAGGGGTGCGATCGCTGCGGTGGGATTGTGGGGATAGCTCAACACCATCATCCGCGATTGAGCTAGCACTGGTGCTGGTATCTCCTCAAGAACGGGCAAAAACCCATTCTCCTCTCGTAATGGCATTGGGTAGATCTGACCACTGGCCAAATAGACACCACCAGCATGGGAGGGGTAACCTGGATCGAGTAGGAGCGCAAAATCACCCGGATTCAAAATTGCCAGAGGTAGGTGGGCAGTGCCTTCCTGAGAACCAATCAGTGGCAACACCTCGGTTTCCGGATCGACGGGGATACCAAATTTTTGCGTATACCAGGTGGCAGCAGCCTGACGAAAGGCTTTGGTGCCGTGAAACAGCAAGTAGCCATGGGTACTGGGGTCGCGTAGAGATTGGGTGATCGCACTGAGCACATGCTCCGATGCCGGTAAATCGGAAGAGCCGAGAGATAGATCGATTATGTCTTTTCCAAATGCTCTAGCTTTCGCTTTTGCTCGATCCATGTCTGCAAATACATTAGTTTGCAGGGGTTGTAAACGCTTTGCCAACTGCATGTTTTTTTTGCTATGTAGGGGCTTTCCCTCTTGTCAGAGCGGAAAGCCTCTTGCCAAGTAGA
>CAZZWA010000284.1:3812-6340 GCA_964657555.1 uncultured Microcoleus sp.
AAGGTGACACCAAACGGCAGGGGCCACACCAAGACGCCCAAAAATATGCTAGTACCGGCTGCGTTGCTTTTAAAACTTCTGTTTCAAAGTCTGCATCTGTGATCGTGATAACGCTGCTCATGCCACCTCCCAAGTAATAGCCATTTATTAACAAACTAAGATTACAGAATATTAAATCAGGCCAAGATAGCCTCTGTGAACCCAGTCAAAACTAGAATATTACAGTTGCCTATCAAGGCCTTTGAGGGAAATGGTGCTTAAATCACTGATGCCTACATCTGGTTCATTTGCTTTCGCAGTGATTCTAATTCGTCATCAACAGCTGAGTTAGAAGACGCCGACGACGCCGAGGGAGGATTAGCTGCTGGTAGAGCTTGTGTTGGCTGTGGTGCACCTGTCAACTGGGCTTTCATTGCTGCCAATTCATCATCAACGTCATTACCAGCTTCCAACAAGGCAAATTGCTTTTCCAAGTCTGCACCCGCCAACTCTCCAGCCGACTGTGCTCTTGCTTCCATCAGCTGGACTTTCTCTTCCATCCGCTCGAAGGCACTCATAGCACTGCCAGTACCCAGGCGACCCGTCGCGGTTTCGATTTGCTCCTGAGCCTTAGCGGCACTGATGCGTGCCTTGAGCATATCTTTTTTAGTTTTGGCTTCAGAAATCTTACTTTCCAAAGCAATTAGGTTGCGCTTGAGGGCATCCACCTGAGTCGTTTGCTGATCCAGAGAGCTTTTCAGCGTTACTGCCGTATCCGCATGGTTCTTCTTACGTACCAGAGCTTCCCGCGCCAAATTTTCATCGCCTTTTGTGAGGGCTAGCTGTGCTCTTTGCTGCCAATTGTTTGCTTCGGTGTTCTGTTGATTGTACTGTTGTTGAGTTCGTTTTTGGGCAGCGATCGCCTGAGCAACTGCCTGCCGCAGCTGCACCAAGTCTTCTTGCATGTCAATTATAGACTGCTCCAGAATCTTTTCTGGATCTTCGGCCTTGCTGACCATGTCGTTTAGATTGGATCTCACGACTCTGCTAATACGATCAAATAATCCCATGACGCTGTTTATCCTCTAAGCATGTACAAGGTAATTATTCGCAGGCGTTGGGCGTCTGCCTGCTGAATTCAATTTAACAATTCCCAGCTCCCTTCCCCTACTAACCTTTACAGGTGTGGTGGGAAATGAATACTCGACAGGATGTAAGTCATTTACGAAAACGGTTTTGTTGGTTAAATTTGCCCATCCCAAATCCAAGACGATATGAGAAGGGGATTGGGGGAGACTTTTCTTATATATGTCTCTCCTCATCCAGTCTAAAAACTTCCCGCCCATTTGGACGGATTTCGGATCAAGAACCGTCTCCTGGGGAGGGTGCATGAGCAAGTTCTGTCTCATTCGCTGGCTCTTTGACCGAGGAAGATGCTTGGGATGACGGTAACTGCGGTGCCTCTGTGCCTGTCATCATTTGTTTTTTCATTGCGGCTAACTCGGCGTCAATATCGCCAGCATCTTTGATGGAGATAAATTTCTTCTCTAAGTCATCGCCTTCAAGAGAGCCAATCGCTTCTGCTTGAGCTTCCAGATTGAATACTTTCTCTTCCATCCGCTCGAAGGCATTCATGGAGCCACTGGTATTCACATTCCCCAGCATCTCATTGATTTTCACCGATGCCTGGGCTGAACGGGCGCGGGCAATGTAGAGGTCTTTTTTCATTTTCGCTTCGGCAATTTTGCCTTCCAGCGTCCGCATGTCCTGCTTGAGCCTAGTGACAATCGTGTTTTGCTGCTCTATTTGCGCCTGCATTGCTTCAGCAGTTTCCTGATAAGATTTGCGCTTGGTGAGAGCTTGCCGCGCCAAGTTTTCGTCACCCTTTTGCAATGCTAGCTGAGCGCGATCGTACCACTCCTGAGCCGTAGAATCTGCTTGGCGGCACTGCCGCTCTGTTCTTTTTTGGGTAGCAATTGCCTGAGCCACGGCTTGTCGCAGTTGAATCAAATTGTCTTGCATCTCGGCTACAGTCTGTTCCAGGATTTTTTCTGGATCTTCCGCTCTGCTAATTAAACTGGTGATGTTGGCTCGAATCACTTGTATGATGCGGTTGATCAATCCCATAACAGAACTCCATTTAGTCATTGGTCAAAAGTTCACTAGTCATTTTCCAATGACTAGTGGCGAGCGACTGTGGACTAATGACAGCTCTTTAATATTTGCTTTTCCCGAAGTGTATTATTTCTCTACAGCTTCTAAGGTTAATGGTATATCAATTGCCTGTTTGCCATCCCTACTTAAGGATGAGGATGATAAACCCAAGCATAGATTCCTTGTTTCTGGAGTTGCTGAACCAATTTTTTAGCCTGAGACTCTTTAGGGAAAGTAGCCACCTGAATTCGGGCTCCATCCGGGAAATTACGCACATAGGCGTCGGCAACGACTCTGTGCATCTGCTCTAAGGAGCGATCATTTTGGTAGTTTGTCAGCACGTAATAGCGATCCTTTCCTGGTGGTGCGGGGCTTTCTCCCTCTTGAGCGGCAGA
>CAZZWA010000284.1:6440-7826 GCA_964657555.1 uncultured Microcoleus sp.
TGGGGCTGGTTTTCAAGCTGCTCAGGGTATTCAAATTCAGTTCTACAAATTCCTGAGTCGCTAGGTTAGGGCCGTTAACAATCGGCGATTCTTGAGAAGGTCTGTTGGGAACCTGCGACCCTTGAGGTTGGTTGTTACCATTAGGTGACACTCCTGCGGTAGGATTTTGAGCAACAGTGGATGTTAGTGGCTTCCCGAATCTGTCTATTCCCAATCCCGCCCTAATGGATGGATTCATCACTATGTAACCTATTGTGGCACTGGTCAGGAGCAAGAGTAACATTGAGCCGATACCTAGTGGGGTCAGCACGCCATTGAGGAAACGGTGTTCCGTCCTAACATCTGCATCTTCCTCAGCCAGATTTCGTAAGAGTTGTTCTGAAGATGCCAAATAGTCATCTGGCTGAGAGTGGTTAGCATATGCGTCGGCTAAGCCTACTCCCACAGATGTTCCTGATTGGGGGTAGTTCTGCCCAGAACTAGAGTCGGCTTCAGCATAATTTTCGGCCTCTGGAGCAGCATTTTTTGCCAGAGTAATTTTGGTAGAAGACAGAGGTTCCCGCCTGTAAGTTGAGGAGGGAGTATCTGAGGAGCCAGTCTGATCTGTTAGCTCTTGAGTTGCAGATGCTGGAGCGGAGGTTAACAGAGTCTGATTGGTCTGTGCTGGTTGGGAGTAGGATGTCGATGTGGCAGCTGGCATCCTTGAAGAGGATGACTGAGTTGGGTTCCCCGTTGTACCGACAGAAATCAAATCTATAGATTTGCGGGTTTGATGACGCCCTAGGCCACGGGTAGGAGGCACCGGACGCCCTGCTCGTTGGCGTCGGTATCGGAATAGTTCTTCCTCCATCTGCACGTCGAGGCTGCTCAGAGCAGCCTGCAAGATTGGGTTGATGGACGGGTTTGGGAAGGGTTGAGTAGAGGACTCAACTGAGACACCTTGACTCATTGGTGGACTCCTAACCAATCTCTTGGTTACTCATGCAGCAGGTTACGTCTGCTGCGTAAATCTTACACAAACACAAAGAACAGTGACCGCGATCACCCAAAAGGTCAAGATTCTTTAGTTCCATATTGTTTATAGTGGCAGCGACGAGCGCATCTGTCCAGATATGGCCCTCAAGTTATTGACCTGAGGTGGAAGCCCTGGCCGCTTCATCGGAATATCTAGAAGGGAGTACCTCTAGATACTCCTGATAGCTTGACACAACTCCTCAAACTCTCGTCCAGTCACCCTGATAAATATGTTTATTTATCGTCAAGGCCGTTACTTTGGATAAATTCTAGGGAATTCTATAAGTAGCCACTCTCAATTTGTCACTTAGTCTCCTCGTTCCCCCGGTATGGCTCTTAAAAATTATTGTGATAGTGAGTAATCACTTCAAT
>CAZZWA010000285.1:0-1365 GCA_964657555.1 uncultured Microcoleus sp.
TTGGGGTGGGGTGTACTCTATGAACTTGCAATCTGCTGTATATCTGGTATTGCCTGTGAATGCGTAAGTCCTAAGGGTCTTGAAAACCGTAAAATTAACCAGCTACCTTGTTATCCAAAGTCTAAAATTCCCTAGCGCCTGTGAATTTACGCCAGCTCATTCCCTTTTTTGATAACTCCGTGCAGGAATGGTCTTTAGAAGCCCGGTTGTTGCGGTGGCTGACTTTCCTGTGGCTATTTATAGGCTTAATAGTTCTGTTTTCAGCATCTTATCCTCTTGGGGATGCTGATTTTAAAGATGGACTGTACTACGTCAAGCGGCAAATCCTTTCAGTTTTGCTAGCTATGGTGATATTTAACCTGATAGTGCATCTCCCCCTCCGCTATGTTTTTGGAATAGCCGATTGGATGGTGCTCCTTCTGTTAGGTTTAATTTTTGTCACCTTGATTCCGGGAATAGGAACTACTACCAATGGTGCAACCCGATGGCTAAGCATAGGGTCATTTCCCATTCAACCCTCTGAGTTGATCAAGCCCTTCCTAGTATTGCAGAGCGCTTGCACTTTCGGGCAGTGGAAACAGCTTGCTTGGAAGACTCGCTCGATTTGGTTGGGAATTTATGGTTGCGTACTTTTGGGAATTCTGCTACAGCCCAACCTAAGCACAACAGCACTGTGCGGCATGACCCTATGGCTGATTGCTTTTGCCGCTGGATTGCCTTACGCACAGCTTGGAGGCACAGCCCTGGCTGGACTGCTGCTAGCAACTCTTAGTATCAGCTTGAAGACATACCAGCGGCGAAGAGTGATGTCCTTTCTGAATCCTTGGGCTGACCCGAAGCAAGATGGATACCAGCTCATTCAAAGTTTGTTAGCTGTGGGCTCTGGCGGCACTTGGGGTGCTGGTTTCGGGCTATCGCAACAGAAGTTATTTTATTTGCCAATTCAGTACACCGATTTTATTTTTGCCGTGTATGCTGAAGAGTTTGGCTTGGCAGGTACCCTGCTGCTGTTGCTGCTCCTGATGATTTACGGCACGCTGGCACTATTTGTGGCAATTAAAGCAACTAATCCAATTCACCGACTGGTGGCAATTGGAGCAATGATTTTAATGGTGGGGCAATCGTTGCTAAATATTGGCGTTGCTATTGGTGCATTACCTACAACAGGTCTGCCCTTGCCCCTATTTAGCTATGGCGGCAATTCGATGATGGCGAGTTTGATGTCAGCTGGACTGCTGATTCGGGTGGCACGGGAGAGTAGTGAAGCGGAGGTTGTACCTCTGCAAAGACGGCAGTCTAGAGATAAGCGTCAACGGTGACCCGAACTTATTCCCGTAAGGGCTGGAATAGTATCTTTAGTTTTTC
>CAZZWA010000285.1:1465-7822 GCA_964657555.1 uncultured Microcoleus sp.
CTTCGTGACACTACCAGGACTGGAATGGGGCATGGGGAATAATACCGAGTTGCGCTCAAAGATAGTAAACCGATAGAACCTGATCGCTCAGTTGTGAAGCTAGTTGCCGAGTTCCTCCAAAACAGCAACCGGCTCTTTCCTTGATGGGAAGAAGGTCATGAATTTTTATCCCAGCACACAAAGTTTCTTCCTAAGACTCCCTAATATTCTCTGTCCTCGACAATACCTTCTGAATCAGCAAGATCAAACCAACTAGCAGCAAAGCAACAGCCACCATAGGTACAAAGATTGACAGTATCGACAAGATCATGGAAGCGCCTACTTCAATTGTGGAAATCACTGCATTTCCAAATCCGGCTGTGAGCGCTGTTGAAGACAAGCGGGTCATTCCCATCAAGCCTTGAACAATACCAGCTGAACCACCGCCGGCAATAACAGCTAGAGTCCACTTCAGTAAAGGGTCAGTATCAGGAACTATTGCACCAGTGATCAAAGTTCCTACAGCGATCGCGGTTGGCGTAGAAACTATATCCAGAAAATTATCAACCCAGGGAATGTAATAAGCGGCAATCTCTATAGAAGTCGCCAATCCAAAAGCCTCTAAAGCTGGATATGTACCAATCCATTGGAAATCTGTTGACAGTGGCAAATGCCCATAGATTGCAGCAAGACTCATAACTAGCGGCGGCACAAAAATCCGAAAACCACATGCCGCACTCAAACCGATGCCGATGCCAATGCTTAACAAGGTATCCATATTCTTTCTTAGTTTAGAAAGGTTTCTATATCCCCCAGGTTAGCCAGCATGAGTGAGAATGCTCTCATTCCAGAGTCAGAACTGGTTGTCTTGAGCAGGAATTCTGATGCTGGTGAGTTGCCTGACATTCTTGAGGCTTAACTACGACAAGTTGAGGCTCAACGAGAAACTTCAGAAGCTTCTAGATTAGCCTTGGCATTCCGTCGCCACATCTCTGGTTTAATCCGCCGCAACGCTGAAGCTGGAAATCGCCGTTCCCATTCTTCATTGGAGATTTCTGCTAATTCTGCGAGGGTAGGAGCCACATTCTCAGGATCAGGTTGAAACTCTATAACATCTGTTATGCAAGCAAAGCGCTGATTCCAAGGACAAACATCCTGGCAAATGTCGCAACCGGCAACCCAACCTTGTAAATGAGGTGCGATCGCCTCTGGCAATTTTTCAGCTCGATTCTCAATTGTGTGGTAGGCAATGCACTTATTAGCGTCTACGACAAAAGGCTGGGTGATCGCCTCTGTGGGACATGCCTCAATACAACGAGTACAGGTGCCGCAATGCTGGGTATGGGGAATGTCCGGAGTCAATTCCAGATTCGTCAGCACTTCCCCCAAAAATACCCAAGAGCCATACTCTCGCGTAATCAGATTGCCGTTTTTGGCAATCCAGCCAATCCCAGCCTTCTGCGCCCAGAGTTTATCCTGAATTGGCCCCGTATCGGCATAATAACGGGCTTGAATCCCTTCTCCTTGCTCTTGCAGCCAGATGGATAAGGCCTTCAGCTTTTTATGCATGACCTTGTGGTAATCCCGTCCCCAGCTATAACGGGATATTTTGGCATATTCCTTACCTTCAGGGCGGCGGTGAGCTGTGTAGTAGTTAAGAGCAACACTCAAAAGCGATTTTGCTTCTGGCATCACCAGACGAATGTCTTGACGCTTAGGATTCGCCATCCATTCCATATCTGCCTGGTAACCTTTAGCCAGCCATGCTTGTAACTGCTGCTTTTCTGGAGTATCAGACACCTCCACAGCAACAATTCCCACTTTGTGAAACCCTAGTTCCAAAGCTTTTTGCTTAATCAGAGTGATACTAACGGGTGCTTTCACCAGCGATGATCCCAATCGCATCTTCTGCATTATAGTTTTTAATCACTCTTGTTTTTAGACTCTAGTTGCCATTTGTCAATCTTTATAGAAAATCTCAAATATATAAAGAACCGTGCGGAAATTTCCATCCCACTTTAGGGGATTAGCAATTGTTAGGCAAAATCTCTCTATAAGAGCAGGTGCAAACCTACTTTTTTATTTAATACTGATGAGCGTGGTTCACAGCAAATTAGATGACACTTGCCAAAAATTTACTCTCAACTTACCAGTTGACCTCTCCCACCGATTTAACAATTGAAGAGGTTGCACACCTCACTGTGCTGCGTTATTTTGCAACTTTGAACGCTGGAGACTTTGAAGCAACATCTGGATTATTTGCCGCCGATGGTCAGATGTATCCCCCTTTTGAATCGCCCCTAGTGGGAGCAAATGCGATCGCCACCTATCTGCGTGCAGAGGCAGAGGGAATAAAATTATTTCCCCAAGATGAAATTATTGAGCTTCTAGAAGAGGGTCTGACTCAGGTGCGCGTCGGTGGCAAGGTACAAACGTCTTGGTGTGGTGTTAATGTTTCCTGGCTTTTTGTCCTCAACCTCCAGGGAGAAATTATCTCTGCCAGTATCAAGCTTCTAGCTTCTCCCCAAGAGCTAATCAACTTACGCCGTTAGTTGTTGAGAGTTATGGGTATTGGGGTGTTATGAATACGTCTCTTTACCAACTATCCTTAGGGCACGTCAAGTAGAAGCAAGACTTCAGCGAGTAAGTTAAGCTTTAGTGCTATCTGGCAAGCTCGTTTCCAGCTTCAGACAATTGCGGCCATTCACCTGCAAGCGGTACTCAACCCGATCCATCAGCCGGTTCATAATCAGCCAACCATAGCCATTTTCTTGCTTATCATCAGGATTGGGCGGCAGATAAGTTGATAGGTCGAATCCTTGGCCGTGATCCCAAATTTCTAACGCAATGTCTCGGTCTTTAAGTTCCAGCCGAATCAGGACAGGCAAGTTGGGTTGATCCTTGTGAGCATGACGCACCACGTTTGAGTACGCCTCTACTAAAGCCAATCGTAAGCGATTGGCTTGACGTGGCCAATCAACCGACCCACCCAACTCTACTTCTAAACAGCCCAGTAACCAGTTTTCGACAATTGTCAAAAACTTTAAGTCGCTTGGGATGTGCAACTCCGTCTTCATTGGCTACAGAACCTCCAGAGAGATTATGGTTTGGTCGTCTTCCTGAATATCAGTGTGTTCTCTAATGCGTTTTAGCAAATGGGTCAGGTCAAGAGGCACTGGCTCTTGAAGTAGAAGTTGCCAAAGACCCTCTTGTCTCAGCATGGAAACAATTCCACTTTCACCTTC
Source organism: uncultured Microcoleus sp. (assembly GCA_964657555.1). GTDB lineage: Bacteria > Cyanobacteriota > Cyanobacteriia > Cyanobacteriales > FACHB-T130 > CAZZWA01. Next base: position 4,690 of record CAZZWA010000285.1, read on the forward strand.
AATACTCACCAAGCTAGCGGATGTCCCTGTAACTGAGTGAATCAAAGTTGCCTCGGTAATTCCATCACTTGTTAGAAGTAGGGTTTCATCAGCATTGAGCGTCAGACTCCCTGCCTTTGCCTTCCAGACGGGTAAGATTCCCAAAGGGACGCCGCGAGCTTTGAGGTAATTGGGTTCAACAGTCAATTGCTCAGTCATTGCTGTCTTCTGCCCATCTATTAACTCTTGAGACCAGACCATTGGATAGATGTGACCAGCATTAGCGTAAACTAGCTGATGAGTTGTTGGCGTGTAGCGAGCTAGAACCATAGTGATGAAGCAGTTAGTGCTCACTAAATCATTAGACAGAATACTATTCAGATTCTGCATCACAATATCCGGTTCTGGAGAGCTTTCTTGAGCAAGTTCTCGTCGCAAGACAGAAATCGCACTGGCCATAAACAAAGCGGCTGGTACACCTTTACCAGAAACATCTCCCACTGCCAGCCAGACATCACCTTGGGGATGGACATAGACTTCAAAGAAATCACCCCCGACTTCTCTTGCTGGGTAGCAGCAGGCTTGCATGCGGGTTCCCTCTACATCTGGCCAACTTTGACGCAGCAAGTTGTTTTGAATCTGGCGAGCTACCTCTAGTTCTTCGCGCATTTTCTGGGCTTGTTCCTGAGTGCGCTGGAAGAGTCTCGCCTGAGAAATAGCTAAGGCAGCCTGTTCGGCAACCCCTTCAATCAGCTGGACGTCTTCAGCAGACCAGCTAGGAGTATCGCCGTACTGATAGAGGCAAAGAATCGCTAGCATCTGCTGCCTTGAGATCAGTGGTACGACCAGACGGGTATAGTACTTTCCTTGTTCTTCTCCCTGAGATAACTGGGATTTGCCAGTTTCTAATGCTGCTAGCAGCGCGGAGTCATCTGGTGAGAAGTAAGAATTTGGTTCGGCGTTGGTAGCTACGTAGGAAAAAACCTCTGGGGTTAGGCGATCGCCCTCCACTTGCCTGAGAAGGCAGCCACTGGCCTCAAAAGTAGAGCCAAGAGTCCCGGCAATGGTTTGGAGCATACTACCGTAGTCGGGAGACTCCCGAATCGCTGTCGTCACGGCATTTAACAGAGACTCTCGCCGCAAAGCACGGCGGAGTTCATTCGTCCGCTTCTTTAACACCTTGTAGGTTTCTGCTGCCTGTTGAACGACTGATTTCAGGTTCTCTGGGTTCCACGGTTTGGTGATGTATTTGAATACCTGACCAGAGTTAATCGCATCTACCAGATCTTCGACATCGGTGTATCCAGTCAGCAGAATGCGAATTGTCTCAGGAAAGTGCTCAACTGTCTTGCTGAGGAATTCAGTCCCATTCATCTGGGGCATCCGTTGGTCGGAAATAATCACAGCCATTTCCCCTTCGACGTCTAGCACTTGGAGAGCGCTAAGGCCGCTGTCTGCCTTGAATACGCGAAAATCCCGACGAAACGTTCGGTACAGCAAATCCAGGTTGTCAGGCTCGTCATCAACCACCATCAGTTTGAGCTTGCTCGCATCTGCCTGACTCATCTGAGTGACTCCGATTCCAGGTTATTTAAACATTGACAGCTTCGGGGTAATCGAACTGTTGTGACTTGCCACTAGCATTCACTTGTCCACTAATAAGTGTATGCACCTGGAGACTGAACAAAGTAACTGTCTTTCTTAGCAGCATTGAAGGCCGTATTGAATGTCAAGCAACAACCCTGCTATTTTATGCCAGAAATATTCCAACTGCTACACCGCGCTGCCTCAGATGATTGGGACTCTGGATTTTCCAGAACGAAGACGAGGCGGTGATTAAGGGTATCGGTTGAGGGTCTGTGAAAATCCCAAAACAGATGATGGGATTGTGTACTTAGCTGATTTTGTGGCACTTTTGTGAAGAGAACTCGCGTCAACTGACGCTGCCAGAGACAACCGCTAGGGGTGAGTCCTCTTGCAGCGATTATCCAACTAGACCTGATCGCAAGGCCCGCACAGCAGCTTGAGTCCGGTCATCCGCACAGAGCTTGTTCAAAATATTCCGGACGTGGGTTTTCACAGTTCCCACCGTGATGTAAAGCTTCTCTGCGATCGCGGCATTGCTACACCCTTCCACTATCAGTTGCAGCACTTCTAATTCCCGTTCTGTCAGAGGGTAGGCTTCAATCAGCTGGCTGTATTCTGAGTCAGCAGTAATTGTCACCGTGCTTTTCTCTTCAGCCGCTGAGTTGACTGCCGCCTGGTTGGTCTTTGTTTGCTTTAAAACAATCCGGGCGATCGCTGGATCGATCCAAGCATTGCCTTCATATGTGACTTGCAGCGCTTCCAACAAGTTATCAAAACTGATATTTTTCATGCAGTATGAATCTGCCCCAGCCGCAAACGCAGCCAGCACCGCCTCTTCGTTATCCTGTAACGTCAATACCAGAATCTTCGTTTCCGGCCCTTCTCCATTGGCTGACTGGGCTTCCTTAAACTTCCTTGTCAGTTCAATGCCGTCTATATCTGGTAGACCGAGATCGACAATAGCTACATCTGGTCTATTGGTTTCCAGTAACTTCAGACCTTGGGTGCCATTGACAGCCTCGCCGATAAACTCTATTTCGCTGCGCTGTTGCAGCGCTGTCTTGATTCCGACACGAGTTAGATCGTGGTCTTCAATAAGAGCTACACGAATTTTATTCATTGTCCAGTTCCACCGTCTGCAATTCTTTGAATCTTCTTAAAAGAGTCTATAAACTTTTGGCCAGTATGTAAGTAAAGTCTACCCATCGACACTAGTAGGGATTTCTCCTCTCTTAAATTTCGATTGTTCCCATGCAAGCAAGCGGCCTCCTTGAACAATCACCTAAACTTCTGGAAGCTGCCAGAGCAGTTGCTTTGAGGATGAGCCCCCCTCATCTAGAGCAACCTTGCCCCAAACTAGGAGGGACTCGAGCTATTCTGTAAGGCAGGAGGCAGTCGCCCGATCACCGAGCAGAACTCTCTCCACTTGAGCAACATCAGTCGGCCTGCGCTACTCCAAATCCTTTTTTATTCTGGTAGTCATGCACCAGATGATCCTAATAGCCGATGTCGATAGCTCCATCAGTGATTTAAACAGCGCTGGTACGAGTATAGCGGGTTGACAGCA
>CAZZWA010000286.1:0-7812 GCA_964657555.1 uncultured Microcoleus sp.
GCTCCGGTTCCCAAGATAGCGTAACTGCGATTCATCATGACCTCGGGGAATGATCTTAATCTAAACCTCTTTGATCAACAGCATATTTCAGTAGATACTTATAAAAGAAAAAGCGCTCCTGTAAAAGAGCGCCAGCATGAGTTGTAGTTCAAGCAATCATAAACTAACAACCAAATCTAAATTAGAGCGACCCTAGCTGTTGATAGCGGGGGCAGCTTCAGCCGCTGCTAGATCAAGGGGGAAATTGTGCGCATTGCGCTCATGCATCACTTCCATTCCCAAGTTGGCTCGGTTAATCACATCAGCCCACGTATTAATAACACGACCTTGAGAGTCGATTACAGACTGATTGAAGTTGAAACCGTTGAGGTTAAAAGCCATCGTGCTGATGCCTAGTGCCGTGAACCAGATACCAATCACAGGCCAAGCCGCTAAGACGAAGTGCAGGGAACGGGAGTTGCGGAAGCTGACGTATTGCCAGAACAGCCGTCCCAAATAACCGTGAGCGGCAACTATGCTGTAAGTTTCTTCTTCTTGGCCGAACTTGTAGCCATAGTTAGCAGACTCGCTCTCTGTGGTCTCGCGCACCAAGCTTGAAGTCACAAGAGAACCATGCATTGCCGAGATTAAAGCTCCGCCAAACACTCCAGCTACACCTAGCTGGTGGAAGGGGTGCATGAGGATGTTGTGTTCCGCTTGGAACACCAACATGAAGTTGAAAGTACCACTGATCCCTAAGGGCATACCATCGCTGAAGCTGCCTTGACCGATGGGGTAGATGAGGAAGACAGCAGTAGCAGCGGCGACAGGAGCGCTGTATGCTACGCAAATCCAAGGACGCATCCCCAGACGGTAGCTGAGTTCCCACTCCCGCCCCATATAACAGAAGACGCCAATCAGAAAGTGGAAGATGACGAGTTGGTAAGGGCCACCGTTATAGAGCCATTCATCCAGGGAAGCCGCTTCCCAGATGGGGTAAAAGTGCAAGCCGATGGCATTGGAGGAGGGAACAACTGCACCCGTAATGATATTGTTGCCATATAGCAGGGAGCCGGAGACGGGCTCGCGGATGCCGTCAATGTCAACAGGGGGTGCAGCGATAAAGGCGATCACATAGCAGATGGTGGCACTCAGCAGAGTAGGGATCATCAAGACACCAAACCAGCCTATATACAGGCGGTTGTCGGTGCTAGTTACCCACTCGCAAAACTGTTCCCACAAGGAAGCGCTTTCGCGTTTTTGAAGAGTCGTGGTCATAACTTAAATAATTCCATTGCACTAGGTTTTGCAGTTAGGTCGTTGTTGGTATGTTTGTTAACAACCTTGATGAAATAGTACAAAGCTTTGCTAAGTGTTGTCAGTGACTAACTAGTTATAAGTTTTATCAGTTAAGGATAGTAACTAATAGGACTATTTCTTGATTGAGTAATGCTGTACAATTAAAGATATTTTCCAAGTTTTCCTGATCAGCTAAACTTTTAATATAACTGACGATATCAATTAGACAAAGTTACTAACTTTTAGAGAACCAACAAATAATTTAATCACAAATGACTGTTGAAGAAGCGTTAGCAACTCTTGAAGCGATTCTTGGTAAAGAGTCTTTAAATGACATTCAAAAAATAGTTTTTTGTCAATCTTGGGAGCAAAAGACTTACTCAGAAATTGCTAAGAGTGCAGGTTATGATAGCGACTACATTAAATATGTTGGCTTCCAGCTTTGGAAGATACTTTCCGCAGCCTTGGGCGAGAGCGTCACCAAAAACAAATTTCGCTCAAGCATCATCAGATGGCGTTCGCGAAGCGTGCACTCTGTACAATCGCGCCAAGATACAGAGAAGACTACGGAATCGGTAGTTTCAGACGGCGAGACTACTCGCCTCACCTCAGGTTGTCGTCAAGATTGGGGCGAAGCAATTGATGTTTCGGTTTTTTATGGACGCAGTCAAGAATTAGCGACTTTAGAGGAGTGGATTGTTCAAGAGCGTTGTCGATTAATCGCAATTCTGGGAATTGGCGGTACAGGTAAAACAGCTTTATCTATAAAATTGGCAGAGCAAATTCAAGATAAATTTGAATACATCATTTGGCGATCGCTTCACAATGCCCCTACTCTAGAATCACTTCTTGCCAGCTTGATTCAATTCCTCTCAAACCAACAGGAAACAGATTTATCAGAAGATATTAGCCACAGAATTTCACGACTGCTACATTATCTACGCTCCTCCCGCTGTCTGCTCGTCCTTGATAATGCAGAGACAATTCTTTATAGGCATGGAACGTCAGAGATAGTTCAGAGATCTGAGGATTATAGCGAACTATTCAAGCGGATTGGAGAATCGCGTCATCACAGTTGTTTAGTGCTAACCAGTCGGGAAAAGCCCAAAGAGGTAGCAGCCCTAGAAGGCGAAACGTTTCCAGTTCGTTCATGGCAACTGCCAGGTTTAACAACCGCAGAGGGACGGAAAATATTTAGAAGCAAAGGCAGTTTTCAGGGCTCAGAACATGACTGGCAAACCCTAATTCAATCCTATGCAGGCAATCCCCTAGCCTTAAAAATCGTTGCAACAACGATTCGCGATTTATTTGATAGCAATATTTATCATTTTCTTTCCCAAGGCACAATCATTTTTGGTGATATTCAAAATCTTCTGGATCGGCAATTCTGTCAGCTTGTTAGGTTGGAGGCTGAGATCGTTTACTGGCTGGCGATTAATCGCGAACCGATTTCCATGACAGAAATTAAAGCCGATTTGCGATCGCCCGTCCTACCTTCTCAACTACTAGAGGCCTTGGAATCTCTAGAACGGAGATCGCTCATTGAAAAAGGGGCTGCTCGCTTCACCTTACAGCCTGTCCTGATGGAATACGTGACCAATCGCTTAGTCAAAGAAGTTTGTCAGGAAATAGAGACAAAAGAAATTGCTCTGTTCAAAAGTCATGCGCTTTTCAAAGCTCAGGCAAAAGACTACATTAAGGATATTCAAGCTTACTTCATTCTTAACTCTGTCAGCGAGCAATTATTACGAGTATTTGGCACTTTAGAGTGCCTGGAAAGTCAGTTGATGGCGATTATCTCATCCTTAAGAGGGAAGTTACCTCATGAAACTGGCTATGTTGCTGGCAATACAATTAATTTGTTACTGCATCTGAAGCGAGATTTGAGCGATCGCGATTTTTCTAGACTGACTGTTTGGCAAGCCGATCTACAGGGCTTAAGTTTACACTCTTGTAACTTCTTCGGTTCCGATCTAGCCAAGTCTACTTTTACTGAAAACCTTGGCTATATTTTTGCCATAGCAGTCAGTCCAGATGGAAAACTTTTAGCGACAGCTGATAGTCATTCCCAAATTCGCTTGTGGTGTCTTGCAGACGGACAACAACTATTGAGTTGGGATGGACAATGCCCTGGTTGGACTCGCGCCCTTGCCTTTAGTCCTGACGGCAAAACCCTAATCAGTGGCAGTGACGACAAAGCTGTAAAACTGTGGGATGTCAGCACAGGCGAATGCCGCCAAACACTAGATGCACAGGGACATACGGGTTGGATATTGTTTGTTGCTTTCAGTCCTCAAGGTGAGTCTTTAGCAAGTTGCAGTGAAGATGCAACCATAAAACTGTGGGATCTCAGTACGGGGCAGTGCTATCAGACTTTACAAGGACATACCTCTTGGGTTTGCTATGTTGCCTTTAGCCCTGACGGTCAGATGCTAGCAAGTTGCAGCGAAGACAAAACAGTCAAACTTTGGGATATCAACACAGGTCAATGTCTGAAAACCTTACACGGACATGAAGATGTAGTCGGGTTCGTGATGTTCAGTGCCGATCATCAAACCTTGATCAGTGCTAGCGAAGACCAAACGATTAAAGTGTGGGACACTCAGACGGGTCAGTGCAAAAGAACTTTACCAGGAGGACACAAAGGTTGGGTGTGGTGGTCTGCTGTTGCTCTCAGTTGCGACAATAAAACTCTAGCGATCGGTAGTACAGACCAAACTGTCAAGTTGTGGGACATCAGCACGGGTCAGGTACTAAGAACGTTGCAACACAGTAGCGGCATTCGCACCATCGTTTTCAGCCCCGATGGTGAAACGCTAATCGGTAGTCATGAAGACCAAACTCTCAAGCTGTGGGATGTGGCGGATGGTCGATGCCTCAAAACTTTCCAGGGATATAGTAGCGGGGTGTGGTCTATTGCCTTCAGTCCAGACGGTCAAACTTTGGTGAGTGGTGGTGCAGACCAAATGGTGAAGGTCTGGAATCTCTCAGATGGTAGATGCATCAACAGCTTTAGGGGCCACACCGACATGGTTCGGTTTGTTGCCTACAGCCCGCAAGGCCATACTCTAGCTAGTGGTGGTGGAGATCGAAAAGTGAAAATCTGGAGTATCTCGGATGGCAGGTGCCTCACAACCCTTACAGGTCATACGAATTGGGTGACTTCAGTTAAATACAGTCCGGATGGTCAAACTCTAGCCAGTGCTAGTTTAGACCAAACCGTGAGACTCTGGGATATCAATACTGGACAATGCCTCAAAGTTTTACAGGCTCATAAAACTTTGGCGCTTTGTGTAACCTACAGCCCAGACGGTCAAATTCTAGCTAGTGGTGGTGCAGACAATAGGGTGAGGTTCTGGGATATCAATACTGGAAAATGTATCAAAGTCCTTGATGGACACAGGAATTGGGTCTGGTCTGTTGCTTTTAGCCCAGACAGTCAAACCTTAGCTAGCAGCAGTATAGATCAAACGATCAGGATTTGGGATATTCGTAATGGTGAATGTCTCAGGATTTTGCAGGGTCACGCGAGTTGGGTGAATTCTATTGCCTACAATCTGGATGGTCGCATTATAGCGAGTGGTGGTATAGATGGAACGGTGAGGCTGTGGGATGTCAGTAATGGTAGGTGCCTGAGAGTATTGCCAGGGCATACAAGTTGGGTGCTTTCCGTTGCTTTCACCGAAAGATTTTCCCGTGACTTGGATCAAGTCCTCGCCAGTAGCAGCGACGATCAGACCATCAGATTTTGGGATATCAAGACGGGTGAGTGCTTGAAAATTCTGAGAAGCGAACGACCTTACGAAGGCATGAACATTACTGCTACGACTGGTTTAACTGAAGCTCAAAGAGCAACGCTCAAAGCGCTAGGAGCAATTGAGCTGGATAGATAGGCAAGGACTTAGGAGCGCGAATTTAATAACTTAAAACTTTCACATATGGTGGATTAGCAGCGTAACGCACCTAGAGCATCGGTCAAGTAATCATACGTAATTAAGACTGACACAGGGACACAGAGACGTTTTTATTGTGGATAATTAAACTGACATGATATGAGTGGTGCGTCACGGCTACGCCTAACACACCCTACACAATTCAAATTCTTGGAGTTTATTTAACCTCAAGTAGGCAACTCTCACAAGAATTCTCAGCCGTTTTTTTTCTCAAAGTCTTTCATGAAAGATACTAGCGCTTCCACTCCTTGGCGAGGGAAAGCATTGTAGATCGAAGCCCGCAGTCCACCAACGGAACGGTGGCCCTTCAAGCCTTCAAAACCCGCAGCAGTCGATTCTTTGACAAACTGCTTTTCCAGTTCCTCTGAAGGCAGGCGGAAGGTAACGTTCATTAGAGAACGCGAGTCGGCATCGGCATGACCGCGATAAAAGTCAGATGCATCAATCGCCTCGTAAAGCATCTTTGCCTTCGCTTCGTTTTCAGATTGCATCGCACTCAACCCACCTTTTTCCTGGAGCCACTGGCAAACGAGGCTGATGATATAAATACCGAAAGTGTTTGGTGTATTGTAGAGCGACTTGTTTTCGACGTGAGTGCGATAATCAAGCATGGCGTGCAGATCGTCAGGAATGCCCTGAAGCAAATCTTTGCGAATGATCACAACCGTGACGCCACTCGGCCCTATGTTCTTCTGCGCTCCGGCATAGATAAGTGCATACTTCTCAATAGGTACTGGCCGCGAGAGGATGTCGGATGAAGCGTCGGCAATCATTGGTACATCGCCCACAGAGGGTTCGGTTTTCCACTGCGTACCAAAAATCGTGTTGTTCGTCGTGATGTGGATGTAAGCAGCACTGCTATCGAGCTTGAGTTCATTCTGTTGCGGGATGCGCGAGAAGTTGCTGTCTTCGGTCGTTGCCGCAATGTTGACCTTGCCGACACGCTTAGCTTCTTTAACTGCCTTCTTCGACCATGAGCCAGTCACTAGATAATCTGCGCTTCTGTCTGGCGGCAGCAGATTCATCGGCACCATCGAAAACTGCAAACTCGCGCCACCCTGCAAAAACAGAACGTGGTAGTTATCCGGAATTCCCAGGAGTTCGCGCAAGCCACTTTCTGCGTGTCCAATAATTTCATCGAAAGTCTGGGAGCGATGGCTAATCTCTAGAATCGACATGCCGACTCCGGGCAAAGTGACAAGACTGCGCTGTGCCTCTTCTAGGACTGGCAATGGCAGCACGGCTGGGCCGGGGTTGAAGTTAAAAAGTCTGTCAGTCATTGTTCGTTTCCTCAAGAAAGTGAGAGGGGATATTGTAGGTAAAAATTTATACTATAAAATTTCACTATCTCCGTAACCTCGCCTTCTGGTAGCACAGAGATTGAGGAGTTAGGTCAGTAGATATCAACTTGAATTTGAGCTACTTCTACCTGCGGCAGCAGATAGCTTTGAGGAGCTGGGATCATCTCGCCTCGGAAGTCTATTAGCTGAATCAATAGGAGATAGGCAAGCCCTAAAGCTATGGAGATGACCCCTGTGATAATAGCGACAATTTTCGATTTATCCATTGATGCTGCCAAAGTATTCTAAAGAACTGGGATTCGGTGGAGGCTCTCCTATTTTGGAGGGAGTTTGTGTTAGGACTTATACATTCGATATGATAAACCCGGTTTCTTGTTGTTATCAAGTTTGATAGAAACCAGATTTCGGATCACAGAGTATTCTTCGTGGTTAACGCAAATACCTTTCCTAGGACAGATGCCAAAAGTCTGAAGAGGAATCAACCCGCTTCTTGTTGATTTTTTGTACTATTCAGCCGCAAGACACCACTTACACCCTCCAAAATGAAGAATATGTCAAGTCACCCATTAGCTCTATCTTTCCCGATCTGCCGATCGCCTAACTGATTCCCCAACTGGTGCAAAAAGCGATTGATGAGAGAACCAGTCGGATGTTACGCCAGCTGAAAGTACAATTCGCTTCCTTAGGAGACAACTTTTGAATGCGATCGCCTTAGGTTTAGATCTTGGCACGAGCGGGGTGCGGGTTGTTGCGGTGAACTCTCAAGGCGGGATTGTTGCCCAAGCGACTCGTTCCTATCCGTTGCTGACACCTCATCCGGGTTGGACTGAGCAAAATCCAGCTGATTGGGTGCAAGCAAGTCTGGAAGCGTTGGCAGAGTTGACGCAAAAGCTGCAAGGACAAGCCATCTTGGCGCTGGGTTTATCGGGTCAGATGCATGGTATGGTGGCATTGGATGCAACTGGCATCGTGATTCGACCCGCAATTTTGTGGAACGACCAACGCACGGGTGAGGCGGTTGCAGCGATTGAAGCGAAAATCCCGCGCCCAGAGTTGATTCAACGCACGGGAAATCCGGCAATTACAGGATTTCATCTGCCAAAATTGGTGTGGCTGAATGCCGCAGAACCGGAAGCATTTTCCCGGACGCGCCACGTCTTGCTGCCTAAAGATTACCAGGGGTATGTTTTGACGGGTGAAATGGTGACAGAACCGTCTGATGCTTCGGGGATTGGTTGCTGGAATTTGGCGACTCGCCAATGGGATGCAGATATCCTCAA
>CAZZWA010000287.1:0-7807 GCA_964657555.1 uncultured Microcoleus sp.
CCTAAAGTTCTTACCTACTCTAAGAGCTGGTGACGGGATTTGAACCTGCGACCGGCTGATTACAAATCAGCTGCTCTACCACTGAGCTACACCAGCACGGTAAATCAGTATAGCAAAGTCTCAACCATACCCGCAACTATAAGTCTCAATTTTATCTTTACCCGAATTTCAGCATCGTGACTTGAGCAGATGACAGAGCTTGCACAGTTCTGAAATATGACTAGTGATCGCAGCTAGGATCAAGTAGTTCCGCTGCTTGTCTACCAAGACTATCATCTGTCTGTGAATCTAGATGCAGACTAAACCAAAACCTTTTCAGGTACTGTAAAATTCTATATACTCATTAAATACAGTAATCCTAGCGATTAACCGTGCAATGTTAATACAGAAAATATCTCATGGGTCTGTATCAACAGATTGCCTACGTAGTAACACCTTACCAGTAGAGAGAAGAGGTATCGATCTAACCAAAACTCAGTCTAATAAAGCGGTACGCGTCCTTTGTCTAGCTGAGGTGAGTTTAAGTTTAGCGATCGCTGCCGAGATCACGGCGAGAAAGCCAGTCATTTTACTACCAGTGAGGATGGTAGTGCCAGGTTTGGGGGTGAAGATTTAGGCGGCTGGGACGAACTTCACAATCAGAAACTAGAGGTGCAAATTTGGAGCAAACCTAACCTAGTCAAGGAGAGTTAGTAACTCAAGATAATTCTACAGGAGGTTTGTATGGTAGCCCACAATAGCAACGATGTCCAAGTTGAACAACTTAATCATTTTGACTCTAGCAAACAGGAATCAAATATGGCAATCACTGTTGAAGACAACAGAGTAACCAAAACTCGCGTCAGAGTTCGTATTCCCAAAGAATATCATGAAGAACCCGTGATCTCACGACTGGTTTCTCACCACGGCATCACTGTCAATATCAATGGTGCTCTACTTGGAGCTAACGTCAGAGATGATGGTTGGTTTGATTTGGAACTGCGAGGAACGACTCATCAACTGCAAAGTGCCCTCACTTATCTTAATGAACTGGATTTAGAAATATGGGGACTTTCCAAGCCTGAAGAGGATGGCTGGTAACAATTTTAGATTTTGGATTTTAGATTTTAAATAACTCATCCAAAATCTAAAATTCTTCTAGGCCATGTTGCTCTCAATTGCCCAGCGCGCTAGTTCAGTGCGGTTATGCAGACCCGTTTTGCCTAACATGTTTGAAACATGGCTTTCAATTGTTCGCTGACTGACATTCATCTCCTCAGCAATTTCCCGATTTGCCATACCTTGGGATACGTACTGTACCACTTTCAGCTCTGTTGGTGTTAACTCGACAGTGGGTGGCACATGGATTTTTGGGCCAGAGTCAGTTCCTTTCGCTGGGCGATCCAACAAGCGCTTGGACTGCTTAAGGGACGATTCTACTTGAGCCACAAGTTCTTCCGGCTCAAACGGCTTGACCATGTAAACATCAGCGCCAGTGTTGAGACCCTTCACGCGGTCTTGGCTTTGACCTTTGGCTGAGAGGAACAGTACCGGAATCCAGTTGGTGCGGGGATCTTCCCTCACATGCTGCACAAAGGCAATTCCATCCATCTCCGGCATCATCACATCACAAATAATCATATCGGGAATTTCCTGTTCTAAAACTTCCAGTGCTTCCCGACCATTTCCAGCTGTAATGACTTCGTACCCTCGAAACTCCAGGTAGTCCTTGACTAACAAAATTAGGTTAGGGTCGTCATCAATCAACAGCAGTCGTTTGTTGTCTCTTATGCTGGTTTCTTTCATGCTCTGCCACTTGTCAATGCCTAGATTGAGAGAAGTTTCGCTTGTATAGTTCGTATTATCACATTTCCATCTTGACGGTACTTCATCTGTTAGGACTGGCTCTTTTAAGATCTACAACGTAAGTTTAGTGGATGTACGGAAGAAAATAATCTACAGACAATGTTACTTTAGAAGGTTGCACAAAAACTAACTCTAGACTGAACGTAAAGCTTCAGGCTGAGAGTCAAGTACTTTGTCAACCGAGAATTGACGGGTGTAGATCAACAGGCAAATACTTTTCTGTTAGTGCTGTCTTGTCATGGTAGTAACGGATTAAGCTCATCCCACTCCCTTTAGAGGTGGGATAAGTTTCCTTTAAGCAACATATGGATGATGTTGGCTCGACAGAACCAGTAACAGAGCAAGTTCGGGAACCCGTACACAGAATTTTGTTGCATTGGCTTAGTTGACAAGCTAAATTAGCACTCAGGAGTTGAGAGTGCTAAATGTAAAACTCAGCTCTTGATGATTCGCATCTGTGGGAGAAGTTTGTATGGCAGCTGTGTCTCTGAGTGTTTCTACGGTAAAACCGTTGGGCGATCGCGTCTTTGTTAAGGTGAGTGCCGCTGAGGAAAAAACCCCAGGTGGTATCCTTTTACCTGATAACGCCAAAGAAAAGCCTCAAGTTGGGGAAATTGTTGCTGTTGGCCCTGGCAAGCGCAACGATGATGGCTCTCGTCAGGAACCAGAAGTCAAAATTGGCGACAAAGTGCTTTACTCCAAATACGCTGGTACTGATATCAAACTGTCCAGCGAAGAGTATGTCCTGCTGTCAGAAAAAGACATTCTCGCAATCGTTTTGTAGTGAATACGTTGTAGACAACGTTTGAACAGAGTCTTAAGTTTTTAAACTGAGTTAAAGCAGTAACTATGGCTAAGCGCATCATTTACAACGAAAACGCTCGTCGTGCTCTAGAAAAGGGCATGGACATTCTGGCTGAAGCGGTGGCTGTTACGCTAGGTCCTAAAGGTCGGAACGTGGTTTTGGAGAAAAAGTTCGGCGCACCTCAGATCGTCAATGACGGTGTCACCATTGCCAAAGAGATTGAGCTAGAAGACCACGTAGAAAACACTGGCGTTTCTCTAATCCGTCAGGCTGCTTCTAAGACCAATGACGCTGCTGGTGATGGCACCACAACTGCTACCGTTTTGGCACATGCGATTGTCAAAGAAGGGCTGCGTAACGTTGCGGCTGGCGCTAACGCCATCTCCCTGAAGCGCGGCATTGATAAAGCTACCAATTTCCTGGTAGAGAAGATTGCCTCCCATGCTCGTCAGGTAGAAGACTCTAAGGCCATTGCTCAAGTTGGTGCGATCTCTGCTGGTAACGACGATGAAGTTGGTCAAATGATTGCCAGCGCCATGGACAAGGTAGGCAAAGAGGGCGTGATTTCTCTTGAAGAAGGGAAATCTATGACCACTGAGCTAGAAATTACCGAAGGGATGCGCTTTGATAAAGGCTACACCTCTCCCTACTTCGCTACCGACATGGAGCGGATGGAAGCGGTTCTGGATGAGCCTTTTGTGCTGCTGACCGATAAAAAGATTGCTTTGGTGCAAGACCTAGTACCCGTCTTGGAGCAAGTTGCTCGTGCTGGTCGTCCTCTGGTAATCATTGCTGAGGATATTGAGAAAGAAGCCCTGGCAACTCTAGTAGTCAACAGGCTGCGGGGCGTGCTGAATGTAGCCGCCGTGAAAGCTCCCGGCTTTGGCGATCGCCGCAAGGCCATGCTAGAAGACATCGCCGTCCTCACTGGTGGTCAACTGATCACCGAAGATGCAGGTCTGAAGCTGGAAAGCACCAAGCTGGATGCCCTAGGCAAAGCTCGTCGCATCACCATTACCAAAGACAATACCACAATTGTGGCTGAGGGCAACGAAGCATCTGTGAAGGCTCGTGCCGAGCAGATTCGCCGTCAGATAGACGACACTGAATCTTCCTACGACAAAGAAAAGCTGCAAGAGCGGCTGGCTAAGCTCGCTGGTGGTGTCGCTGTGATTAAAGTCGGCGCAGCAACAGAAACCGAAATGAAAGATAAAAAGCTGCGCTTGGAAGATGCCATCAACGCTACTAAAGCGGCTGTGGAAGAAGGCATCGTTCCTGGTGGTGGTACCACCCTCGCTCATCTGGCTCCCCAGTTGGAGTCTTGGGCAAACGAGCACCTCAAGAATGAAGAACTGACTGGTGCTCTGATTGTGGCTCGGGCATTGCCTGCTCCTCTGAAGCGGATTGCTGAAAATGCGGGTCAAAATGGGGCTGTGATTGCTGAGCGCGTCAAAGAAAAGGAATTCAACGTTGGCTTTAACGCAGCGACTAATGAATTTGTCGATATGTTTGAAGCTGGTATCGTTGACCCTGCCAAGGTGACTCGTTCTGCGTTGCAAAATGCCGGTTCCATCGCTGGCATGGTGTTGACCACTGAGTGCATCGTAGTTGACAAGCCTGAACCAAAGGACGGCGCTCCTGCTGGTGGTGCTGGTGCTGGTATGGGCGGCGACTTCGATTACTAATTCTCTACAAGGTGGGCATTGCCCACCTACTTATTTCAATAGCTGCTTCTACTAGGGAGCAGCTATTTTTGTTTGAACCTAATATTATAGATAGGCATTTAGCCAGACTTGATAGGAAAAGACTGTTTGGAAAAAGTCGCGATCGCCAACCACAATGCGACACCGAAAAGAAGCGTGCCTAAGAAAAAGGCTGCTTCGGGCAAGCGTAATGGGGCAGCAGCAGAAGTAAAGTAACCGAATAGGCTAGTAGCTACTAATGGGCCAAAGATACTAGTTAGAGCAAACTGGCTAGCCATAGCACCTTGAATAGCTCCTTGCT
The DNA here is from genome assembly GCA_964657555.1 of uncultured Microcoleus sp. Classification (GTDB taxonomy): domain Bacteria; phylum Cyanobacteriota; class Cyanobacteriia; order Cyanobacteriales; family FACHB-T130; genus CAZZWA01. The sequence continues at coordinate 4,655 of CAZZWA010000287.1, forward strand.
CTTGTGCGCTCACCTGGCTGGAAAGCAGTCCCTGCGTTATTGGTTTGACAGCATAGTCAAAGCCATTGAGAACAATCACCCAGTACATCATCCATCCTTGACTGGCAAAAGCATAGAGCAGGAAACCAATCAGGCTACAGCTTAGCCCTACCACAATGGTTCTTCTCTCTCCAAATCGAGAAATGATCGGTCGCATCACGCCAGCTTGGATAATTGCTGTTACCATCCCCAACAGTGCAAGTGATTGTCCAGCTTCAAAAGGAGTCCAAAAGAACTTGTAGGTGGTAAACAGAACCCAAGTGCTGAAAAAACATTGCAGAGCTAAGTCAGTACACAAGATGACTGCTGCTAAGCCAAGGATAATGGAGTTTTGCCAAAGCAAACTCAAAGAAGCTATGGGATTGGCTCTAGCCCACGAAAAAGGACGGCGGTGTTCTTCGCTGTGAGACTCCGACACAACCAACAGCCCGTACAGCAAATTTAGAAATGCAACTATAGCTGCCACCAGGAATGGAAAGCGCAATCCCCAAAAGCTCAGCAATCCGCCCAGCGCCGGACCAACAACCCATCCCACTGCTAGAGTCGCCCCGATCAAGCCAAAATTTTTCGACCGAGCTTCAGGAGTGCTGATATCGGCAATGTAGGCAGACACTACAGCAAAGCTGGCACCAGTCAAGCCATTGATCATCTGAGCCGCGAAGATGCAGGGCAGATTAGGAGCGAAATTGAGAGCTACATAGCTGATGCCTGTTCCTAAAAGCGAAAACAGCAGTACCGGCTTGCGACCAAACCGATCCGAGAGCGCACCCTGAATCGGTGCGAACACAAACAGCATCAGGGCATAGGTCGTCGTGACCGCCCCATAATAGTGGGCAGCAGTGGAGATATCACCAACGAACTGAGCGATCAGTTTAGGCAAAATGGGAGCGCTTAGACCAACTCCCATTACGTCCAAGAAAAGGGTGATTAAAACGAAAATCAGGCTGGACTGACGCTGTTTTTTCATGGTTTTAGCAAGGGGGTAGCGATCGTCTCATCAACTATCCCACTGGCAATGGTTCTTAAAGAGAGTTTTGCTAACTTGGTGTTTCGGCTTTTGGGCGAAACTGCTGCTCTACTACCTTCACCAGTGTTTCTCTGGGTAAGAAGCGGGAGGCATTCACGAGCAGTTGGTTGGGCAATCCACCCGTCACCACGTTGGACTGATTTGCTGCTAAAGCTTTGAGAGCTTCATTCACTACCTCCTCAGGGGAAGTTTGAATCTGGCTGTCCGAACCCTTGGTAAAAGATTGGGGAAAGTTAGCCTCTTTAAAAAAGCTGGTTTCAGTTGGTCCAGGACAAAGTGCTAAAACCTTCACCCCATACTCCTGATTCTCTGCCCAGAGTGCTTCACTGAAACTCAGCACAAAGGCTTTGCTAGCAGCGTAGATAGACAGGTAAGGCAGGGGTTGGAAAGCTGCGGTAGAGGCTAGGTTGATGATACTCCCAGAGCGCCGCTGTTGCATCAGAGGTAGAAATTGATAGGTTAAATCAACTAGTGCCAGGATATTCAGCTGAATCATCTCTAACTGCCGTTGCCGGGAACTCTGGGCAAAGGGGCCATAGTCTCCAAAGCCTGCGTTGTTGATCAATAAATCGATGGTCAGGTTCTTTTGAGTCACCGTTGTAAGTACGGTGGTGGCAGCATTAGGAATAGTGAGGTCTTGAGGCAAGACTTCTACCTGAATTTGAAACTGACTCTGCAACTCTTGGGCAAGTTGCTGAAGTTTGGCCTCGTTACGTGCCACTAAAACTAAATCGGTCTGGCGCGTCGCCAGTTGTCGAGCGAAGGTGGCACCAATTCCCGAAGAGGCTCCAGTAATTAAAGCGGTCGGCATCAATTCTAATTAAGTATAAGTTTTTCTTGTCGATCCTAACGTGGAATAAGAGTGCGTGCATTACCTGTAACCTCAGTAATTCGGCTTGCAGTTAGCTCGTTATCACACAGCCAGTACTTTAAATCGATGCAGACCTCTTCCAGAGTGAGCGGGCGAGAGTGCCATTCGATCTATGGAGTCGTATCAAGAGCAGTTTTGAGTTTCAGCTTGATGTCTGTTCCTTTTTTGAGCGCGACTTCCCCACCAGGACTAGACAGGGCAAAAGCCGCAGCCGCTGCACCTCCAGCAAGAGCACCGTGCTTAAATTTTGCTTGATTGCCGAGCAAATGACCGGCAACTGCTCCACCTAAAACAATGCCAGCATTCTGGAGGAACTTCCCTTGAGTTTTTGTTTCTACCTGAGTGTTCACTAAAGTCACATCAATAGGATAAACTCCGCCATTTTTGAGCATAATGTCATCAAAAACTAGATGCACACTAGCTTTCTTGCCTCTAACCGCCTTGACTACATCTTCCAAATGTCCCTGAATCTGAGCATCTCTCAGGAGCGGATTTCCCCCAATTAAAGGGTTTTTGACTTGCAGAGTAAAATGGTCTTGGTCACGGTTTTTGCCAGTGGACAAGTCTTGTTGGAGAATGGTATCAAAGCTGGTTCCAGTAGGTATAATTGCCTGCTGATTTTTGGGTTGGCTGGATGTAGTTTTGGTATTGCGATCGCTAGGAAGAGAAGTATTGCGGTTCTGATCGTTTGGCTTGTTACAGGCAACAGTGCTACTCAGTAGGACAGCGCTGAGAAAGAGTGGGATGTATTTTTTCATTTTGGGTTTGTTAAATCGAATGTAAGTGGGAGTCTCTCAAAGTGGCAAATGCCTCGTTTACCTTCACCCTAAATCCCTCTCCCAAGAATTCAGAAAGATTTTTAAATCATTACTCCCCTTCTCCCTTGAACGGAGAAGGGGTTGGGAGATCAGGGTGGAGATATTTAGGCAAAACTGAGATGCTCTCATGTAAGTAGACTTGGTAGAGCGAAACGTTTGGGCTCTTTCCTGGACAATCCAAGAGCTGGGACTTCTCAAATCCTAATTTTGAGAAGTCGGAGATGGGAAACCTGCTTCGGATTAATGATAAGCTATTGTGAGCCTTCTTACTTTAAACTTTACTGATAAAATTGGCTTAAGCAAACTAACCAGGATTAGGAGATTAAAACCATTGACCTAACCAAGGTTAGGAATACTAGTATATGAGCTATGTTAAGCAACAACAGCTTTTAGTCCTG
>CAZZWA010000288.1:0-1026 GCA_964657555.1 uncultured Microcoleus sp.
AATTTGTTGCAGTTGCGCATAGTTTACTTTTCCCTGAGAATTGCGCGGCAAACTTGCAACTGATAGCCAATGCTTAGGACACTTGAATTTGCTCAATTTATCCCCAAGTGCTGTTTTTATGGCTTCAGTAGAGACTTCTGGATACCAGGGAACGTAAATAGCTGTAACAACTTGTCCCCATTGGGAGTCTGGTAAGCCAATTACGCAGACATCAGTAACCAGGTTAGTCGAGCGAATTGCCGCCTCTACCTCTGTTGGAAATACATTCTCGCCACCTGTAATGATTTTGTTACTACTGCGTCCGATTACATTTAAGTAACCCTGCTCGTCCAGAAATCCTAAGTCATCAACTTGGAAATACTGCTGATTGGCAAAAGTTGCCGGATAATAACCTAGAGCTAGAGAATCAGCCTGAATTTTAATATTTCCTATTTTGTGAGTACCTAATATCTCGCTGCTAGAAGTGTTAATTGTCACCTTGGCATGGGGTAAAACCTGACCACAACTATTATGACCATTTAAGAAGGCTTCCGGTTTGAGGGTAGCAATCTGCGAAGCCGTTTCCGTCATGCCGTAGGTGAGTGCTATAGGGATGCTATAATCTCTAGCTTTCTCCAGCAATTCAGGCCATGCTGGGGCACCTCCCAAAAGCACTGCCTGAAATTGAGATAACCAAGTGGTTAGAATTGGCTTTTGTAAAAGGCGTTGCAGTTGAGTGGGTACTAAAGAGATGAAAAATTCCGCTGGTGCAATATCAGATTTTTCACCAGTTTCTAATGCTTTGAAAGACTGAATAACTAGCTTGCCTCCAGTCGTGAAGGAACGCATAAACTGCATCAGTCCACTAACATGATAAAGTGGCAAAACACACAAGAAATTGATTTTCTGAAGCTGAAAATGCTGCTGAAAACCTCGCACGGATGCCATTAGGGTATCCCATGTGTGCATGGCAAACCGAATCTGTCCCGATGAACCACCAGTGGGAATCATGATGGAGTTGGGAATTGGTGATTGGGAATTGGTAAT
>CAZZWA010000288.1:1036-4867 GCA_964657555.1 uncultured Microcoleus sp.
ATTGGGAGAACTTTATCAAATTCTCCTTGTTTTCCTTGTGCTGCTTGTCCCCAAAAAAAATCAGGTTGCACTAAATCAAAAACTTGTTGCCATTCAGCTTTTACCCAATCAGGATTACATAGAAAAACTGGACAACCAGCAGCAGTCGCAGCGATGAACCTGGCTAGAAATTGCACTGGGTTGCGCTCAGCTATGAGAATTTTGGGCGGCGTACCGCGTTGCGATTGGGTTAATTCTAGATATAATTGCTCAACAAGCTGGGTCAGTTGGTGGCTATCGTAACCTATCAGCCAATCATCGCCAGCACGGTTTTTGAGATCTGCTAAATGCTCTGCCATAGCTTCTCCAGCCAATTATCATCATTTACAAACCAGTGATGGACGCCAAAACCCACCGCACGATTTTGGCTAGATAATTCCACTGCCAGGTGTAGCGCAGCTTTTCTACCAATTTCTGTTTCAAACACTGATGAAAAAACGGCATCGATTTCGTGGGCTTGGCAAAACTGGCGCAACCGGGAGGGGGAACCCGCGATCGCTGGCTTGATGACAAAGAGCCCCCGCCAACCCTTTTGGTAACAAGTTTGCAGTTCCTCAAGGGTAGCAACAGATTCATCTAAAGCTATCGGGGTAGAATAGCGCTGACTTAAATTCAGCATGGCATCGAACTGTTCCACAGGCAACGGTTGTTCTAAAAATTCGATCACAACGCGATCGCCAACTCGCAGCCACTCATTTGCTTGCTCCCAGTTCAATCCTGCATTCGCATCTAATCGCAGTTTTACCGATGCTGGGAGTGCCTGCATCAGCTGCTCAAAAATCTGGAGTTCATCTTGAATTGGGGCGACGCCTATCTTCCATTTAAAAGTGCGATACCCCTGGTGCCAAAGCATCTGCCACGCCTGCAATGCCGCCTCTCCTGTTGGTAATAAAGCACTGTAGTAATGCTGGTGAGCATCTTTCTCTGTCCCTACCTTGTTAAGGGGGGGGCGGAGGGCTGGAAGGGATTGCCCGGATACCTGCTCTACAACAGATGTACTTGTGCTATCTTTCAAGGCAATACACGCAGACTCAAAGCCAAATTGACAGGCGGGAAGGGCAGCAGGGATAGAGAAAATCGTCTTTGTAGTGATTGCCCCATGAGACTGACGGCAAAAATCCCAAGCTTGCTCAAGAGTTTCGGAACCAAACCAAGGGAGAGGGGCAATCTCTCCCCAACCCACTCGCCCCCTTTCATCAGTGAGGCGGAGGATAATCCCCTCCCGGACATCCCAGTTACCGTGACTAGTCAAGAGCGATCGCCTAAACTTTCGCTGGTAGTGACGAAACTCGAATTGATAGTGCATCAGATGCCTGGAAGCACAAACCCCAATCCCAACAGCAGCCCACTCCAAAAATGCAAGGCAACAGCAATGAACTTGCAGTTGCTCACCTTTTCCGGTTGGTCATGATTGGTGCCTACGTGCTGAATTAACTGGAGGGCAAAGGGCAAACTGGCAAACATCAGCAACGTCCAGAAAGAGAAAATCCGTAAAGCCACGCACACACTGCACACAGCATAAATACTACCGGCAGCCCAAGGTAAGAGTTGTGCAGCTTTTTTAGTGCCCAGCCGGACGATGGGCGATCGCTTGCCTACGGCTAAATCATCTGCGAGTTGGTGAAAATGGGAGCAAAACAAAATTAAGCTGGTAGCTATCCCCACAATCACCGATGCCGCGAGGCTTGTCATCGACCAGATACCTGTTTGACTGTAATATGCTGCCGCCACAGCTAAAGGGCCAAAGCAGATAAAACAAATAATTTCCCCTAAACCCTGGTAGCCTAGGCGAAAGGGGGGACCTTGGTAACTGTATCCTAGGGCACAGCAAAGCAGCACTAGCCCAATTACTGTCAGGTCTCGTTGCCACCAAGCGATCGCTACCATTCCTAGTATGCCCAAGCCCAAAAATAGATTTCCCAACCAGAAGATTAAAGCTTTATTTCCTGTTAAGTTAACAAGAGAATGGGCTTTATTTTTATCCACGCCTGTTTCGGAATCAAACACATCATTGCTAAGATTTTCCCATGCCAGAATCAAAATCCCCGATATTAAAAAAGTAAAAAATACTACTGCATGAAATATTTTAGTTTCAAAAAAAGCTACGGCAGTTCCCACCCAAATTGGGATAATGGCCACGCTGTACATTGGTGGCTTAATTGCCGCCAACCACAACTTACTATTTGGCTGTGCAATGAGGGTTGTTGTCATCAGTGGTCAGATAGAAAATTATATTGCCATTTCTAGCTATACCAGCCAATGTTAATTTTCTATCATATTTGAAAACAAAATTCACAAAGTTGCTATACTCCCTGATATGACAGTCACACCACTACGTGCTAATCTCTTTCAAGACTGCAAAGAGCTGTATCAGTTTCTTTTAGCCTTTAAGCAGACCATCAATAAAAATTCCTCTTTATCTCCCATCCTCGAAGGGGAGGTAGAGGGGGGACATAAAGAACAGACAAGGATACTCAGCATATCTCAAGAAATTTCCTCAGTCGATCCGCTAGCCGTATATGGAGCAATGCTTCAACCAGACCAACTACATTTTTATTGGCAAAAAGGGTCTGCAGGGGAAGCGATCGCCGCCATTGACGCAGTGGTATCTCTGAAAATAGAGGGCAACCAGCGATTTAAACACGCCAAGAAATTTATTCATTCCTGTGTTACCAATACGACTAGCGCTGGGGCTCTAAATTTACCTTTCGCTGGGCCTCATTTCTTCTGTAGCTTCACATTTTTTGACGACTACCTAAACCAAGACGGTGATTTCCCTTCTGCTACCATATTTCTGCCTCGCTGGCAAGTTTCTTTGAAAGAAAACCGGGTAGTAGTAGTAGCAAACGTAGCAATGCATACAAAAGTAAATATTCAAGATTTATCTGAAAGCTTGTGGCGGACATTTCATAAAATAAAAATGGCTGGTGTAGAGACGAGAGAGATATCGTCCCTACAATATATGGCAATTGATACTCGTCAGAAATTTATTAAACAAGATGTAACCGATATTAATAACTTCAAAGCCTCAGTTTTATCTGCTTTATCATCAATTGCAGCCAACGAGATTGATAAAGTAGTTCTTGCTCATGCTTTAGACGTAAAATCACCGATTCCTTTTCAGCTAATTCCTTCTTTAAATAACTTACGAAAATGTCATCCAGATTGTTATATTTTTTCCATAAGTAACGGCAACGGAAAAAACTTTATTGGTGCCAGTCCAGAACGCCTAATCAGCATTCATAATCAGGAATTAGTGACAGACGCTTTAGCTGGTTCAGCAGCACGGGGTAAAACAGCAAAGTCGGATGCCGACTTTGCTAATCGCTTGCTAAAGAGTGAAAAAGAGAGACGAGAACATCGGGTAGTGATAGATTTTATTACCCAACGCTTAACCAAACTGGGAATAACACCCCAGATGTTACCTGTACCACAGTTGCTGCAACTGTCCAATATTCAACATTTATGGACACCCATTCGGGCCAAACTTTCTACTAATATAAATCCATTAGAAATTGTCGCCCAACTACATCCAACTCCAGCTGTTGCGGGAGTGCCGACCAAAGTTGCCTGTCAGGAAATTCGTCACTACGAACCCTTTGACCGCAGCCTATATGCTGCACCTCTAGGTTGGATAGATCATCAAGGAAACAGCGAGTTTATTGTGGGAATTCGTTCAGCATTGACAGACGGCAATCGTGCTAGACTCTACGCCGGAGCAGGCATTGTTGCTGGTTCCACTCCAGATAAAGAACTAGCAGAAATTCAACTAAAACTTCAAGCCCTGCTTAC
>CAZZWA010000288.1:4967-7753 GCA_964657555.1 uncultured Microcoleus sp.
GAAACCCTCAATCGTCTGGGATTAACCACAGCAGTCATTTGCCCCGGTTCTCGTTCCACACCCCTTGCCGTTGCCTTTGCACGAGCAACTCCCCCTCTTGACACCATACCCGTTCTAGATGAGCGCTCAGCTGCCTTTTTCGCCTTGGGAATTGCCAAGCAATCTGGATTACCCGTAGTGCTAGTCTGCACCTCTGGCACTGCTGGGGCTAATTTCTATCCAGCAGTGATTGAAGCCAGGGAAAGTCGAGTACCGCTTTTAGTTATAACAGCAGACCGTCCTCCAGAACTGCGGGATTGTCATTCTGGGCAGACAATCGATCAGGTGAAGTTATTTGGCACTTATCCCAATTGGCAAACAGAGTTAGCATTGCCCTCTCTAGAAATGAGTATGCTAGCTTATCTGAGGCAAACAATTGTTCATGCTTGGGAGCGATCGCTCTTTCCTACCCCAGGCCCTGTTCATCTTAACATTCCGTTTCGTGACCCTCTCGCTCCCATTCCAGATGCCGTGTTAGAGACGCGAAATTTCACGTCTCTAACAGAGGATTTCTTTGCTGGAGTGACTCAAGAGTTAATAGGTTGGCAAGTTGATAAATTGGCAAATTCAAGCCTGCAACCGCTCATAAATGAATGGCTGCAATGTGATAAAGGAATCATCATTGCCGGTACTGCTCAGCCTAGATTTCCCAAAGAGTATGCCAGAGCGATCGCCGTACTTTCCCAAGCTCTAAAATGGCCGATTCTTGCTGAAGGACTATCGCCAGTCAGAAACTATAGCCCGATGTACTCCTATCTAGTCTCCACCTATGACCTAATTTTGCGACATCGGCAACTGACAGACCATTTGGCACCAAAAATGGTGATTCAGCTAGGAGAATTACCTACCAGTAAAGTACTGCGAACTTGGCTGAAGACTACTCAACCCCGAATATGGGTAATTGATCCTAGCTACCATAATCTCGATCCCCTCCACGGTAAGACAACTCATATACGGATATCTGTGGAACAGTTGCTTCAAGTATTCTCAGATACTAACCCATTGCATTCCAAAAAATCTTTGGATCTAAAGCTTTGGTGTGCTGTTGAATCCAAAATCCGGGCAGATGTGGACGAAACTTTGGCGAATATGAACCAGCTATTTGAAGGGAAAGCTGCTTGGTTACTTTCCCAAGTATTGCCACCAGAAACCCCCTTGTTTATCGCCAATAGTATGCCAGTGCGGGATGTAGAGTTTTTCTGGGCACCCAATAACTCTGCGGTGCAACCGTTTTTCAATCGGGGTGCCAATGGCATTGATGGTACTTTATCTACCGCTTTGGGAATTGCTCATCGCCGTCAAAGTAGTGTGATGCTAACGGGAGATTTAGCTTTATTGCACGATACGAATGGCTTCTTACTGAGAAATAAGTTTGTGGGTCACCTGACAATCATTTTAATCAACAACAATGGCGGCGGTATCTTTGAAATGTTACCCATTGCTAAGTTTGACCCACCCTTTGAGGAGTTTTTTGCCACACCGCAAGATATTAACTTCGCCCAGTTATGTGCTACTTACAATGTAGAGCATGAATTGATCACTTCCTGGGAGCAAATGAAGGCGCGATTAAACCCACTACCTGAAAAAGGACTCCGAGTGTTGGAGTTACAGACAAATCGAAAAGCCGATGCCAAGTGGCGGCAAGATAATTTGGGTAAATTTGCTCTTCACTCAATTTAGTGGATGGCCCACAATGCCAACAGAGTGCGATCGCACCTTAAAGATAATTGTGCGTGATGGCTGTAGAATACCACTCTATATAGTGCTGTTGTCAGCCACATGAGCGTCTATTCCGACTCAAAGGCTGCTTGCTGACTCAAGTAGTTAGGTAACTCATCTTGCAATCCCCGTCAGCAGGATGTCACAATTCTCAAGCCGAACTAGCACACCTCTATGCAACCTAACTGGCAAACTGCCAAAACCTACGAAGACATTCTATACCATAAAACTGACGGCATCGCCAAAATCACCATCAACCGCCCCCATAAACGCAACGCCTTCCGCCCCAAAACTATCTTTGAACTTTACGACGCCTTCTGCGATGCCAGAGAAGATACCAGCATTGGCGTTGTGCTGTTCACTGGGGCTGGCCCTCACACAGATGGCAAATATGCTTTCTGTTCTGGTGGCGATCAGAGCGTTCGCGGTAAAGCTGGCTATGTAGATGACGCTGGCATTCCTCGCTTAAACGTGCTGGATCTACAACGCCTGATTCGCTCTATGCCCAAAGTTGTGATTGCGCTGGTGGCTGGTTACGCGATCGGCGGCGGTCACGTTTTGCACCTAATCTGTGACTTGACAATCGCGGCAGATAATGCAGTATTTGGTCAAACTGGCCCTAAAGTCGGCAGCTTCGATGGTGGATTTGGGGCTAGCTATCTGGCTCGCATTGTGGGACAAAAAAAGGCGAGAGAAATTTGGTTTCTCTGCCGTCAGTATACCGCTGAGCAAGCGCTGCAAATGAGCTTAGTCAATTGCGTTGTGCCAGTGGCGCAACTAGAGCAAGAGGGTATCCAGTGGGCCAACGAAATTCTGGAAAAGAGCCCCATTGCTATTCGTTGCCTGAAAGCAGCTTTCAACGCTGACTGTGACGGACAAGCTGGTCTGCAGGAGCTTGCCGGTAATGCCACCCTACTCTATTACATGACTGAAGAAGGAGCTGAAGGGAAACAGGCTTTTCTGGAAAAACGTCCACCCGATTTTCGTCAATACCCTTGGCTACCGTGAGAAAAGAGGGCTTGGGGACA
>CAZZWA010000289.1:0-1653 GCA_964657555.1 uncultured Microcoleus sp.
TATCCCCATCCCTACCGAATACTGCATTTCCGCACAGATGACCAAGGTCGTCAGTATCTACAGATAGAGTCCCATCGGGTAGAATCGGTGCCAGATTGGCCGAAGTTGGCCCAGTCATCAAGAGAGTGGATGGGCGATCGCAGTTCCTCTTTCATGCTGAGATTGCTCACCGAACCACCGTTAAATATGCCTTTAGCAGAGGCACAAGCCCTAGCGCCAAGTTTACGTTACTTCTGGGCTGATATTGCCGATGGGGACGCCTCTTTCGACTTTCCGCACTTCCCACCAGATGCACAACGGTACTTTCAACAATTTGGTGCTCTTTCTAGAGACGGCACTCCCCATTTTATCGACAATCAAGCGACACTCCTGCTTTAGATAGTTCTGGAAAAGAAAACATCTGCGGTTTTGATGACAACCCACAGTATGAGAGGTTTTAATAGTCTTATGGCATGCAGAATCCCTGAAACCCACATTCCGCACCCTGGCTGTCACATAGTGGAATTACGGAATAACTGCTACTAAATTTAGTAGTCAATTATGCTTTTCTCTCCGAATTATGCGGAGAAAGAGGCTGGTCTAAGTAGGCAAAGTATCTTAAGTAGCGTTCTTAGTCATCAAAAATCAGTAGCAACAGATTGTGCCAGTTGAGGGTGCGGAATGTGGATTAATGCACAAAGGGGTCTTTGACTTTGTGGTTCTGCTCCAGAAGTTTTGGGTAGTGACATGACAGATCATGACCGCCTGTTCAAAGAACTCCTCTCTACGTTTTTCATAGAATTTCTGGAACTATTTCTGCCCCAAGTTGCCAGCACGATTGATCGGTCGTCCATTCGCTTTTTGCTGCAGGAGTATTTTGCCGACTTGACGACTGGTGAGGACAAAGTGATTGATCTACTAGTGGAGGTCAAACAGGCAGAGGAAGATGTGGGATTTTTGGTTCATGTCGAGGCGCAATCCTATGTAGAGCAGGACTTCACTCGTCGGATGTTTTTCTACTTTGCGCGTTTATATCAGAAGTATCTACAGCGAGTGTATCCGATTGTGGTGTTTTCGTTTGATGAGCCATTTCGCGCAGAGCCACATCATCATACGATGGAGTTTCCTGGACTGAAAGTGTTGGAATTCAAATTTGCCTCAGTTCAGTTGAATCGGCTCAACTGGCGAGATTATCTGAATCAACAGAACCCCGTAGCGATCGCGCTAATGGCGAAGATGCGAATTGCCTCGGTGGATCGTCCCAAGGTAAAAGCGCAGTGTTTGCGGTTGCTGGCAACATTGCGGTTAGATCCAGCCCGGACACGCTTGATTTCAGGTTTTGTGGATACCTATCTCCGTCTGAGTCAACAGGAACAGCAGGTGTTCCAAGAAGAGATTGGTAAACTGGAAGAGACGGAACAGGAGGACGTTATGGAGATTGTCACCAGTTGGATGGAGCAAGGAATGGAGCGCGGCGCAAAACAGGAAGCCCAATCAATCATTCTCCGCCAACTCACCCGGCGAGTGGGAGAATTACCTGATCCGGTGCGATCGCAAATTGACGCATTATCCATTACCCAGTTGGAGTCTTTGGGAGAAGCCCTGCTTGATTTCTCTAACTTGTCGGATTTGGCAGCATGGTTAACGGAACAAGTTTTTGCTCCAGAGGTTTAG
>CAZZWA010000289.1:1753-7731 GCA_964657555.1 uncultured Microcoleus sp.
CCAGCGCCACCAAGCAAAACGAATCGCGAAGTTTACAAGTATGACGGCGAACAAGCCTATAGCTGCATAACCCCAACGGGTGTGACGAGCAAGCAACACCCCCAAGGCAAATGACAGCGATATATTACCGTAAGCAAAGCGGTTGACGGACATCACAGAGCCAGACAATAGGATCAATGCCAAGGAACAAAAGCCATAGGCAAGAACAACACGATTGAGCTTTCCACGTAAGTACCACAACAGATAGCCGCCACCAAGCACCATAGCCACTTTGGCTAATTCTTGGATAACAGCAGAAAAGTGAAAGAGGACAATATTCGCAAAAATTTTCTTAGATATTCCCAACCAGCCTGACTCATTATATTGCTGCCATCCCTGTTGGGCGTGGACGAATGCCAAAGGGTCGCCAAAATGAATAGCGCAGTATAGACTAAATAAAAGCAGTCCGCCAGTGGTAGCGAGACCTGCTGTGTAAGCTATAGCTGGTCTTTTTTCTCTCCAGGCCACAAACAGGAAGGCTGGTACGAGGGCAGCACCAGTGACTCGAGTTGCAGTAGCCATTGCTCCCCATAAGGCAGCCCAGCCATGCTGATGTTGAGCAAATGCGCGCAAAGACGCTGTAGTGAGCAGCAGAAAGAGTCCCTCAGTGTAGATTACCATCGTAAATAAGGAGAATGGACACCAAGCAAGCACAGCCGTTGCCCAACGGGCACCTCTGATACCATGGTGCTCCTCCACCCAAAGATACAAAACTAGCAATGCACCCAGGAAAGCCAAACTATCTATAACAACACCTGCTACTTCAGCAGTGATGCCTAATGTCATTAACCCCCGCATCAGTAAGGGCAGCAGGGGAAAGAAGGCCACAGTATGCATGCGTCCATCATTTGCATACTCATAGCCTGAAGTTGCGATTTCTCGATACCAAACACCATCCCAATGTGAGAATAGCTCCCAACTGGTTTTGGGAACAAAACCAGGAACAAAACCCAGTGGCAGATGTTCGTACTCAGATGGTTTTATGTGCATTAAGGGAGCAACAAGCTCCATTGCCACAACAATTACCAGTCGGCTGAGAAACCACATGGCAGTGACAAAAATAAATCCCTTGGCTGCGCCTGAAGGCGTTGTTGAGGAAAGAGAAGATTTTAAACGAGACTTCAGGCTTTGAGACATCAACTTATTCCTCCTTTTAACAAGCTCATCATCAATTGTATTTTCTATTAGCTAGTCAAAGTTGCCCAGCTCTTCTGGCAACATTCGCTCTCAGACAAACAACTGCATTAGGTGAGCAGGCTTTATGAGTTTAAAATATCGGTGAATTACTCTTGAACTCAGTTAAAATTTAAACGATATGGCGATACCTTCGGCTCAGACTTCGTCCTATGCAGTTGATTTTGGAACTAGCAACACCGTTATCACTCGCTGGAACTCACTTACTCAGCAGCCAGAAACCCTGAGCTTACCAGGCTTATCTGCTCAAATTGGCCAGAATCCACCCTTAATACCTAGTTTGGTTTATGTTGAGGACGCCAGTCTCGGTAAAGTTGTAGCAGGTCAGACTGTGCGCGATCGCGGTCTTGATCTGAAAACAAACCCGCGATTTTTCCGCAACTTCAAACGAGGGATTGGTGCTAACATCCAAGGATTTCTCCCAGAAATTGACGGAGAGATAGTGACTTTTGAGCAAGTCGGGCAGTGGTTCCTCACCTCTGTAATTGAGAAATTGGCAATTAAGGGGGAACAACAAGGGGTAGAGTCGCTGGTGTTAACCGTACCCGTAGACAGTTTTGAAGCTTACCGCCACTGGTTGGGAAAGGTCTGTCAATCCCTACCAGTATTGCATTCGGTGCGGATGTTGGATGAACCAACAGCAGCAGCGCTGGGTTACGGCGTAGCAGATCGACAAATCCTGCTAGTGATTGATTTTGGAGGTGGGACGCTAGATCTTTCCTTAGTGCGACTGGATAGTCAAGCTGCACAAAAACCCTTAGGCTTTATTCTTAAATGGGGTCAGAAGTCATTGGCCGAAAATTCAGGGCAGAAGGCAAAAATAGCCCGCGTTCTGGCCAAAGCTGGACAAAACTTGGGTGGATCTGATATAGATATCTGGCTGGTTGATGACTTTGCGACAACTCAAGGGATCGCACCGACAGCCTTAACTACTCGTTTAGCAGAACGCTTAAAGATTCAGCTATCTGATGCTCAGCAGGCGAGTGAGGTTTATTTCAATGATGAAACTTTCGAGAGTTACGAGCTGGAGCTAGATCGCGATCGCTTTGAGACTATCCTGAGAGAACACCAGTTTTTCGAGCTGCTAGATGATTCGATGACCTCTCTGTTGCGGCAAGCACAACGACAAGGGATAGAGCCATCCGATATTGATGCAGTTTTATTAGTCGGTGGCACAGTACAAATCCCAGCCGTGCAGACATGGGTACAACAGTACTTTGACATTAGTAAAATTCGATGCGAGCGCCCCTTTGAAGCGATCGCCCAAGGGGCTCTCCAGTTGAGTCTAGGTGTCGAACTCAAAGACTTTCTTTACCACAGCTACGGCATTCGTTACTGGGATCGTCGTCACAATCGCCACAACTGGCATTCCTTAATTAACGCTGGTCAGTCTTACCCGATGAGCGAACCAGTGGAATTATTCCTGGGAGCCTCTGCGGAAAATCAGCCCAGCATTGAATTGATTGTAGGCGAATTGGGAGCGGAAACTGGCGGCACAGAAGTTTATTTCGACGGTGATCGTCTCGTCACCCGCCGCCTTAACGGTAGTAACGCAGTGCAACCGCTCAACGATAGAGAAGGTGCGAGGACTATTGCTCAGTTGACTCCCCCAGGTAGTCCTGGAAGCGATCGCATCAAACTCCTATTTTCCGTAGATGCTCAGCGCTTCCTGCGAATCACCGTTGAAGACCTGCTGACACACCAAACGCTGTTAGAGAATCAGCCTGTTGTTCAGCTGAGCTAAAGAGTTTTGAATTCAAAACTCAGCTCTGAGCGCTCTAACCGTGTACTACCACTCGCGTCCCCTCATCCGCCCAGTTGAAAAGCTTGCGGGATTGGCTTACAGGTAAATTGATGCAGCCGTGGCTAACAGGCGTGCCAAATCGATTATGCCAGTAGGCACCGTGTATGGCATAACCCCCAGCAAAGTACATTGTGTTAGGTACATGAGGAACGTCGTAGTCTCTGCCTCGCATGTGGGCTGAGCGCTCCTTAGATTCAATTGCAAAAGTCCCAGTGGGGGTGGGGGTGGAGCGCTTGCCAGTAGAGATGGGGGTGGAATAAACCTGTCTTCCAGCTTCCCAGGCAATCAACCGTTGTCTGGATAGGTCAACTTCTATCCAGCGTCCTTGCGAACTATGCTTTGCGACTGTCTTAGTCGTTTTATTGGACTGTACCGACGAGCCATCCCTTACCTTTGCAGACCTTAATAAGGCTAGAGTTGGCGTTGACCAAGAAAATAAAGCTGCGATGAGCAGCATGGTACCAGCCCAAAACACACCAGATCGACGCCACTGAGCACAACGAACAAGACTTTCCATGAATGACTGCCTTTTCACTTTATTTCAATTATGGACAACTACAGGTGTTCCCACTACAGCCCAATTAAACAACCATTTAGCGTGATTGACCGCTACATTAACGCAGCCATGGCTGACTGGAGTCCCAAACCGATGATGCCAATAAGCACCATGGATGGCATAGCTGCCGTAGTAATACATCGTGTAAGGGACGTCGGGGACATCGTAATCAAACCCGTGCATCCGGTCATAGCGATGCTTGGAGATAATTTCAAAGATGCCGGTAATAGTAGGTGTCGAGCTTTTGCCAGTGGAAATAACGATTGCATAGACTGGTTTTCCTCCTTCCCAGGCAATCAGCCGTTGCTTTGCCAGATCAATTTGAATCCAGTGTTTCTCTGAGCTTTGCAGTACCAGCATTCTCTGGGCAATTGCCTCGCGCTGAGTTGTTGTTGTAGCTGCTCCTAACCAGCTACTCAAAGCTGTAAGAATCAGTAAGCAGCTAGCAAAAAACATTCCAGAACGACGCACTAGGTTAGAAGGAATGATGCTTTTCATGGTACGCATCTGACAGAGTAATTTAGCAAGAGAAATTCGACGAAAAACTGTCTCTAGCTGACGGCCTCGACAAATACCTATTTTTTTCCTGCTATATCGTACCTTAGTCTATATTCTCAGTCACTAGCTGTTGCATGAAGTTTTTAGCTCTTTGGGTGATCGCTTGCCAATCTGAAGAGCCCACCAGTTGCTTAGGAAATAAATCTCCGGCTAGGCCAACGGCGATCGCTCCAGCTTTTAAAAATTCTTGAGCATTCTCCATAGTCACACCACCTGTAGGAATGAGCGGGATATCACCTAAAGGGCCTTGCAAGCTGCGGATGTAGCTGGCTCCTCCCACCGCTTGGATGGGAAACACTTTGACACAGCTAGCACCTGCTTGCCAAGCCCTCACTATTTCTGTGGGCGTCAGGGCACCAGGAATAATCGGTACACCGTTGGTTGATGCTGCCTGAATCATTGCCGGATCGGCATGGGGGGTAAACAGGAATTCGGCACCAGCAGTGATCGCGTAGCGCAAGTGTTCCAGATTTAACAGTGTGCCAGTGCCAATGGTACAAGTCGGTAATTCTGAGCGCAGACAGCTAATTAGCTCAGTTGCCCGCTCGCTATTCCAGGTAATTTCAATCAGCTGCATCCCCCCAGATGCCACCGCGTGAGCCATTTTGCGCCCAATTTCTATCTGGTGGGCACGAATGACCGCGATCGCCCGATGGCGTTGCACCAGTTTTAACCAAAATTGATTGGACATTTTAACTTCAATTAAAGCCGATAGGTGTATTTTTATGTCAGCATTTACGACCTTTTGGTTAGCCTTCTCAGGGAATGAAGTCAGCCGCTAGGAAGATGAATATGAATAGATAAATTTATAAACTTTGTGTAAACACAAAAAAAAATTACAAACACAAAAATATGCCTCTTTACAAACTTGAAGATTTCGATCCAAACTACAGTGAAACTTTTGCTGGAGATAATATTAAGGGACTTGAAGTATATAGAGATGGAACTGAAGAAAAAATCGGTTCAGTCACTGATGTTCTCGTTGACGATCAAGGCCATTTTCGCTATATAATCCTTGACTTGGGTGTCTGGATTCTTGGCAAGAAGGTATTGCTACCAATGGGTCGTTCTCGTATTGACTATAACACCAAACGTGTCTATGCCTTGGGGTTAAACAGGGAGCAAGCAGAACAATTACCTGAATACAGCGATCGCACATCACCTGATTACGATTATGAAGAACAGGTAAGAGGTATTTATCGTACCTCAGCTCCTAACGTAACAGCAGGGTCTGGCACAGCAATGGCAATTGGCTCTACCGAGCGAGTAGCAGCTGATCCTAAAGCTAAACCAGTAGCAACACCTGAAGTAGCAGGCACGCCTACACCTTACAGTCGCGACAACTATGATTACAAAAATGAGCCATCTCTATACGCGTTGAGCGATCTTGATCATCAAACATTCAAATTGTACGAAGAACGGCTGATTGCAAGCAAAAGTCGTGCTAAGACGGGTGAGGTAACTGTTGGCAAGCGTGTTGAAACTGAAATTGCACAAGCTTCAGTACCTATAGAGAGAGAACGAGTCGTTATTGAGCGGGTTACACCAAATCATCCAGAAACTGTTGTGAATCCTAGCGAAGTTAATTTTCAAGAAGGAGAAGTAGCACGCATTGAGATCTACGAAGAGATCCCTGACATCCGCAAAGAAGCTTTCGTCCGTGAAGAAGTCATAGTTAAAAAAGTAGTAGATCGAAATACAGTTGACACTGAAGAAACTATTCGTAAAGAACAGTTAGATGTGCAGACGGACGGTCAACCAGTTATCTCAAATGCTGATAGCTTGCCATCCGAACGAATTTAATTATCCTAACAGCCTCTAGCTTTT
>CAZZWA010000290.1:0-7728 GCA_964657555.1 uncultured Microcoleus sp.
CGCAAATGCTTGCCTTGTCTCAATTTGAGAAGCCGCTAGCCGCAGATATGCAACACCTTAAGTAGTTGAACTCAATGTATGTGACCACTCCATTGAGTTCAACCATAAGTTTCTATACTCTAAGCTGCTTTCTTCCGTCTCAAGGCAATACCTAGACCGCCTGCTAATACTAGCGTAGCGACGCTCATCCCCGGCTCAGGCACACTAGCAGGTGTAGCTTGAACGCTAGCACTGGAGTCAAGGAAAGGAGTACCGTTGGGTCTAGAGAAGAGATTGAAGCCAGTGACACCAGGAAGCACAACTTGTCCACTAGGATTGCGAAGATTGGTGAGGAAGTACTGGTATGCAGTTCCTCCAATATCAGCATCTAGCACACTGATGTTCTTAGATAGGGAGTCAAAATCAAGTCTGAAAAATCTATCGCTAGAGACACCATTTACGACTGAACTGCCGCTTTCAAGTAATTTACCTGCTGGATCGAAGAAAGAAACTGAGAATGACTGCAAGAACTTAGTTTGCCCTGCACCAGATTCTGAAATGAATGTCGGAGCTTTGGTTTCGTCATAGCTGAAATCACCAGTTGCAGAGTAACCCTTGTCTCCTTGCCAGCTAAAATTAATGTCGATCGCTTGTGCTGGATTCACTACTGCGAAGATTGCAGTTGCAACAGAAGTCGCGGTTGCTGTCAGTGCAGCAGCCCTTGCCAAGGCATTTTTCATGGTAGATTGCTCTCTAAAAAGTAGGCATTAAAGGTTCGACAGATTATGTAGATCAAAATGGCAGTAGGTATTAGATGCCTAACATTTTTTCATGCACATTTTTAGGTAATCTACTGTTAATGAGGCTACAGTACCGTTAGGTAGTAGGCAAGTGTTTATAAACACACTTCATAGAATCTTTAAAGATAATTTCCTCACCTTTGGAGACACTCTGTTGAAGCTAATGCGCCTGCTTCAGAAAAGCCGTTATCTCCCCTACCAACCATTCTTGCTCCTAGTGTGTTAAAAATATGCCAAAATGACACTAATGCCGATTCGCTTTCAGCGCGATCGCCCTCATCGGTTTTGGCAGCAGCAGACTGAGATCCTGAGTCCACCACACGGTTTTTGGGCACCACAAGCTCAGACACCACCCGTGGAGCGAAAACATCTTTGAGGCAATCGCCAGATGTGTACCAAAGGCGTCACTTCCCAGAACTTTCATCAGTTGCAAACTAGATGTAGAGCAGCTGATGAGAAAGGTCGAATTTCCCTTTCCAACAACTGACTTCGGACTTTGAACTCCTGACTCCGGACTGTTTGGCTTTTCCAGCATGAGCAGTCCTGTACACACTTATGTGTTAGGATATCCACTAAAGACTAAATTCGGATGCGTAGTTTGCTCTCTTGTAATGACAAGCATCTCTCCGAATCTAACTCTCTACACCCAATGATTCTGGAGATGTTCTAATGTCCATTTTTGTCGGTAATCTATCCTTTGAGGTAACACAAGATGACCTCAAGCAGGTGTTTGCGGAATACGGAAGTGTGAATCGCGTTCAACTGCCTACAGATAGAGAGACGGGTCGGATGCGCGGTTTCGCCTTTGTCGAAATGGAAACTGAGGCAGAAGAAACTGCTGCGATTGAGGCTCTTGACGGCGCTGAGTGGATGGGCCGGAACCTAAAGGTGAATAAAGCAAAGCCTCGTGAAGAAAGAAAACCCTCTGGCGGTGGCGGCAACTGGGGCAACGATAATAGAGGCTCAAGACGTTACTAAGCGAGCACATATTAGGGATGTAACTCTAAAGTCTTAAGGGCAGAGAAGGAGTCTGCCCTTTTTTATTGAAGACCTACTGAATGACTTAGCACTAAAAGAGTAAAGGAGCTAAATGGGTTCAGCCACAATTATGCGCAGCAATTGAGGAGGAGCGAGGATGGCCCAAATAATGCTTGGTGAAAATGAGGGGATTGAGTCAGCTTTACGTCGATTCAAGCAACAAGTTTCCAAGGAAGGAATTTTTTCCGACATGAAAAAACATCGTCATTTTGAAACGCCCATTGAGAAACGCAAGCGCAAAGCCATCGCCAGACAGAAGCAGCATAAGAAACGTTTTCGCTATTGAATAATAACTGTCTTCTATCAAGTTATGCCGATGAAAATTACGTCCAGCTTTGTAAACCCCTAGGAACACTTGGCAGTTGTTGGCTTTCACGGCAGGAAAGCAAGGTTCTAAAGGATAAAAAACAAAACTAGATATGAATACTAACGAACTTTTAAGCCGATATGCAGTAGGGCAAAGAGACTTTAGACAGGTAAACCTAGTAGCTGCAAAGCTGAAAAATGTCAATTTAAGTTATGCAAATCTCAGTGGCGTCAATCTGCGCGGTGTCAATCTTATAGGGGCCAACCTGACTAAGACGAACCTGAGTCAGGTCAATTTAAGTGGGGCCAAACTGAGTGGGGCCGACCTGACCAATGCAGACATCAGTCAGACGGATCTGACTCAAACAGTCTTGTGTTATGCATGTTTGTCTGGGGCAGACCTCCAGAGCGCTGATCTCAGGAACGTAGACTTAACTGGAGCTAATCTGAGCGGAGCTAATCTAAGTGGGGCCAACTTGAGGGGGGCCAACTTTACAAAAGCTAACCTGAGTATGACAAATCTAACTAATGTAGACCTAAGTAATATAAACCTGAATCAAGCATACTTACAGGGGGCAATAATGCCTGATGGAACAACCCACAATTAGTGAGCAACAGCACCGCCAGTCCGCTTCACTTTTTTGACGAAAATAAGGAGAATCGCTGCGAGGAAGAGAGCCCACCCCATAAAGTAAAAGCAGTCATTGAAAGCCATCACATAGGATTCGCGACGAACTGTGTTACTGACGGCAGCGATCGCTTGATTGTGGGCCAGCACGGGATCAACGCCTTGAGTCGTGAAATACAGCATTAACTGGTCAATTCGCTGCAAAGTCTGGGCACTAGACAGGGAGACGGCTTCCCCTATACGATTGGAATGAAATTGTTCTCTTCGTGTCACTAGGGTAGATAGAGCCGCTATACCAATATCTCCACCCATGTTACGCATCATGTTGAATATTGATGAAGCTGAGCCAGCATTTTCTTTTTCTATATTTGCAGTGGCGATGGAAGAGAGGGGCGTGATCACTAAAGGTTGTCCCAAAGCGCGGACAATTTGCGCCGGGATGAGTTGCTGCATACCCGTATCATGAGTCATAGTCGAGTTCATAAAGCAGCTTACACCAAACAAGCTCAAGCCCACTGCCACTAGTAAGCGAATATCGAAACGCTGCATTAGTTTGGGAACAAAAGGGTTAATAAATAACTGCGGAATTCCTGACCAGGCGATCGTCTCCCCAATTTGCATAGCATTGTAGCCCTGAATATCAATTAGGTAGAGGGGCAAAATGTAGACTGAACCATACAGCCCCATGCCCAGAACCAGCGTTACGACAATCGATAAGCCAAAGTTACGCCGCCCAAGTAAGCGCAGATTCACCAGAGGTCGCTTGTTGGTGAACTCAATCCAGATAAAAAGTGGTAGAGCAATAGCGGCACCTATAGCAAACCGCACAATTAGCTCATTGCCAAACCAGTCTTTGCGCTCTCCTTCTTCTAAAACATACTCTAAACAGGCAAAGCCAATTGCCATCGTCAGGATACCCCACCAGTCCCCCTGTTTGAGCAGGTTTAATTGCATAGGCTGAGGCTCAATTGCATACCAAACTCCAGCAATGAGCATAAGTCCAGGAATCACATTTAAGTAAAATATGTATTCCCAGCTATAGTTATCCGTAAGCCATCCCCCAATTGTGGGGCCAATGGACGGGGCAAAAGTGGCTGTAATTGAAAACAGGGATAATCCCAGTGGTTGCTTGGATGGGGGTAATTTTGTCAGAATTGTCGTGAAAGCC
Organism: uncultured Microcoleus sp.; assembly: GCA_964657555.1. Lineage (GTDB taxonomy): Bacteria > Cyanobacteriota > Cyanobacteriia > Cyanobacteriales > FACHB-T130 > CAZZWA01. The sequence continues at coordinate 3,920 of CAZZWA010000290.1, forward strand.
ATAGGGATCAATATACCTCCTGTAAATCCTTGCCCAGCGCGAAACGCAACCATCATTCCTAGATTCTGGGCAAAGGCGCAGGCTACAGAAAAAACAAGAAACAGACTCGCGTTGACGAGTAAATACCGGCGCACGGAGAATACTCGTGATAGCCATCCAGTCAGCGGAATTGTCACAATCTCCGCCAGCAGATAGCCTGTCGAGATCCAAGAACCTTCATCTGTGGTAGCACCTATAGCCCCAGAGATATCACTGAGGGAGGCATTGGTAATTTGAATGTCTAGCACTGCCATGAATGCTCCCAACAGGGTTGACAGCACACCAATCCAGTCTTTGAATGAAACTTGCTCTGACTGGGGGCCAGATGATGCAGGGATAGCTTGACCACCTTCCTGGATGTCTGTACTCGTGCCTGTCACTAAACTTCTCCAAGTTAAAAGGGTAATTGGTAATAAAGGATGGGTTAAGGATGCTCTACACTAACCTCAACCGACATGCCTGGTGAAATTAGTGACTCATAACCCTTAATACTCTGGCGGTCAAAGACAATTTTGACTGGGAGCCGTTGCACAATTTTTGTAAAGTTGCCTGTGGCATTATCTGGAGGTAAAAGTGCAAACTTAGCTCCTGAAGCTGGCGCAAGGCTATCTACCCTTCCTAAAAAGGCCCGGTGACCTAAGGCATCGACCTTAATTACCACTCGTTGACCAGGCCGCATCCGTTTTAGCTGTGTTTCTTTGAAATTTGCTGTCACCCAAGGAAATCGTTCCACAATTGTCAACAAAGACTGTCCAGTTTGGACTCGTTCTCCAACTTCCGCAGTTCTGTTACCAACTCGTCCATCAGCAGGGGCAGTAATATTGGTATATTCCAACTGAAGTTGAGCGTTTTTGAGGTTGGCTTCCGCTTGGGCAACTGTGGCTAAAGCAGCTTCATACTGACTGCGGTTGACTTTTGTTTGCTCAGCCGTCGATTGCGCCGTCTGCAACCCGCCTCGCGAGTTCAATAGCTTCCCCTGAGCACTTGTCACATTTTTTTCATCTGCAACCAGTTGGGCCTGATCTTGTCGGATTTGCGCCTCAACAGCACTTCGAGTCGCGACATCCTCCTGATACGTTGCTCTGTAGGCATCCCGCTGAGACGCAGTGACAACGCCCTGTTGATAGAGAATGTTGTAGCGGCTGTAGTCTGCTTGCGCTCTTTGCAGGTCAGCCTCCGCTTTAACCAGATTAGCTCGATCTGTGGCAATAGCTGCTCTATCTTTAGCAACGGCTGCTTGGGCATTGGCAACGCTGGCAACTGCTGCGTCAATATTTCCTTGTGCCTGAGTCGTCTGTCCTTGAGAGTTTTTTGCGGCAAGAGAAATATTTGCTAAGGCAGCATTAGCTTGACGGCGTGCTACTTTCACATTAGCCTGTGCCTGTAGCACCTGTACTTGGTAGTCACTGGGGTCTAGCTTGACTAGCATTTGACCTTGACGCACAAACTGGTTGTCATCAATCAAAACTTGAGCAACAGTATCATTGATTCGAGCACTGATGGGGTTTAGATGACCATCAACGTAGGCGTCATCGGTATCTTCATGGGTGGAAGCATACTGCCACCAGTGATAGCCAAAAATAGCGGCGGCGATCGCTCCCATTCCCAACAAAACAAATATCAGTTTGCGTCGCCCTGGGTGACGAGAACTGGAAGGCTTAACTTGCGTTTTCTCTGCTGGGCTTTTAGTTTTTTCTCGCTCTATAACCGAGGATTTTTGCCCATCTCGATGTGAATTCAATTCTTTTGTACTACTTGACGAATCAGAGGTTTCCATAGTTTTTGATACCTAAAGTTTCCATCTGTAAATCTTCCAAATTTATCTGCTATTTAATTAAGAAAATTACTCAATTAAATAATAATCAACTTTGAGTGCCTCCCCTTGTAATCTGACGCTTTAATGAGAATTTTGAACGTAAATTCATTTCCAGTTATTTATGTTGAAATGAGCAAATTTATACTAATTTGGTTAAAAACTAGGCATAATAATTATCAACAAAAGCTGATGATCCTGACTTGCTTAAATTTGCTGTGCTAGAAATATATTTGTTTGATATTTGTCTATATACATCTGGCAAATGGTAGATTGTTTACCCTCTCTTGACTCCCTGCCAGCCAGAAGATGATCTAGCAAATAGCAGCTGCTCACCGAAAGGCTGCTAGGGCTGAGAATAGCTACTATAGGTTGATAAATCCACCATGCGATCTCGTCAAAGCGTTAGCGACAAATTTTCCACATTCTTGAAATTTCAAGCAGATAGATTTGGCGGTTGGGTTACAGATGCCAAACTACGGCGGAGTATGCAGACAGGTCTTAGGCTGTACTCACAAACAGAGTCCTCAGAAAACTTCTGGGCAATTTACTGGCACAAGCAATGGTGCCAACAGCAACAGACTTCCCAAATTCCCTTGGGGCATTTGTCAGCTTATCTCCAAGAAGCTTGCTACTGGAGTGTCTTTAGGGCAATGACACGTCTGGAAGCGACACAACACAAGTTGTCGGATTGTTTTCAGGTGGCGATCGCAGAAGTTCCCAAAATCCTCAAAACTTGCGATCCTGAGGGTCATGCCACCCTTAAAACTTATGCCAGCAAGGCTTTTGGCAATATCATTCGGGATTTGCTACGCCATAGTAGGGAAGCAGATCTCTGTACAGATTGGGGGCTTTTACTAAAGCTAAGCCGTAAACAATTTACAGAAGCACTTGTAAGTGCTGGGCTAAATTCTCAGGTCATAGAACGCTATCTCCTGGCTTGGACTTGCTTTGAAAGTACCTATCTGCCGACAAAGTCACCGAAATTGCGACAACTGCCACCACCCGAAAAGAGCACTTGGGAGGCGATCGCCACACTCTACAACAGTCAGCGTCAGCAACTCAAGCCACCAGGAGAGGAGTGTAATGCAAAAACCATAGAAAGCTGGTTAGTTTCCGCAGCTAGTCGCGTCCGTGCCTACCAGTATCCCTCGGTTAAATCTCTAAACATGCCAAAACTGGGACAGGACTCTGGAGAATTGCAGGATGATTTACAAGATACTAGACAAGATTCCTTACGGGCATTGATTGCTCAAGAAGAAGAGGATGAAAGGGAAATGCAACGCAGCCAGATCAATAATATTTTGCAAAATGCCTTGGCCAATCTTGATCCAACTATTCAGGAACTGCTGCAACTTTATTACCAGCAGGGACTCACCCAACAACAGATTGCCAAACAGTTAGGCATTCAACAGTACAACGTCTCACGCAAGCTCTCGAAAGCAAGAGAAACATTACTGCTAGTACTGACACGCTGGAGCCAGGAGACGTTGCATATTTTACCAACCTCCAACGTGATCAAGAGCATCAGCACGATCTTGGATGAATGGCTCCAAGAAAGGCTGTTAAGTCAGTAGAGATGATTAAACCGAATATCTGGCGTAGGTTGGGTTTCGGGCCTCAACCCAACACTTGCAAAGCTTTAATGGGTCATCCTACAGATCATCAGGGCGACTTGCTGACATCAAGTTCGCCATCCTCTTAGTTCCCCCTTTCTACACTTATGTACTTCGATACCCTCACTCAGCTAGAGTTGCAGATTCCGCCAACTGTTCAGGAAAACTCTTGGCAGCGCAGTCAAGCCTTTTCCACTCCCAGAACTCAGTGGAACGCCTACTTAAATCAAATCTGTCTGGAGACTTTTTTACCTTGGTTGCAAACGGAGTATGCCAGAGCAGCAGCCGTTTGGTCAAGCGAAATGCTGCCTGGAGTGTGGGAACTGGTGGATGGGGCAGTG
>CAZZWA010000291.1:0-1328 GCA_964657555.1 uncultured Microcoleus sp.
TCTGGCAGAGGTTGTAGCGGTACCATTCCTGTTCTACTGAGCAAGCACTGTCCTTCTTGGGTTTGCAAAATTTCAGCAAACTTTTTCCCAACTGGAGGGCGACTATTGTCGTGAGGATAGATAACAGCTATAGGATAGCCTAAGGGATAACTACCTGTGGTAAATACCTCAACATGGGGACGATAATTTCCTTTGTCGTTGCATAAATTTGTTTCTGGGCTTACTGACCTGCCGTCATCTTCAACTAAGGCCTGGACTGCGGGACTATTCCCATCAGCTAAAGCCAGAGGATAAACTGAGCATTGTCCGGAAATCTTACTAAAGGTGTCAAAACCAACAGCTCCAACTGCCTGAGATTCATCCTTAGCTTCAAAGTCGCGCAATATCTGTCTTAACTCTGAAAATGTGGGAAGTGCTGTAATCTGGTGATTTGAGCGGCTTGGATTTGTGAATGTTCCAGGTACGCTCCCTTCCTTAACCAACAGGCTTCTGAATAAAGCAATGTCTTGGCTATTCTGAAGGACTCGCTCTTCAAAGATTTGCACTGCCTCAGGAGCGTTGGAAATGTATAGTTTTACGGGTAGATCTGGTCCATTGAGTTGTTTCCAGTTGGTAATTTTACCTGTGTAGAGTTGACGCAATTGTTCAAAGGTAATCTGTCCCTCTAAGAATCTGGGAAGACTCTTTTCTCTTCTGGCATAGCTAAAGGCCACAAAAACTGCCAGACCATCATAGGCTACTTGCTGTTGGCCCAAAGTCATACTCAATTGCTCGGTTCCACTGCTTAAACTAGTGATCGCAAATTCTGCTTCTTTTGAGCTAACCTTCGCGATCGCTTCCTTTCTTGAAAGTTCAGGCTGATAAGTTAACTTTAATTTTGGCTGACGTTCTTGCAATATGTCTTCAAAAGTTCGGTTCTTCAAAACTAGACTTGGCTGTTGCAGTACATAATTCCAAGTTCCTTCGCGTTCAGCTGTGTAAGTAAAATTTCCAGCAGGAATCTCAGAGACATCTTTGATACAGCAAACTGGGAGGTCACTTGAAGCGCTGGGTGGCAATTTCGATAGCAACCACTGGACAAGTATTAATATTAATGCTATCGCAAGGACACCCACAAGCAGCCAGATAATTCGCCAGTTCCCGAGCCTTTCAGTATCTACTGGTACGACTGAGCTACCCTTCCGAACAACTTGCTGCTCTCTCGGCAGTTTTAATAATGCTTGACGAGCGGCTTCGGCACTGGCAAAGGGCACATCGACCAACCCCAGGAGCCGGAGGATAAACAATTTGAGTTCTCGGTTAATGGGAGGCCATTCTTGGTCATACAG
>CAZZWA010000291.1:1428-2814 GCA_964657555.1 uncultured Microcoleus sp.
CCGTAAGGGAGACGGAATTTTTGACCGTGGAGAGATTCTAGAGTCTGTAGCACCTGGTTAAGGACTTGACGCACCTGCTCAGCAGACATCGGTTCATGCTGAGCTAGGTATTGGTTCAGGGTAGGACTAGCATCTAGTTCGCCCCAAGTCACGAGATAGCAGCGTTCCTGGTTTTGGTCAGCGATGACGTCCCAGGGGGTGAACAAGCGAAAATCCTGAATTCTGCCATCTGCCAAACTCACTCCTGATAACTGTAGAAAAGCTTGCTGACGCAGATATGCCTCTGAGCGGTTAAAGCTTTCCCTAGGCAAAAGGTATTCTTTAATCACAACTGGATGGTTATCAGAGAGCCGAATGCCCCGATACAAACGCCCCATCCCTCGTCGGCTGTGAAATTGCTCGACTCGATACCGACCGCGATCGCCCCGAATTTCAGTTTTTTCTGTTAAGGTGGCAGGAAATCCGCACTTCTGACAATATCCGGCTTCTGAGTGTTGCTGGATGCTCTGTTGGGCATTATTCGCTAAGCGCTCGGCCAAGCTGAATTCGCAGCCTAGAGGATCGTTACGCAAGCATTGATACTGCTTGTAAAGAATTTTCTCCTGAGAAACTTCACTAGAGCCCATAAGTTTGCCTTTGTTGTGGTACTAGCGCAGCCAATTAAATATGTTTTGGAATCTATTTAAAGGTCTTACCAGCCAAGAGCTAAACCGTCCCAATCCCAGCCTAGTAAAGGAGAGATACAGAATCCGTCCCAACTTTCCCTTAGGCATCACCTTGGCCACTTCGGAACGGTAGCGCTTGGTCGTGCGACCTACATCTGACTGCAAGTTGCCAAATTGTGATGTCACTTGAATATTTTGAAGTTTTTTCTCAACAGCGTCGGTACTTTTGCTAGGCAAACGTTTTGAACCAGGAATGGTGGCGAGGGAATTCTCTGGTAGCACTAGATAGAGTTGGTTGGTAGTTTCTTCATAAACCCGGATCGCTCTACCTTCTAAACGAGTCGTGCCAAACTCTCGCTTCCAAACTGCTTTAGGGTTGTGGAGTAGCTCTTGCTTAAATTTATCGTCTTGTGCAGGTATCACCAAGTAGAGCGTAGTAGGAGTTTCCTCCAATACCTCGATCTCCACTCCTGACAAACTAATAGGGAATTCTTGTAGCCAAACTGCTTTGGGATCGCTGAGCAGCTCTTGCTTAAAAGCTTCATCCTCCCAAGCTTTAAGAATCAGATGTCTTTCGATGTCTCCACGGGTTATATTTTCAGAACGCTGCTGGCTTGGTTGGAACATGACAATCTCAGATATGGATAGGGCAGAAAGTCAATTTCTCATATTGAGCGCTGCGAGACTTTTTTCTACACAATCGTCTTTATCAACCGAATTA
>CAZZWA010000291.1:2914-6200 GCA_964657555.1 uncultured Microcoleus sp.
AAAAAACAAGTTGACACGACCACTAGTAGCGGTTTAAGGTCGTAGATAGCTAGAGAAAGCAAAGCGAAACAAAATTTCATGATTTCAGCCTGTTTTTCTTATGTGACTCTACTGAAAAAAAGTGCGAAGCATTGCCAGAGTATACTTTCGGCATTGACAACAGATTGAGCGCGAGAAACTTTCTACTAAAGTCTAATAGCCACTGAGTTTCTCTGTCTTTAAGCTGTACTTGTATATCTAATGACGCAGCCTTTATGATTCTTTATGATTCCTGCTGTCTCTCAGACCTTAGCGGAAATTCTGGCTAATGGCATTCCTGTGATTGGTTTAGAGCAAATTGATTTTAATCCTCCTACAATGCAACGGAGTGTAGGGCCAAGGATGAGTCTTTACTGCTACGATATTCAGGAAAACAGTCAGATGTATGCCTCAAAATGGCAGGAAAAGGGTAAAGATAGTCAGAATGAACGGCATACAGACACAAGTCATGCTCTGCCGATGTGGTTCGATGCATCTTTTCTGGTGAGCGCCTATGATTGTACAGCTTTAGGAGAGCAGTATCTGTTATCAGAGGCATTGTTACTACTCTTGCATCATCGAGCTCTCCAAGAGGAATTGCTAGCTCCAGCTCTACGCGGTCATGGCAACTTATCGATGATCGTTTCTTCCTGTCAATCTATTGATAAAACAAACCTCTGGAGTTCACTCCGTGTCCCGTTGCGGCCAGCTTTGTATGTAGCAGTGACAATTCCTTTCAACCTAAAAAGAGGCACTCCGGTATTCCAAGAGATTTCCACAGCCTCAATCACCTAGGACGAGGTTTATGTAGTTATGGCCTTGAAATTAACAAGGGTACTCTCATACAAATGGTGATAATGCAAACCTATAATTCAGCAGAACCTTACAGTGCAAGGCTGCTATCAGTTATAGGAAATTTTCTATCACAAATGCGGGAAAGCTCGCACAAGATGCGTTAAAGCCAACTTATTTGATCAATACGGGAATCACCATGCCCAGATTAGATTACTTTGCCCCTGGCGTTTACATTGAAGAAATTCAACGCGGTAGTCGTCCACTAGAAGGCGTACCTACGGCGATCGCTGGATTTATCGGTTTTACCGAGGATATCCGTGGAGGAGCTGAACTTTTCAAGCCGATGCTGATCACCACCTGGGATCAGTACTTGCAATACTTCGGTCGCCCCATGTCCGATGGATTCACCGACTTCGATGCTTACTTACCATTTGCAGTCTATGGCTGGTTCTTGAATGGAGGAGGACGCTGCTGGGTGGTCAGCATCGGCACCCAACTTCCCGGTCAGGCTCAGTCAGCTAACGCCCCCGCTCAAGTTGGTACCTTGGTTTACACCCGAGGTAAACGACCCACCTTAGAGTTAGGCACGCGAAGCCGTGAAGAGAACCAAACAGGCAATGGCAATGGTGCTCTTGCCAGAACTAATAGTGCCTTATCGGTCTATCGCCCAGTCACAGTCCGGATCGTCGATAGTCAACCCAAGCCCATATCTGCGCCTGAAGACTCAGATGAGGAGTTCCTACCGCCTATGAATACAGGCGAATACTTCACACTGGAGGTTCGCCAGGGAAATGAGATAATGGAACGGTACGAGCACCTGACGATGAACCCGGAAGCCGACCCACAGGTGGCAGACTACGCGGTCACAGCGCTTCAGGATTCTCAATTTATTACCATTGAGCATCTCGACCCGACAATTGGACGTCCTCTGAGTCGGCGACCTGCTAATGGGCAATACGAAGTGAGTCCTCCACCTGTGGCACCTCGTCCAGAGCGCTTGGCACGGGATGTCCAGGGAGTACGAGATGACCGCACGGGTATTCGGGGTCTATTTGAAATTGACGAAGTCACTATCGTTGCCTGTCCTGACATTATGCGGGCTTATGAAGTCGGGTTGCTGGATATCGACCAGGTACACGGCATCATGGAGCTGATGGTGAGCTTGTGCGAAGGTGCAGCAGACGGAGATGTCCCCAATCCTCCCAACCGCATGATCATCCTCGATCCGCCGCCGGATCGGGTGAAGCCGCAGGATGTGAGCCGTTGGTTGACAGAAGACTACAACCGCCGCTCCATGTTTGCTGCCCTTTACTACCCCTGGATTGCCGTCCCCAATCCCCGGAATAACGGCAGACCGCTTCTGATTCCTCCCTCTGGTCACATGGCAGGTGTGTGGTGTCGCGTTGATGAAACGCGGGGAGTATATAAAGCTCCTGCCAACGAAGTTCCTCGCGGGGTGATCGGTCTAGCCTACGAATGCAACTTTCGGGAACAGGAATTGTTGAACCCGATTGGCATCAACTGTATTCGTCCCTTCCCCAATCGTGGCATCCGCATTTGGGGTGCTCGCACCCTAGTGGAACCAGATATTACCGAATGGCGTTATATTAGCGTCCGCCGACTGATCAGCTATATTGAGAAAACAATTGAATTAGGGACTCAGTGGGTAGTCTTTGAGCCCAACGACCAAGACCTATGGGAACGGGTGAAACGGACTGTCAACAGTTTCTTGAATCGGATCTGGCGAGAAGGGGCATTGTACGGGGGTTCCCCTGATGAAGCTTTTTACGTCAAGTGCGACGCAGAACTCAACACACCAGACACAATGATTTTGGGTCGTCTGTACGTTGAAGTAGGTGTTGCACCAGTTAGACCAGCAGAATTTGTCATCTTCCGCGTCAGCCAGTGGACTGGTCAAGATGAGTAGCAAAGGAAAGTTTTGAGTTTTGCATGAATTAAGTAGGTAGGCGCAAATAAACCCAACTATGTCAGTAAATGTAAAGCATCTGATTAATCGCCCAGCTTAGATTTAGCAATGTTTACTAAAGCTAAATATAGTTGGTTTTAATTGTGCCGACTTACTTCACTCAAAACTCCGATCCCAATTCTCAAATTCTTAACTGCCAATTTTCAGGAGAAAAAGTATGCCTAGTTTAGCAAGCGCTGCTAGTAGCTTCTACGTTGAGATTGCCGGCCAGCAGTATACACTCCTAAGTGTTTCAGCGTTACCGCAGACCGGCCCCGTAGCAGGCAACCAGAAGGCGACAGGTAGGGGTCAACGTGGCGAAACGCGAGGTGGTGTCATATCAGGTTTTGCAACGTTTGACAGAATGACCATCACATGTAGCCTAACCAGTGATGGGGCTAGTAAATTATTGTGGACTTGGATGGATGAATGCGCCCCTAAGCCTGAAGGGAAAGGTTTATGGAAAAGCAAACGTCAAGATGGCTCAGTTGTCGGTGTAGATGGATC
>CAZZWA010000291.1:6300-7683 GCA_964657555.1 uncultured Microcoleus sp.
GAGTTCCCTAACAACACAGTCCATCTAGCGATGGAACGTCTCACAGCAGATTGATTTATAGTATTCAGAGGAATTGAAATATGGCTGCTCAATCTGAGCCCATGGCATGTGCCCGTTTTTATTTTGAATGGAACAACAATAACAACCTGTTGATTAAGTCAGTCAGTGGGGTAAAGTACACCGTGGACGCAACGCCTTCCGAACCCATCGGCATCAATAAGAAAGGAACTACTACTCAGGTAACTCCAACGGGCGTAACTCTCAGCCAAGTTACCCTAACATTCGTCGATACCGATGACAACAAACCTTTGATAAAGTGGTACGATGACTGTCATATCCCAGCTGATGAGGGGGGGTTGAAATCCAAGGCAGCTAGCCAATTGTATCCATGCTCACTGGTTTTCACTAAGCAAGATGGCTCAGAAGGAGTCCGCTACAATTTCATAGACGCGATACCTACAGATATTACCTCTTCGGAATACTCTTCAGGTAGCGGAAATCTGACAGAGGTAACTCTTACTTTTCTATATACAAGCTTGGTTCGTGCTTAAACACTAACTGTAGACTGGGGACTGGGAATAATCAATCTCAATCCCCAATTTCTCTATATATCAATTATGTCGTCATTAACGCCTGAAATCCTAGCTACTTCCCGCTTTTATGTAGAGCTCAATTTCCCTGGTAGTCAACTCGCAGATGGTATTTTCAAAGAGTGTAAGAACGTCCAGTTCAGCCAGGATGTAATTGAAATCTGCGAGGTAACACCCCAGAAATGGGGTAAGGCAAGTAAGGGTCGAATTATCCGGACTAAAATCCCTGGCAATTATCAGATTAATAATCTGATCTTCAGGCGAGGGATGATGGCTAATTCCATAGCTATGTGGGATTGGATGTTGAGCGTGCAGGAGGGCAATTGGGCTACTAAATCAGTGGCAAGTGGCAAATTGTCTATTCGCACTCAGGAAGATCTACCTGGGGCAGAATATATCTTCACCAATGCCTGGCCTGTTCGTTACTCCTTCTCTGACACCGATGCTGCGGCTAATGCACTGGCATTTGAAGAACTAGAAATTGCAGTAGAAGAATTTAAGCGGACGACAGGGTAGAGCAGAATGATTCAGACTGAATTTGAATTCACTTTACCAAAGGGATACCTTGATAAAGAAGGCAACCTTCACCGTATAGGTATCATGCGCTTATCAACCGCAATGGATGAAATTGTGCCTTTGCGTGACCCTCAAGTTAAATTGAATCCTGCGTATGCGACGGTAATTATCTTATCCCGCGTCATCACCCGCTTAGGTGCTTTAGAAGAAGTCACACCTACAGTCGTTGAAGGATTTTTTGCCTGTGACCTCAGTTATTTGCAGCAATTTTATCGTA
>CAZZWA010000292.1:0-6268 GCA_964657555.1 uncultured Microcoleus sp.
TGGTCAATGGTCAGCAGTCAGTAGTAATAAATAACGGACAACGGACAAATGACCAAGGACAAATGGCCCATGACTCTTTTCGCATTTCTCTTGGGGCTGGCTTTAGGAATTGGGTTTTGCCTCTGGCAGCAAAACCGCCTCTACCGGCAGCTACAGCAAATTGTTGGCTTGCTGCCAACAAGTGTAGAGGCAAAAACCTTGCCACTGGTTGCACGCCTGCGTCAAGGAATTGTTCCAACTAACCAGCACTTACTAGATCTAGAAATTCAGCTACAAACTTGGCAACAGCTACTTCGAGAGGCACCAGTTGGATATTTACAGGTGGATGAAGAAAACCAGCTAATTTGGTGCAACGCTCAGGCTCGCAGCCTTTTGCAGATTCATCGGTGGGAGCCAAGACAGATTCGCTTGCTGCTGGAACTAGTGCGTTCTTATGAACTCGACCAGCTGATTGAACACACTCGTCAACAGCAGCAGCCTCAGTCTCAAGAGTGGATGTTTCACCCAGCTTGCTCGGATGCGACGGCGATGAGTGAGATGCAATCGTTCACCCTGAGAGCATCCAGCTGGCCTTTACCCCATGGACAAGTGGGTGTCTTCCTGGAAAATCGGCAACCCCTAGTAGAAGTCTTCCAGTCTCACGAGCGGTGGATTTCTGATTTAGCTCACGAACTCCGAACACCTTTGACCTCCATCCGATTGGTGGCTGAAAGCTTGCAGAATCGGTTGGAGCCGCCTTGGAGTCGCTGGGTTGACCAGATGCTGCAAGAAACTAACCGGCTGATTCATTTGGTACAAGACTGGCTCACACTAACCCAGTTGCAAGGAGAGCGCAGTCAACAGCTCACTCTTAAACCCCTAGAACTACGTAGTTTAATTTATTCTGTCTGGCACACCCTAGAGCCTTTGGCTCGACAAAAGCAGCTGAATTTGACTTATTTTGGACTTGATGCTGTGTGGTTAAAAGGAGACAAAGATCGCCTCACTCAAGTCTTTCTCAATTTATTACACAACAGCATCAAATACAGCCCCCTGAAAGGCAGCATCAATGTTGAAGTCAATATTCTCTCTTTAGAGGATGCGCCTCAATTCGTTGAGGTTAATATGGTAGATTCAGGCCCAGGTTTTCCAGAGCCCGATCTACCTCATGTTTTCGAGCGACTGTATCGAGGCGACCCTGCGCGGACGAGACAGTCAGACCCGTATAGTGTGGCAGAGGAACTGGATTCGCCAGCAGGTAGCATTTCTGGTGTTTTTGCCGTGCAACATGCTGAACGAGGCGCTGACTCGCAGCTCAATTCCCTACTTGACACGAAAAGCGAAGCAGATTCGACGAAGCAATTAGAGTTTGGGCAGTTGCTAGGAGATAGCATGGGTGAAGGAGAATCCCAAGGGAAAGATACTGCCTACAGCTTCTCTACCAGTGGTAGCGGACTGGGTTTGGCGATTGTGCGGCAAATTATCGTAGCGCATGGCGGCTCCGTAGTTGCCAAAAATCATTCGCAAACAGGCGGTGCATGGCTGCAAGTTCAATTACCGCTTGTGTAACTCATCCCCATTTACTAGCCATGATTCTCACCAATTTAATAAGTAATTGTGCTTAATAGTGTTAATCAATACACCAATGATTGTAATTAATAGTGCATAACTGTTAATTAGATATCTATTTTTTCAACTAAGTAGGGTGAATTTTATCTCAAAACGTTAACTCAGAACAAACTTAGTTGCAGCGAAGAGTCAGGCTATGACTAGAGAATTGACCCAAAAGTAGAACTATGAATTCGTTCAACTTAGAATCTGATAATACATTATTTTTTCCGGCCTCTAATATTGGTCAGAAATTAGCTTACATGGTTACGGGGCTCGGCAACCAGGAGCGAACCGAGTTGCAGCGAAGAACTAGGCGGTTGGAACAGGATGTCTTTCGGATGGGAGCCTTGGTAGTAAAATCCTTTCATCTAAGCCACCAAGCTTTATTTTCCCGCAACTTGGAAGCGGCGCAAGAAATTCCCATTCTGGATCAACAAATTGATTGGTACTATCGCAAAATTGAGCGAGACTGTGCAGCACTAATTGTACTTCAGGTACCAGTAGGAGAATCGCGACGGTTTTGTGCCTTTATGCAGCTGGTACGAGATTTAGAGCGAATTGGTGATTATGCCGAAAACTTGGGAGAATTTGCGATCAAGCTCTTCCCTTACTCGCCTCATCCTTGTATGTCTCAGATTAAAGAGATGTCTTATAAGGCTCAAGCAATGCTAGAGAAGAGTTTGGTGGCGCTGGGAGAGTTGGATGTGGCAGATGGACGTCATGTGAAACAAATGGACAATGCCGTAGATACTGACTACGAAATGGTTTATCAAACCTTAGCCTCCCAACGGGACGTTCCAGGGGTGGTGGAACCGATTTTGTTGCTAGAATTGATCATCCGTCACCTAGAGCGGATGGCTGACCATGCTACTAACATTGGTCAGCGAGTAGCTTATATTGTCACTGGGTACCGTAGTCCAGATCAAAGACAGTTACAGCAAAAATCCAAGCGCATCGAACAAGACGTTTTGCGGATGGGAGCCTTGGTGGAAAAGTCTTTTCGTTTGAGCCAGCAAGCTCTATTTTCTCACAACCTGGTAGCAGCTCGAGAAATTGCTGTGCTGGATAAAGAAATTGATCGGTACTATCGCCAAATCGAGTTAGACTGCTGCACAGCACTCATGACGCTCCAAGCACCAATAGCAAAAGAACTGCGCCGATTCTGTGCTCTGATGCAGCTGGTGCGAGACTTGGAGCGGATTGGTGACTATGCAGAAGACTTGGGAGAAATGGCCATCAAACTCTTTCTCTACCCACCTCATGCTTGTATGCCGCAGATTGAGGTCATGTCTCGTCACGCTCAAGCCATGCTGGATAATAGTTTAGATGCTCTAGCAGATTTGGATGCGGCAGCTGGGCTTCAGGTGGAGCAACTTGATGATGCCGTAGACACTGCTTACGAACAGGTTTATCGAATCCTCGCCTATCAGCAGAATGTTTCAGGGGTGATGGAACCAATTTTATTGCTAGGATTGGTGATTCGTCATCTAGAGCGGATGGCTGACCATGCCACTAACATTGGCCAGCGAGTGGCTTATATTGTTACGGGAAACCACCAAGTGTATGGCAGCAAAAGTTTTCCACAGCTTCAGTAACATCACAAGGAGACTCTAGCGTTAGCAGCGCGGGAGATGGAAACTGATGGTGGGTTACTTCTGTCACGCTAGTTTTAGTAGCCTGTCAACTTGTTTTTGATGGGTTGTAGGGGTATTACCCCTGTGCCTAAGAGAGCCAAGTTAGGAACAACCACGGAGGGCTGGCACTTATGAACAAAACATCAAATTAATCTTGAGATTACCAAAAGATTACCACAAGATTACTCGTCCATAAACTTGCAAGATTAAAATTAAGACCCAGAGTCAGGTGGCAAGCGCCAGGAGCGATCACCTCACTGTTAGGAAGTTTGTATTGCTCATCACTTGGCAGAAGTTCAGTGTAATTGTAAAATGGCGTCAACTATCTTGAAAAACTCCATTTTCAAGAGTGTCAAGTAGGTTTGGGAAGATTTCGCTTTCTTCCAGTTAGGTGTGAGGTAATAAATGTCTAAGATAATCTGGAAGGCTTTAAAGCTGGGTCCAGCAGTACTAGGCGCATCTTTTTTAGTTGCTAACAGTACCCTTGCTGCCCAATCATCTCCTGACAAGATGGCTCAGGATCGCAAGTCTGTTGCTACAGATGACCAACCCATAGATTCGCAACTGTCCCTTGACAAATCTGCCCAAGAGCAACAGCAGCAGGTTAAGCCAGAGACTGAGAGACTTAAGGCTAGCAAAGCAGCTGTTGTCCCTTACAGTAGGCCAGTCAACCACAAGCAGGTAGAGTCAGAGTCTGAGGGACTCAAGGCCAGCAAAGCGACTGTGGGAAAGGATGGTACGCTAACAAACATGCCGCACTCAGTCGGTAAGAGCATCAGCCCCACAGCAGTTGCTGAAGCTCAAAATCCGGAAGAATCTACGGACGGTGGACAAGATCAAACGAATTCATACAGCAACGTAGATGGTGCCGATCCGATGGATCAGGTGACCAATGTTTCCCAGTTTTCGGATGTCCGCCCAGGGGATTGGGCATACGAAGCTCTGCGAGAATTGGTAGAGCGCTATGGCTGTATTGCTGGCTATCCAGATAGCACCTATCGAGGCAACCGGGCGATGACGCGCTATGAGTTTGCCGCCGGTTTGAGAGCGTGTCTGAATCAGATTGAGAAATTAATTGCTGCTTCTACGACCAACTTTGCCACTAAAGAAGACCTAGAGAAGCTACGAAGACTAACTCAGGAGTTTCAGGGAGAACTGGCAGCGCTGGGAACACGGGTGGATAAACTGGAAGGTCGTGTCGGCTTTCTGGAAACCCATCAGTTTTCCACCACTACCAAGCTGAATGCTGCAATCATATTCAACGCTGATACGTTTGGGGCTTTGCATGCTCAGAACATTGCTGTTCCTTATGGGGCACGCCGAGGTAGCCTGGGCAGCTTAAGTCGAAACTCAGTGATCAGCGATCGCATCCGTCTGAACTTCGATACTAGCTTCACTGGCAAAGACCGCTTGAGAACCCGTATAGAAGCTAACAGCACCACTGCCATCAATGGAAATAACCTTACAGGCACCAACGAAACCCGTTTAGCGTATGACGGTATTACTGGAGCTGCGCCTCGTGGTAACAGCGTTGTTCTAGGTAAGCTACTCTATCGCTTCCCGCTCACAACTTCGACAACGGTGTTTCTGGATGCTACTGGGGGTGAGTTCTACGATAACATCAACACACTTAACCCCTTTTTAGAGTCTTCTGATATTGGCTCTCTTTCCCGATTTGGGCGATTTAACCCCATCTACCGAATCAATAATGGAGGCTCTGCAAGCAATACTGGTGCTGGCGCAACAATCGTCCAGAAGTTTAGTAATAATCTCAGCATATCTGCGGGTTATTTAGCTCGCAGCGCCGAAGACCCCGTTCAATCTAGAGGACTTTTCAACGGTACCTACGGTGCCATTGGTCAGCTCAATTTCCAGGCTACCAAAGCTTTTGGCTTGGGCTTAACCTATGCGCATTCTTACTACGCTGGAAATAGAACTGGGGCCATTTTTAATAACGAAGTTGGTGTAACTGGAGGTACAGGTAGTGTTAACGCCAATCTCCCCTTTGGCCCCGCTACTCCTACCTCAACAAATGCCTACGGCGCAGAATTCAGCTTCCGCGTCAGCCAGTTCTTTAATATCTCAGGGTGGGGCGGTGTAGACTACTCCACAGTTGAAAAAACCACCACGCTTCCGAATAATCAGGGTATAGCGAGACGAGGAAGGAAGGCAAGCAGCTATAACTATGCTGTTGCTTTGGCCTTCCCTGACCTAGGAGCAAAAGGCAACTTGGGCGCAATCATCTTTGGGCAACCGCCTAAAGCTACTGCCAATAACTCTGGGCTTTCAAATGTTGAAACAAATGGGCCATTAACTGCTACTGGGCCTAGGCGAAGAGATAGGGACACCTCTTATCAAGCCGAAGTGCAATATCGCATTCGAGTCACCAATAATATCTACGTCACCCCCGGTGGTTTTGTGATTATCAAACCAGAGGATTACCGGAGAAACCCTACAGAATATGTGGGAGTGCTCCGCACTACCTTTACGTTCTAGTGCGCTTTCGATCAATTACCACAGCAGTTGCCTATTCTGGCATCGAAATCCATAGCAGGTGATCGCCTTGGGGTCAGGCTCAGTCTGATCCGGCCCCAAATTTATTTCTAGAGACTGGCTGAGTACGCGGAATTGGTAGCCGTGGCAGTTCTTGAAAATTAATAGCAGTAAGCCTTTTATAGCTATGAGAGTGTGAATTTGGGTAAGCATGGTTATAGGGTGCGATCGCCCCAAACTGTACTGCTTCAACGTTCACCTTGTTGCTGCCTGAGTAAATAGTCCAAAATCCTGTCAATCCGTTCTAGAGCTGCGTTAGTAGTTCTCTGAGCCTCTAGATGCTGATTCTCAAGTCGCTCAGTCCGTTCAGCCTGTTGGCTGAATAGCGGTTGGTTGTGAAAAATCAACTCATTTAGTCTAGAGCCTATCTAGTCAAGTTGTTCCTGAGTCCTATCCTGCTTGATACTCAACTGGTCAAGTTGTATCTGAGTTCGGTCTTGCTTCACGGTCAGCTCAGCTAATCCTTGATGAGCCATTTCAGCATAACTAGC
>CAZZWA010000292.1:6368-7662 GCA_964657555.1 uncultured Microcoleus sp.
GCCAAGGCTTGGTGCAAGAATGCTAAAATCTCGTCATGCAACAAAAAGTTGCCGCATGACAAAATTCATCACCCAGATTTTGACTTTTTGGATAAGCCTCTAGTGCTTAACCTATTCATTACCAAAAGATTACCTTATTTTAACCTAAGAAATCTAAGGTCATAACAATTAGGTAATGAAAATTTAACAATCGTACCAGTGTGCTTCTCCCTGTAGACTCAGAAACCTAAAAGAATCTTATGTTTTCTCTAATTCAGTCAACACGGCGAGCTTGGGTTCTACCAGTGCTCGCACTTTCTCTGAGCGTTGCTTCCTGTGCTAATAAGAGTGACAACAACACAGCAACCTCGCCGTCAACGCCTGCTGGAACTAGCAGTGGCTCTCCGGAAGCTAGCAGCTCTGCTACTCCCGCTAGCTCTGGTGGTGCTAGAGTCTCTCTAGTAGGTGCTGGTGCCACTTTTCCCGCTCCCTTATATCAGCGGTGGTTCCAAGATTACAACAAGCAGAAGTCTAACGTACAAGTCACATATCAACCTGTTGGCAGTGGTGCTGGAGTGGCACAGTTCACCGCAGGGATTGTAGATTTTGGAGCCAGCGACGTGGCAATGACAGATGCAGAAATCGCCAAAGTCACCAAGGGCGTTGTGTTATTGCCCATGACTGCCGGTAGTATCGTCATCGGCTACAACTTGAAAGACGTTCCGAGTTTGAAGCTTCCACGCCAAGTTTACCCGAATATTTTTTTAGGTAAGATCAAGAAGTGGAATGACCCCGCCATTGCCCAAGCTAACCCTGGAGTGAAATTGCCTGACAAGAATATTACGGTTGTCCACCGTTCTGAGGGCAGCGGTACCACTGCTGTGTTCACGCAACACCTGAGTGCTGTCAGCCCAGAGTGGAAAAGTGGCCCTGGAACAGGTAAAACTGTCAACTGGCCCGTGGGAATCGGCGCTAAGGGCAACGACGGTGTCACCGCTCAGCTCCAACAAAATGAGGGCAGCATTGGCTACATAGAGTATGGCTATGCCAGCTCACAAAAAATCCCTACGGCTGCTTTAGAAAATAAAGCAGGTAAGTATGTTGAGGCGACTCCAGAGTCTGGTGCTAAAACTCTTGCCGCAGTGAAACTGCCCGACAACTTACGTGCTTTCATCTCCGATCCAGAGGGGCCAGATTCTTATCCGATTGTTACCTATACCTGGATTTTGGCCGACAAAACTTATGCTGATGCCAATAAGGCACAAGCTTTAAAGGATGTCCTCAAGTATGCGTTAACAGACGGGCAAAAAACTAG
>CAZZWA010000293.1:0-7608 GCA_964657555.1 uncultured Microcoleus sp.
TTTTTAGTTTTGAATTTTGTGTTATGCCTTAGTGACTTCCAAAAAATAAATTAATTAAAAAAACTCAATAGTCTATAACTCAACAATTAATGATACATTGGTAAAAATGTTAGCTTTTTTCTTGTCGAGGAACGTTTGCATTCGCTTGCCCAGTTCGTCTGTGAATTTGAAGAGATTAGCTCGCTTAGCTCGAAGTTTGCAGGGAAACTAAAAGATCACCAACCGAAAATTGACTGGTTGAGATAAATTTGGGGATTCTAGCGCAGCGGCGCAACAGCGCGAGACAAGGGGAATATCCACACCCATCAACCCATCTAGCTACTTTTCAAAGTTGCCTTGGCGGACTTACTAGTGGCTTAGAGCGATCGCTAACCTACAGCAGGAGCATTGCCCTATACGCTCTGCTCTCAGGAATGCCATCATAGAGAAGAAGGCATACAGACTGGGAGAAAAACAACGGTTTACACGCGACCCCTAGCTCGTTTAATCGAGCAACTGCAACGCTTGCCTGGAGTTGGCCCTAAAACAGCACAACGACTGGCTTTGCACATTCTCAAGCGCTCTGAGGCAGAAGTACAAGCACTTGCCCAAGCTTTAGTTGAGGCAAAAAAGCAAGTGGGCTTGTGTCAGGTGTGCTTTCACCTCTCTGCTGAACCAGTCTGCGAAATTTGCCGCGCCACGAATCGCGATGCCAGTACTGTTTGTGTCGTGGCTGACTCTCGTGATGTGATTGCCTTGGAAAGAACTCGTGAGTATCGAGGTAAATATCACGTCTTAGGAGGAGTGATTTCACCCATGGAAGGAATTGGCCCTGACCAGTTGCATATCCAATCATTGGTGCGGCGAGTTAGTCAGAGGAACGATAAAGGTCAGCCAAATGTCAACGAGGTGATTATTGCCATTAGCCCCAGCGTGGAAGGCGAGACAACAACTTTGTATGTAGGTCAGTTGCTGAAGCCCTTTACGAAAGTCACGCGGATTGCCTTTGGTTTACCAATGGGGGGCGATTTAGAGTATGCAGATGAGGTGACACTAGCACGAGCGTTGGAAGGGCGGCGAGAGCTGGATTAGGCTTATTGCAAGATCTATACCGGACGCATCTGTACCTTGCAGGCCACAAACTTACCTTTTAAAAAAAATCCCCATCTCCTCGTGGGTGGGGATTTTGCTAATTGCTAATTGTGTAAATAATCAGTCTTTCCTAAGAATGATAT
The DNA here is from genome assembly GCA_964657555.1 of uncultured Microcoleus sp. Lineage (GTDB taxonomy): Bacteria > Cyanobacteriota > Cyanobacteriia > Cyanobacteriales > FACHB-T130 > CAZZWA01. The sequence continues at coordinate 1,215 of CAZZWA010000293.1, forward strand.
ATGGCAAAATTCCTTAGGTTAAACTGGTAATAGAATCGTTCAGTGATCGGGCTATCTTGTATTGAATTGATTGCAGGTTAAACAGTGATAGACAAAGTATTAAGCCCTCAGGAACTAAGTTATAAGAGTACAGAAGAACTAAAACAGGACATTTTACAGCTTGTTGAAGATCGAGACACAGAACCGCTCAACCAAAAAGTACTCTTTTATAAGAATGAACTGGTATCAGTTTTTGCAGAGTTGAGTCAGCGCAATCCATTTCCAAAGCCGGAAGACCAAGTATCTCTTGTACTTGGTGTATGGACGCCATTATGGTCTACTATACCTTTTCAAGATACCTTGCCGGGACGCATACGCAAGCAGTCTTACCAAATTTTTCAAGACAACGGTTACTATGGCAATATTGCCCGCTACGCACCGGGGCATAAACTGCCCTTTTTACAAAGGTTGTCATCTATTTTCTACAATTATGACTTAATGGTGCTGCAAAGGTTTGAGATCATCAATAGTCAGTGGCACATCCAAAATGTCGCTATCGAACAAGCTTTTAGAATAGGCGCAATTCCTTTGACAATTGAGCGAGCAGAGAACTGGTTAACTGAAGTAGTTAAATCTAAGCAAAGAGCTGCTTCTACAACAACAGATAATCTCAAAGCACCATCTCTAGAAAATTTGGATAAAAGCAGTCTCAAGAGATTTAAAAAAGCCTTCTTGGCAACTCCTCAGTTTGAGCATATTTATATAGATCGCGACTTTCGCATTGTTAAGTCTCGACGTGAAGCAAAACAGCGCTCTTCTTATACAATTGCTGTTCGCAGAGCAGAATAAAACCGTTTAACTTTGAGGCAGTAGGGCGGGTGTACTCACTTAGCTGCGACAGAAAGCACTTGCTCGGCTGTCTGAATTTGTTCGCGGCTAAAGCCTGCCTTTTTGAGATGGCCTAAAAAAGCGCGATCGCTGTATCGAGAATCCAAGTTGAACGCAAGGCGATAAGCTTTCATACTACGGTTTCTCTCCCCACCATCCCAGTGAGCAATTGCTAGGGCGACAAAAGGGTGAGGATTGGTAGGTTCTAGCTGTGCTGCAATGTTAGCTGTAATCGCGGCAAAAGCGTATTGTCTGAGGCGGTGATAGGACAAGCTCAAATTATAGTAGGCAATTTCATTGTCCGCCTTTAGCATAGCTGCCCAGGTATGAACAGTCACCGCAGAAGTTAAATCTCCACCCACCAAGTAGACAATACCCAAGGCGTTGAAAGTAGGAACAGAATAAGGATCGCGATAGGCTGCTTGTAACAACGACTCAGCAGCTGCACTCTCCTGTCCTGCCAAATGCTGTGTCCAGCCCAAGTTAACCCGTCCGATAATATTTTGCGGAGCAAGTGCAACAGATTTTTTCATGGTGGCGATCGCCTCTGAATAGCGTTGCTGTTGTTGATAAAGCAGCCCTAATTCTCGGTATTTACTGGCTTGGTATGGATTAACAGCACTTGTAGCAGATGCTGTCACACCAAAGGTAAGAGACAACAGGCAACAAGTAATAGGCAATAAAAAGTCTGAAAGTCGTTTGTCCTTTGTCATGTCTTCGTTACTCATCACCACTAACTCATGACAGAAGATGAGAAGAGAAGGAAAAAGGTTATCCATTCTTGTTTGGAGCAGATATGTCTCAGTTCTGTTGTCCCTTTGTCCTTTTCTCCTAGCTTCAGGCTTCAATTTTCTTTTTAGTTATCTGCTGCAAAAGTTCATCAACTTTCCTCACGTCTTCAAACCTCAATTGTTGTTTAAATAGCGTCTTGGCTTTTTCTAAGGGGGCAGTTGCCTCAGTGCCTTTGCCCTGCTGCCATAGTGCTCGTCCCAAATTGTGGAGGGCATCAGCATATTCGGGATTAATAGAAAGCGCTTGCTTAAACTGAGAAACTGCTTGCTCCCAATTATTTTGTCTTGCTCGAATCACCCCCACAGCATTGTAAGCCACTGCATATTTAGGGTTAAGTTTAAGAACCTGCTGGTATTCGGCAATGGCTTCTTCTAGTTTGTCTTGGCGGTAAAGCACATTCCCTAACTGATAGTGCAGAACCACATTCTCCCGGTTCTTACCAAGCAGCTTGCGGAAGATTTGTTCGGCGCTGTCAAATTTTCCCTGGTCGTAGAGGCTTTGTGCTTGGAGTAGCTGCTGCGATTGCTCGTCTTCCTGCTGTTTTTGTGCTATCTCTTGCTTCTGTATGCGTTCCTCAGATGATAGAGAACGCGCTGAAGTATAAGCTAGGGCAGGTTGAGCAGGTGAGAACACAGACAGGCTAGTTCCAGTTAGGATGCCTAGAGTAAGCCAAGTCAGAGGTTGAAATAATGCTGACTTCAATATGCTCTTTATCCTCATAAAAAAAAACCAAGTTTCTACAATAGGATATTTTGGCTACCAGCCAAAGCGTAACCCTTAGTAAGCCACGAGAGCGAGGTGGCGTTGGGAGTACACTATAAATCCTTTATTCCCTCACCATATTCTCAAGTTTGGCATCTATTTTCAAGGTATGGCTAATAACTGGCTGCGGTCTCAATTTTTACTGAAAATGCATCTAGACGCCTCAGTCTACCTTAAAGTTCCAGATATCTACAGCACAACGAGCAATCGGACTGTATGGCCTTGCTGATTGAGATGAGTAGTCTGTTGGCAATGTCAACAGCAAGTTGGCAGATTTGCAGGAGCAGAACGCAAAGCCCCAGATGGTGCTATTTTACTAAAAAGCACGATGAGAGTTATGCCTCATCTCATTAACTGGCTTTGCTAAGCGGGCTAAGCTTATCATCTAGGATATCTAACTCCATCTCTTGCAAAACCTTGGGCTGCATCTGCTGCAGGTCGCACAGTACAGCTAATGCATCCTTGAAATCGTTGAATTTGTAGTATTCAGTTAAGTTACCAATGGGGTAATTGAAGTCATGATAGCGGTGTTTGAAATACTTTTCTACATTACCCCGGTGTAACCATACCCCTAGTACCTGAATTGATATTGCTTTAAAGTATGAATTCAGGTCGCGTTGCACCTCTGCAACTCTTTCTTCAATTGGGCGCTTCGTTATGCCAATTTTATGGAAGGTTTGCCCATCGGCTTCTACTTCCAGGAAATATAGGGCGTTTAAGAGAACTTTCTTGAGTTGAGCGCAATACAGCCTCAAATCAGTAAGTCGCTCACATAAAAAAAGTGAGTTTATATCTTTCGCGTGTTCAGCTTTCTGCTCCAGCTCAGATAGTTTCTCTAGTAGCATTGGCTCTTGCACTTGGTTGAATAGCTTCAACGAAAGTTCCCCAAAAGGGATTTTCCCCAATAGGGTAAATTTGTAATCTGAGCTGTCACGAAATTCAACTCCTTGCAACAAACCAAGCCAAACAAAGCGCCGAGGGACTAGCGATCGCGAAACCTTGTATCCTTTCGAACCATACTCTTTCCACAGAATTTTTAATTGCTCCAGTTCTTTACCTGATAACTGGATATTAAAATTGTCGTATAGTGGCAGAGTGGGAATATCCCGATGATGCCGAGCTGCCACAAAGCGGCATGTTTCTTCGGTGTGAGCAAAGTGATGCTCCTTAACCTTGCCCTTCTTTGCTGTTAGTCCACCATTACAGTAGGGACACTTCAGATCTGTCTTCCCACTACGCACATCTTCTATAGCGACCAGCGAGTTGTCTTGATCGACTCCGTATCTCAACCACATCGAGCCTTTTTTTTATATTTGAGCGAAGAATTTTGCGAAGAAAAGTTTGGCTATAGTTATTATTAAGTATATCAAAAAAATCAAACAGACAGATTTGTCCGTTTGATTTTATTATACGGAGAGGAAATAATTATGCCCGACGGGGTTTGAGACGTGGTTAATAGACAGAAGAATTAAGGAACAATGAAATGTTTATCAGGTTTTAGCCTACTCCTTTTGAGTTTCCTCATACCAACTACAGCTCATCATCTTTGACAAAGCATCTATGTCCCTTGCTCTTTTCAGGACACGGACAATATCAACCTCGTCACTAATCCTCAAGATACTCTGCGATCGCACTCAAATCTTCCATTGCTCGATTCAACCGATTGATCATAGCTTCTGCTACTTCAACAAAGTCAACACCCTAGCTTATGCCTGTGGGTACAGACGTTCCACCGGAAAGTCTGTACGACATGGGTCGGGACGACCCATTTCCTCAGTTTCTTGTTCAAGTTCCTTCTCGCAATTTGTCAAGAACTCCTCTGTCTTCCAAGGTAGAGGTATCGCCAGAAACTTCTTGACCAGAGGCGAGAGATCTGAGCAATCGGCGCATGATTTTACCAGAGCGAGTTTTGGGCAAAGCATCGGTAAAGCGGATTTCACCAGGACGAGCGATCGCCCCAATTTCCTGCACTACGTGCCCCTTCAGTTGTTTGCTCAGTGCCTCGCTAGGAGTGTGATTACCTTCCAAAGTCACAAAAGCAACAATATCTTCCCCTTTAATTTCATCAGGCTTGCTCACCACAGCAGCCTCAGCAACAGCTGGGTGACTCACCAAGGCTGACTCAATTTCCATAGTGCCTAGCCGGTGCCCAGAGACATTAATCACATCATCAACTCGTCCCATCACCCAGTAATAACCGTCTTCATCGCGACGGGCACCATCACCAGCAAAGTAGATATACTGTCCGTCTTTGGGGAGAATATGCTCCCAATAAGTGCGGCGGAAGCGGTCTGGGTCGCCGTAGACAGTCCGCATCATCCCAGGCCAGGGATACTTGACAACGAGATAGCCGCCTTCATTATTGGGAACTGGATTACCTTCCAAATCAACAACATCGGCTAGGATGCCAGGGAAGGGGCGGGTGGCAGAACCGGGTTTGGTGGGAATTGCTCCAGGTAGTGGCGTAATCATGATGCCGCCGGTCTCTGTTTGCCACCATGTATCAACAATTGGACAGCGTTCGCCGCCAATGACCTGGTAGTACCAAACCCAGACTTCGGGGTTAATTGGTTCGCCTACGGTGCCCAGCAATCGTAGGGAAGACAGATTCCGGGCTTTTGGCAGATGGTCGCCCATCTTGATATATGACCGAATCGCCGTGGGAGCGGTATAGAAGACGTTGACGCCGTATTTTTCAATAATGTCCCACGTACAACCGGGATTCGAGGCGCGAGGGGCACCTTCATACATCAGGGTGGTTGCGCCGTTGGATAGGGGGCCATACACAATGTAGCTGTGCCCAGTAATCCAGCCGACATCAGCGGTACACCAGTAAACATCCGTATCCTGGAGGTCAAAGATCCACTTGGTGGTCATGTGAGCATAGAGGTTGTAGCCACCAGTGGTGTGGACGACACCTTTGGGTTTGCCAGTGCTGCCGGAGGTGTAGAGAATGAATAGCAAGTCTTCACTGTCCATTGGTTCTGCTGGGCAATCAGCTGAAACAGTCTGTTGCAACTCATGCCACCAATGGTCGCGCCCTCCCAACTGCATGTAAATTTCCTGTTCGGTGCGCTTAACAACCAAGACACTATGAACGCTGGGAACTGCGCCATCAGCCAGCGCTTTATCCACTTGCTCCTTAAGAGGGACGATCGCATCTTTGCGCCAACCGCCATCTGCTGTTACAACCACCTTGGCTTGTCCATCGATCAGGCGATCGCGCAAGGCGTCTGCACTGAAGCCGCCAAAAACCACTGTGTGAGGAGCGCCGATTCTAGCACAGGCGAGCATGGCGATCGCCGCTTCGGGAATCATGGGCAGATAGATACCCACGCGATCGCCTTTTTGTACGCCTAGATGTTTCAAGGCATTGGCAAACTGGCAGACTTCCCGGTGTAGTTGAGCATAAGTCAGAGTGCGGGAGTCGCCTGGTTCTCCTTCCCAAATCAAAGCGGCTTTATTCTTGCGCCAGGTAGTGAGGTGTCTGTCGAGGCAGTTGTAGGAAATATTGATTTTGCCGCCCACAAACCACTTAACGAAAGGCGGTTGCCAGTCCAGCACCGTGTCCCACTTCTGGAACCAGTGCAACTCCTGTTCTGCCAGTTCTGCCCAAAACTTCTGAGGGTCTGTCTTGGCACGGTCATAGATTTGTTGATACTCTTCCAGGCTTTTAATGTGAGCTTTCTGGGAGAATTCAGCAGAAGGATGAAATAAGCGCTTCTCTTGCAGAATTGATTCTATGGTCGGCTGAGACATAATGCTTTGTGTAATTGGCCTTGCTCCTGAAAACCATTCTGGATGTATCTTTACACAAAAGTGTTTTGAGTTTCGTTAAGCCTGACCTGACCGGCGGCAGGAGGCTCCATGCTTCTCTCTAGAAATGCTGCCGCTAAGGTTAATGGATAGTAGTTAGTTGAAACTAGGTTGTAGGTAATAGCGACATTAAACTAACAACACTACTAATCACTAA
>CAZZWA010000294.1:0-3396 GCA_964657555.1 uncultured Microcoleus sp.
ATTTATCGGTAAAACCCTAGTTTTTCTGTCCGGATGCTTCGCCCTTGGGTGGGGGTGAAAACTCCGATAACTCCTACAACAACATCTATACTTAGTGGACTTGGTGCAAGTCTAAAAGATCTCCCCATCTCTGGGTTACCTCATTCCTACAACTCTTTCGCCTCTGCCAAAATCGGATTGATATCAAACCAAGACTCGCCGCGATCGCGATATTCAAACACCAGCCGACTGCGAATCAGCTTTTGGTATCCTTGATCGTCGCTGACCTTTTTCCGTTGCCGCACCTGCCGCAGCAATTCCCACTCATCATCGGAGATCGGCATCGTCATCTCATTACGACGAGAACGAATCACCTCTTCCAGTGTTTCGCGAGATAGAGGCAGTTGTCTCCCCTTTTTAATCCAGGTATTCAGCAACCTCAGCAAGTCTCGAACATGCCCCCCACTAACACTGCACAAGCGGTCTAGGGTTTGGGGACTGTCAAATAGTTCGGTAATTTTGTCCAGGCGCTGGTCTTCATCCAAGTCAGGAAAGGCTCTCGCCAGCACCATCTGCCGCAGCAGTGCCATCCCCGCCTCGCACTCGCTACCATCCTGCAACTGCACGGGAACCATTGGCAACACTTTGGGATCTTCTGAAAACCGCTGAGTGAGATTCCCATAATCATTGGAGAACTTCAGCGCCAGTGGCATTGTGTAGACCAGATGACAGCGCAGCTTAGTTAAAGACTCGCCCTGATCGACAAACAGATATTCCTGTTGAGGACGCCCCCAAGCCTTCTGGCGATTGTCGATGCGATCGAGATTATCTACAATCACCACCAACCCCTTTTTACCCTGCTGTTTCAGTTTGGCGATCCCAGGTTCTAGCAGTTCCTGATTAATCGCTTCCAACAACTGGGTTTTCTGTGGCCCTAGATACTGGTTGAGTTTCTCCCGCAGCGTTGCGTCACTTTTCGCCCTAGTCGTGATTTCGCCAATGCCAAAGGCGATAGAAAACTTTTCTTTTTCAGATGTGGCACCCACATCACCAACTCCAGGAAGCTTTATTTTCACCCCCGTCACCTCGGAGTTTAAAACCTTGACCGCACCTTGCAGCAACTCCTTCAGCCTGCTAGGTTCGTCAAGTGCGATTTTGTCCAAGCTTTGGCTGACTCGACGTGCGATCGCCAGCATTACATCGCCAATATCTACATCCGCCATTTCCAGGTCTTCACTGGACTCAAAGTATACCACATGGAAACCTTCCTGTTCCAGTTCTAGCTTGAGCCGTAATAACTCTGTAGACTTACCACAACCAATATGCCCAGTAAATAGAACACAGGTTGGGTCATCTGGCGAGAAAAACGTGATGTTATCCTTCAGTTCTTCTATAATCTTGCCGCCTCGTACCGAGGAAAAGTCAATGTAATACTTCTTGTCTTCCGGGTTGGCTACAACCAGCGTCTTGCCAGGGTCGGTTGCCTGAAAAAATTTTCGTAAATCTACTGCCATACCATGTCCCAGTTGATTGCTTTTTGAAGCCTTATTCGACACGATAGCTTGACAACATACTTTTATGGGAGATTATTAGCTTCACTTTAGTTGGTTAAGCTCAGAAGCTATTTGTAAACAGGCTACATTACTAGTAATCCGCCAAGGCAACTTTGAGGAGTAGCGAGATGGGGTGATGGGTGTGTGTATTCCCCTTGTCCTGCGCTGTCGCGCAGCGGCGCTAGAAAGAAGGGGGGAACAAGAGTGAAAGTTGCACATAGCTTTTTGTATGATTTATATAGGCAAATTAAGTTTTATAAAGAACATTGACAGCAACTTACATACAAACAGAAAGCGCTGCCCTACCAAGGCAGTGGTATGCTCTTAACCCCATTTGGCAAGGGGGGGAAGCAACAGTTCAGCAAGGATTGCCCCATAGCCAGATGTCCCCTGCTTGGCAGATACTTTTACTAGGGGACGGTTCTCCCACACGTCATCTCCAATTGCTGACAGGTGAACCGACAGAAGTGGATGTCATTGATATGTCACTTATCGGTCTGGATGCTGATGGCGCACCAGAACAAATTCAAGCAGTTCCTGGGCCGCGTCTGCGGCGTCAGGTATGGCTGCGCACGCCTTCTGGACAGAGACTAGCCTATGCTGCCTCTTGGTGGGAAGCCAGCCATGTGGATGACTATTTGCAAAATCGCTCTTTGCCGATTTGGGCTAGTCTAGCTCGTCTGCGGACTGAGTTATATCGAGATGTTCAAGGGATTTACCACGGTCACTCATTAAGTTTAGAGACCGCCTTTGGCTTGTCGGGGCCGTTCTGGGGGCGTCATTACTTGTTTTGGCATCATGGACAGCCCCTCACCTTGATTTATGAGGTTTTTTCCCCTTATTTGGCTAAATACTTAGGGCCAACCCAGCCGGATGCTGTGGATGCGCTCTTGGACTCCTCATTAATCTCTTCCCGCCAGATATAGATGGCTAACAGACTAGTAGTTCGCCAAGGCAACTTTGACGAGTAGAGAGATAGGGTGATGGGTGTGGATATTCTCCTTGTCCCACGCTGTCGCGCCGCTGCGCTAGAGTCCCCAAACTGACGGGGTGACCAGCCCGTCAGCTCCACTACACCTGTTTCGGGTTAGGGGAGATGAAAGGCGATAAAAAAGGGGACTCAATGTCTCCTTTTTCATCATCGGTCTGTGTTTACCAAGTAGCGTTCTGTTACTAAATTCGCTATAATCCTAAAAAGTAACTCTGGTTAAACAAACCAAGTTCTTATTTGAGATGCAAGGCAAGTTGAAATTACTGCAACGCAGACTCAACAAAAAGCAGAGGCGGTCTTTAGAACAAAGAGGTGTCTGTTCAGGTCATTAAGATATAGGGGGAGCGTTCTGATTAGTACGCCAGGGCTTGGCGGAATAGATACTGTCTGTGCAGTCAAGCTACTGGGGACTGGAAAAGTCCCGACTAGGCAAGTGGCGAAACCCCGTAAGGGAAAAACCAGAAAAGCTAAGTCGTGAGACTGGGAAACCTTTACTATACACGTAAGGGTTAGTTGGAGAGGATGTTACGTGATATCGTGGCTCTGGGTTGCCAGACTGGCAACGGGATGTGGCGCAGCTTGGTAGCGCACCTCGTTCGGGACGAGGGGGCCGCAGGTTCAAATCCTGTCATCCCGATTTGTTATTTGTAAATTAACTAATTGTTTGTCACTGTTAACAGATTATTGTCTCAAATATATAGACACATTACTTGAGATAGCAGACTTATACCCTACCTTTCAACCTACCAATTGCCAAGTGGAAAAAGCCACTGCAATCAGTTAACTTGTCTGAGGAGAGCTTTCGAGAAGCTCAAGTAGCTCCTGCCGAACAGGAAAAGTGGAAGAATGCGATCGCAGACTACGAACGCCAAA
>CAZZWA010000294.1:3496-7607 GCA_964657555.1 uncultured Microcoleus sp.
ACTATAACCATTTTGCCAAGTTATACTGAGTAGGCGATCAAAAAAAGCGATCGCTGCCTAAGCGAACATGAGCAGATACCATTTTTCCTGCCTATTTAAGCAGTCAATGGGGCTTTCCGTTCATCAGTATATTATCCAGTGCCGCGTAGAACGTGCCAGCAAAATTGTAGTGCATTAGAGATAGTTAGCTAACTCTACTTCAAGTGTGCAGTCGGAAGTCGGTCTAGCAACACAAGTCAGCACATATCCTTGGGCAACTTGTTTTTCATTTAAGAATATCTGTTCAGACTGATCGACCGTCCCAGAAATAATCTTTCCTTGACAGGTCGCGCAAGCACCCACAACGCACTCGAAGGGAATTTTTATGCCATGCTCAACAGCTTCTCCAAGGATAGGCTCAGTATCTGGAACGTTAATGGTCTGTACGAAACCTCTGTCTTTGTTAATTAACGTGACTTTGTATGTTGCCATAAATAGCTTCTCTGATCTTTAATCATGTTTGATCGCGGGAGGGAATACTGTTGTATCCGTTGCTTCATCTTGCAACATAAATAAGATTGGATGTTTTTTGATTGGGAAGTCCCTTAGTCCGTGGTTAGTCGCTTTTTTGCTCAAGAGAGGAAAAAGTTCTGATTTTCAATCAAAGGGAGAATAGGAGACTCGCTCGATAAGTATTCGCTCTACAGCTATGCAACTACACCAGAGGAAGAAAGTATGCCATGGATGGAATTGAGCCTCGATACAACAAACGAGGCAGTTGATTGGATCTGCACGCTGCTTGCTGATATTAATAATGTTAGTGATATTCGGATCACCGAATATGTCGAACCGAATTTACCCCATCTAGGCGATCAGGACACAGCACAACCCAGATGGACATTCACGATTCGCTTGTATTTACACCACGATACACGTTCGAGGGGACGCGTGGAAAAAATCGTTAATTTGCTCTCGCCCTTGTACCGTACAGGACTGGCAACAGCGCTTCAGATGGCTGTAGTTGAGGAGAAACCCACACACATAGATGGACTCCCCCTCATTCATCGGATTGGGGAACGGTTTGTTGTGCTTGCTCCTGATGCACCTTATCAATCTGAGGCAGCAGAAGAAATCACCTTAAGATTGAAGACAACCCTCTCCTTCGGAAGCGGTCTACATCCTGCAACCATTCTCAGCCTTCATCTACTGGAACGATTCATCGCCCCTACGATGAATGTCCTCGACCTAGGAGCGGGTTCAGGTATTCTAAGTGTAGCGATGGCGAAGCTTGGGGCAATCGTCTTAGCACTAGACAACGATAGTATTGCAGTGCAAGCAACTCAAGATGCTGTCCGTCGTAATGGGGTTGAGCAACAGGTAACGGTCATGGAAGGAAGCTTGGGATGTGGAAGCAATTTGGGGCATTGGATGAGCGGGAACACTATTGATAATGTGCCAAAAGTCGAGGCTAGAGCAACCTTTGACCTGATCGTCGCCAATATCCAGGCACGGGTACATATTGCCCTCGCCGATGAGTTCCATCGGGCGCTTCGTCGGACTGATACACATGTGGGGATACTGATTACATCTGGCTTTACCGTCGATTATGAGAACGAAGTGGCCACAGCTTTGACAGAAGCAGGATTCAAAGCCGTCGATTGTGAACGATTAAATGAGTGGGTAGCACTTGCCTATCGCCTTGCATAGTGCGATAGGCAACGTTGCAGTTTTCAAAACTTGAATTTGACTTCAACTATGCTCTCCCTATCTCAAAAACAGCTTGTATGCAGGATTGTTGCTTTCATCCCAATAGCGATAGCCGAGGGTCTTCAGAAATGCTTGCCACTCTTTCATCTCGTGAGGAGGCACCTGCATCCCCACGACAATTCGCCCGTAGTCTGCCCCATTATTGCGGTAGTGAAATAGGCTGATATTCCAGTAGCAGTATGAGCATTACAGTTATCTTTTAGTAAAGATTCCTAGATTTTGGTGCAATGCCCACCCTACAATAGCTTTAAGCAAGCGCCATCTCTATTATTACTCCATCACGTCATCTGTTGCAGGTTCACCAGGATAAAAGCCATCCCTAAAAATTTCATCTAACGTATACGAGCAATTCTCCGGGAAAGTTTTTAGCGGTAGGTTTGTTTCTCCTACAGCCAAATCTCTACCACTCTCATATATCCTTTGCAATGCTTCCTCAAGATAAAGCTTAAGGCTGGGATTTTCTTCCAACAATTCTTGAGTATCGCGACGCTGAACGCGAATCGTCATCAACCAGCTACGGCTACGTCGTTCTGGTTGATGTTCCCATTTTAAAAGATGTCCAATTAACACCTTTAAACGATTTCTCAATTCTGCACGTTGTTGTTTGCCCAACGACTCAATCTCCTCAATTAAATTAGGCAAATCGAGTTGGCTCCATTGCTGATGTCTGAGGAGTTTTGCTTGTTCCTGTATCCAGGCATAGAAGTCAGTTTCATAAAGACTCTGCGTTAAGGCTCCGGGTGTTTCTCCGGTTTGTGGCGTTTGCATAAAAAGGTCAAAACCTGGCGTTGTTTGCTTTATTCTAAAAAATCAGAGCCACCTGTAATGAAATCACCCTACCCCGATTCTTTACTGAGTAAACCAATGAGAATACCGATCGGTATCTCTAACTCTTCCGGAACGCGTCTCGTGAAGAGCGATCGCACTTAATTGCCAAGATACCCCATTGCCAGAACCATCTTCTCATTGCCTGTAGGAATGTTCACCTCAGTTCTTAACTGCTCTAAAGGCATATCCCACAGCGTGTTCCAACGAATACCAAACAAGGGATGAGCCTGCTTGCCCATCATCCATCCTCGTGTCAAGGCATCCATGTGTTGATCGGCTCGCTCTATTGCATTAATTGCTGTTTTCAGTATGCTCCTGGCAAGCATACTCAAATAAAAGCGAGCAAAGTGGAGTTGTGCAGCAGTAAATGCATGGAGCTGGATCTCACCCTCTATACTTGTGTCAGACCCTGTTACCACATGCCAGATATCATGAATCTCGGTCATGTGAAGCGCTAAGTAGGTGTAATCGTCTTCAGCACTTGGTATCTGAAGAGGCTTTAAGCCATTGTCGAGCATATGAGCTGCATACGCATAACCAAACGTATCGGAAGGGAGACGATACAGTTGCAACAGGTCAATGTTTCCTAGCTGAAAACGTTCTTGAATGGCAGACTTAGCTTGAGGATAGCGCGAAAGCGATTCAATAATTTGCTGAAAGCTTTCAGTATCGCGGGTTGCCCTGCTCAGGTTTCCAATGGCAGCAAAGTCACCGTAAGGAGCCTTGACAATCTCTATGAAGCGTTCTAGTAGCTGGTTTTCCCATTGCTGGCTTTCGTAGTTGTCCATCTGTGCGGCTTCCTCTAATGATTCTCAACTGCTGATGAAGACTAATCGGTGGGCCAAAAACCTAATAAGCATTCAAGGAACTCAGCCATATCTTATCCCAAAAACAGTTTATATGCAGGATTTTTGTTTTCATCCCAATAGCGATAGCCCAGTGTATCGAGAAATGCTTGCCACTGTTCCATCTCGTGAGGAGGTACTTGTATCCCCACCACAATGCGTCCGTAATCTGCCCCATTATTGCGATAGTGAAAGACGCTGATATTCCAGTTGGGACTCATGGAACCCACAAACTTCATCAAGGCACCCGGACGTTCGGGAAACTCAAACCGATAGAATAATTCGTGGTGAGCCAGAGGAGAACGTCCGCCCACCATGTGCCGTAAATGCAATTTGGTGAGTTCGTCATCCGTTAAATCTAGAGTTTTGAAACCGCAAGCTTCAAAGCTTTGAGCCAGATTTACTGCATCGGTGCGGTTTTGAATTTGCACGCCGATAAAAATATGCGCCTCTGTTTGATCAGCAATGCGATAACTAAACTCGGTAAGGTTGCGCTTACCAAGACAGTCACAGAACTTACGCAGACTGCCTGGTTCTTCGGGAATCGTAACAGCAAATATGGCTTCGCGGCGTTCGCCCAATTCTGCCCGCTCTGCGACAAAACGCAAGCGATCAAAGTTCATGTTAGCACCGCAGGCAACGGCTACTAACGTTTGTCCCTGAATTTGTTCCCGTTCCACGTAGGCTTTAGC
>CAZZWA010000295.1:0-7604 GCA_964657555.1 uncultured Microcoleus sp.
CAGTAAAGGTTTCAGCCTTAGCGTAACTTTCTGTACGATTGCTCATTTCACCCCGGTTGCAGGGGGAATGCAGTTTGGTGCCGCCCTCCATGGATAGGTCAGGAAACCGAAGTTAGCTGACTCAGATCTTGCACCAAGGTGAAAAACCGGGTTTCTTGAGAATGACTAATGGTCAAACCCTATATTTTTGGTTGAGAAACCCGGTTTTTTTGGTCTTGTTGAGAATGGTGCAAGATATGATCTGACCTAAATCCTATGCATGAGTGTAACGACCTGCAACGGATCAAACTCAAATACAGTAGGTATCTTGGGCTTAACATACATTAGGGTTCCATTGCTACTGATAGGTGAGTTATGTTCCGAGTAGGAATTTTATCAAGTTTAGAAGATTTCAATTCTACCTTAGCAGCAGTGTATAAACTATGTAATAGCATACCCTCAATCAAAGGAACACCTAATTGCAATGCTTTATTAGCAGCATCAATAATACATTGCATAACCGTGTTAAACTCGATTGGTTTGTATTTCGTTTTATTACTAATAACTCCGTCAATATGGGAGTGTTCTAGCAATTCCCAAAGTAGTAACACACTACAGTCATATACCTTGTCTATCAACAATTTATTTTGTTGTTCTATAGTTTTGATAAACTTAACCTGACCTGCGTCAATTATTGTGACAAATAAATTAGCTAATTCACACCTGGTTTTTATTTTTAACTCTGGAAACTCTTCCAGATAACCACCATTTAAAAATAGAATCCGATCATGATGTTCTACGCTCAACTCAAAGTTGGGACCAAACTTGTAAACCAATGCTGAATGCCATATTTCAATTGGTTGTTTAATATACTTACCATTAGCATTTTTAGTGAGGGAGTCAGCTTTGATAAACTCATTAACTTGGAAACTAAACTGAATAGCTGTGTTCTCATCAGTATTGATTTCAGTTACAACTTTGCAATAAACTGCCCGATCATCAATAGTCTTCTTTACAAATCCTCTACTATTATATTGGACAGACGCGAACACATGATATAAGGGTAGTGGTGATTTTAGCTTATCACGCTCATACCTAGATAATTGTGAAGCATTAATATTTGATGAATTAATGTTTTTATTTGATTTACCTTTAGTACCAGACAGAACATCTGCTAAGAATATTTGTAATGGTGGTATTAACCGAATTTCTACTCCTTCTGAATTAGATGACTGAAAATCATTAATAGTTAATAAGGTTGGATTTTTAGCATTATTTACTGCCTCTGTCCACGGGTTTAGCATAATAATTCTTGCTGTTTCCTGACATATTTTATCTATATCTTCCGTTGTAATGTTTTGATGAAATAATTTATATTCTTCATTTTTAGATACATATAATTGGTAAATATTATAATGCAATAGGCAATCTAATAAATGCAGGCTAGACTTGACACACAAGTAATCCATCGCTTCAAAAGCTATTTGCTTTTGAATTAAAGGTGCATCGTTTTTGAAATAAACACAAGACTTTTCCTTCATTTGTTTCTGATGGATTAGAAAGTATTCTGTACAAGATTTAGTAATATAATCAATTATTTGATAATATTCTTTTTTAACTATAGTAATCCAGTCATTAAATTTCAGATCATCAACAATTTTATATTTTCCATCAGAAATCATGTTTAAAAAGTTATTCTGAAATATCTCTAGCCTTTGTCCTTTATCTTCAATTAAGATACTGTCTTCTGTGCTGTTACCATAGGACGATGCTCTAAGCTCACATGGTTCCATTTGTCTAGCATTAGTGGCATGAAAGTGAGCAAAATGAGGTTTTCTAGTATTACCCTCTTTTAAATAAACCGGTTCCCCGCATACAGAACAACGCAATTTGAGAATGTCGTAGGAATCAGAATCACATTCATCTGCATAAACTTTTACACCACCTTTATACATTGAAATTGCAAACTCCATATTCAATTAATCCTGGTAATACTTTTATTATTATGAGAATAGCTGTAAATATAGAAAAACAGCCTGAGTAAAATTACTGACTGTTTTTGTAAATATAGAAATAAAAGATAACGAGGATATGAAACTTAACGGGCTGAGCGATGCGGAAATAAACGCACTGAACTTCTCTTGAACTATGAAACGGCTTGCATGCTTGCAGAAGAATGCTATTATTTCGTTCCGCACCTTCGGGGTGTGTGGATGGAAACGCAAATTATCGCATCACAGGCTTTTGGCTTGCCAATAGCAATTCGCTTTGTGAAAACCTTTCTCCCTGTTATGCCGTGCTAGGCGCGTGTTTTCCGGCTTGCTACCCATATCAGCCAGGAAACACGCGAAAGCTCGCCATCGTTTCGCCACGGACACGCCGCGCCGATCTGCGCGTGTGAGCATGTATTAAGCCATTCCGAAACGATGGAGAGGAATACCTGGCTTTTGATTGGTATGACGAAACGCAGGCGAGCATAGGTTTCACTTTCACCTATGGAGCCATTCTGGGGGAAGATGGACAGCATTATTATCATGTCAGATTTCCCCAGGAGCAGGGAAAATGCTCTCAGGAGATGATTTTTGTTCCCGACGCCACGGATGCGCTGCATATTTGTTATGAGATTGCAAAGCAGGTTTCAGAGGCTCAATTTGTTTTGTCGTAGCTGTTGACATTACCTAAATTTTGTAGAATAACTGACTTGTTGGCAAGATGAAAGTTTTAGACTTGTTTCACTTGAAAGCCATCTCTCAGTTCTCCCCATATGCATGGGGGTATTTCTACCATTAAAAAGCTTTGAGGGACATTAGTCTCTCAAAGCTTTTTAAAACGCCTTTTAGTCGTCTAGGAGCGACATCAAAGTTTCGGCTTGCATTGCTGCATTACACGTTTCATATGTGCCTGTGGTCAAGCGGTTACGCTTGTAGCCTTTAACGATTGTCATTGCTCCATCCTTGTCTTTCAGTAAAGAGTACGTTTCTATGCTCTGAAAACACTTGGGACAAGTGATAGTTTTTACCGTCTTAGGGTTAAAATCGAATTTACAAAAGGGACATTCCATAAGAGGTTTACACCGCTAAAAATCGGGAGTGACCTTAAAGGAATTTCCTTGATGTGTAAACAAATTTTTTAGAGAAGTAAAGATGAAGCTCAGCGGGGGCTATCTTCACCTCCCCCCCCCTGAGCTTCATCTCTTCTACCCGGCGCTGCCATGCCTCATCGGTTGGCGCTTCGACGAACCCCAGGCAATAGAAAATGATTTGCTGATAATCTCTAGCGCCCCGGCAGAGATGGGTTTCTTCTCTGCCATGAAGCTTCGGATGATGGCATATTTGTGAGCAATGACTCAAAATTCGCTTCTGAATGCCAGCGACAAGCTCAGGGTGCAGATGCCTGCCGTTTTCGTCTGTATGGAAGGGGCAGGTGCTGCATTTCGTTGGCATGATAGGGAGATCGGTCACGCCGTTCGTTTCAACACGCTGCGTCCATTGGCGCGATCGCTTCCCTGCTCTGTTATTTTTCATGCTCATGCTTTTTTACTCTCTGTGTCCGCTTCGTTTTGGTTTAGGAGTATGCTTTCTGTTGGGATAGGTGTAAATGGGGTCGAGCCGAGATACGTGCGAAATAGTGCCACTTCGCCCAAAAAGCTTAACCCGTATACATTTCCGCTGTACTACTTTTTATGGTTTTCATGTCCTCTAATTGACATTAGCAGATGCAAATCCACCCAAAATAGGGGTTTTATTTCTGCTAATGCTCCTCAAAACCCCTAAAAATGATGTCTGCTAATGTAAGTGGCACTATTTTTCACATATCTCGGCTCGACCCCTACTAGAATAAGAAAGATATTTAATAAAAGCGGTATAAGGGTGCGGCAGATGCTCAAGCGGCTTTGGCAATGGCTCAAATTGAAACCTGACGAACACGAAGCTTGGAACAATCGCGGAGTTGTGCTGCATAATTTAGGAAGATATGAAGAAGCGCTCGCATCCTACGACAAAGCTTTAGAATTGAAGGCTGACTACCACAATGCTTGGGACAATCGAGGCACTGCGCTGGGTAATTTAGGAAGATATGAAGAAGCGCTGGCATCCTACAACAAAGCTTTAGAATTGAACCCTGATTACCACATTGCTTGGAACAATCGCGGAGTTGTGCTGGATAAATTAGGACGAAATGAACAAGCGCTCGCATCCTACGACAAAGCTTTAGAATTGAAACCTGACTTCCACAGTGCTTGGTACGGTCGTGGAGTTATACTGGATAATTTAGGAAGATATGAAGAAGCGCTCGCATCCTATGACAAAGCTTTAGAATTGAAACTTGATTACCACAGTGCTTGGTACAATCGGGGCTTTGCACTGGCTAATTTAGGACAATATGAAAAAGCGCTCGCATCCTACGACAAAGCTTTAGAATTGAAAACTGACGACGACCTAGTTTGGTACACTCGCGGTATTGCGCTACATGATTTAGGAAGATATGAAAAAGCGCTCGCATCCTATGACAAAGCTTTAGAATTGAACCCTGATTACCACATTGCTTGGAACAATCGCGGAGTTGTGCTGGATAAATTAGGACGAAATGAAGAAGCGATCGCATCCTACGACAAAGCTTTAAAATTGAAACCTGACTACCACCTATATTGGAACAATCGGGGTATTGCAGCAGGACAATCAGTTAGTTGTGATCGGTTGTGGGCTTCCTTAAGTGTCATTGCCAGAAAAAATCCTGCCCTCAACCAGCGCGGCTATGAGGGAAGCTTGGCAAGCTATGAGGAAGGGTTAAAGTATTGTCACCAAGATACCCACCCAGAAGGTTGGGGAGTATTGCATCGGGCGATAGGTAGGACTCATTATTTCCGAGGGCAAAGGGATACCTACCCCCGCCCCTATTGGTACAAAGCTGTTCACAGTTACAATGAAGCGTTAAAAACTCTCACGGAAGCAGATTTTCCTGAGTTGCATCTGGAGGTTTTGCAAGACTTGATTCGCGTCCAGTTAGATTTACGGGAAATTGCCAAAGCTGAAGAACTCCAGCGACGGGGTACAGATTTATTACGGCGCTTGCTGGATGACTGCGATAGTCCTCGGAAGAAACAACAACTGGCTTTGAAATTTGCAGGCTTTCAGCAGTTAACAGTTGATTTAGCTGTGGAGTCTGGGGAGCTTGTGGAAGCAATTGAATTAGCAGAACAGGGTAAAAATGCCTGCTTAGGTTGGCTTTTGGATGGGTGGATTAATGATATTTCCTCCCCCAGTTACTCAGCAATGCAACAACTGCTGAATCCCACAACTGCTATTGTCTACTGGCATCTCAGTCCTTACTCCCTACAGACTTTCATCCTAAAACACGACTTGTCAGAACCTCGTTTTCTTGGAGAAACCGGGGTTCTAAATCAGGCGCGACGCCTGCGCGATTTTGAAGACTGGCAGGGAAATTGGAATAAACAATATGCTGATAATGGCAAAGTCAAAGATCCGCAAGGTGAATCAGAAAGGACTTGGCGCGATAACTTGCCAGAAATGCTCCGCAGGTTGGGTGATATTCTCGATATCAATGCTGTTGTTTCCCAAATTCCAGAGATTACGCAGTTAATTCTCATTCCTCACCGCGACTTACACCGTTTCCCTCTGCATACGCTGTTTCCAAATAACTTCAGCATCACGTATCTACCCAACGCCCAAATTGGGTTGATCTCCCCAAGCACCCTGAAAAAGGCAGGCGATGAGTTCTACCAGCTACTCAGTATCGAACATCCCAACAGTAGTAAAAGTCTTAACTTTCTGGAATTCGCCCAAGTTGAATCCCTAGCCATCAGGCGGATGTTTCCCCACCACACCCGCCTGCGTTCTGAGGAAGCTACGAACGAAGCAGTAATAACAGCTTTGCCCCAAGGCTACGATATTTTTCACTTTACAGGGCATGGTACATACAACTTCCAAAATCCGGCGTTATCTTATTTGGCGTTAGCAGGTGAAGATCAACTAACTGTCGCGGATATCCGCGATCTTGATTTGAGAAGCTACCAACTCGTCAGTTTGGCGGCTTGCGAAACGGCGATTACGGGTAATCACACGATCACGACTGAATATGTGGGACTTGTCAGCGGCTTTATGGGTTGCGGTGTCGGTCATGTTGTCAGTTCCCTCTGGAAAGTAGATGACCTTTCCACGAGTTTTTTAATGATTAAATTTTATGAAAACTTATTTATGTTTGACAATCTGAAAGCTGGAGATATTGCCATAGCCCTTAAGCAAGCGCAAACTTGGTTGAGAGATCTGACTATTGAGGAATTAGACAAATTTTTGGAGGAATACAAACCCCAGATTGAAAAAGTCCTTACTCAACTAAGAGCAGGACAACGTAGCCTATTTAAGGAATCTTTAGAAAAAATTAAGCAACGTCAACCCTTACCTTTTGTAAAGCCCTACTACTGGGCTGGATTTATAGTTTCTGGACGTTAAGCATCAGATTCGGGTTTTTTACAAAACTTTTTTACACCCAGTTTAAATACAAATATACTAAGTGCAGTTGCAGTACCAAGAGGAATCCCAGCACTAACTGCCAAAGGTTCTACAATTGGAGCAATTAATCCAGATTCCAAAAATTCTTTAACTTCCTGTTGACAGATGAATTGACGGCATTTCTCTAGCAAATCATTTAACGATCTATCTGCTCCCTGTGCAGTTTCCCGCATAACCAGTAATCGAACGGCATCGTCTAAATAACCTTCACACTCCTCTATAGTATCTAAAGCTATCAAAGCCTGGGGATTATCCGCCAACTGGGTGCGAAACAGAGTAATTTCTTCTGGTGTAACGGTAATCATTTAATAATTTTAACCAGTAAATAAATACAAGAAGTATTCAGCAATTATAGGGGGTAAGCCGGGATACGTGCAAATTGAGACACGTTGTAAAGTTTTGTAACGTAAGAGAGTCACAACCATTGATTTGCCGTCGTTTCAAGTCGTGGCTTTGATGTATGGCTGAATATGAAAACATCACCCAAAATGATTATTTATGGGCAAGCTTGAGGCATTGAAAGGGGTGAAGAGTTGATTTTAGCGTGCAAAACTTTGATTGCTTTAATACCATTTATAGGCAAGTTAGTAAATCAATAAAACACGTTTCGCAACAAAAATTTACAACGTGTCCTGTTTTGCGCGTATCCCGGCGGAACCCCGAATGTACGATAAGGGGTAATTCCTGTGATAACGATAAAATCTTCACGCGATGGCTTCAACAAAATTCCGTTGTTCACGTAAATGTTATACCCCCCCGTGAAGGCTACTTTCTTCTTCCATGTCCATCATTAACCCTTTTCTGATGGTGAGTCATCCTGGAAGGTGACTTCATTCACGGTAGCTGTCATGGTCTTCGCCTTTCATGGTGAGTGATGGTTTATTTTCATCAAAAGAGATTGATATTTCTTTAAGTTTGGCAGGCTTCTTTTTCCTTGGTTTCCTGGGCTTTTGAAGCGTCTCCGCACGCGCGGCAAGGTAGATAAAGATGATGTTGCACTGGCAGGCTCTTATCTTCTTGGCTTCCGCGAGAAGGTGGATAAATGTAGCGACCTGCAATACTAATCGCTCAAACCTGCAATCAAGACATTTATAAACC
>CAZZWA010000296.1:0-7603 GCA_964657555.1 uncultured Microcoleus sp.
TAGAATCCCGCCCGATCTGTCAGAAAGTTTGATTGCTTTCTGTTCTAGACAAGATAGTGAGTTCGTTGCGCCAAGTGCTGGCAGGACTACCGGATAAACGCACGGGCAAAAACAGGCGCTATGGAATGGAAGATGCAGCCTTAAGCACGTCTAGCGTATTTTTTACACAAAGGCCATCGTTTTCTAGCATACCAACACCTGATGGAGGGCAGCAAAGGGCACAGCAATGCTCAAAGTCTATTGCAACAGCTTACAAGTTAAACTATTCCACCGTCACTGACTTCGCTAGATTCCTCGGCTGATCCACATCCAAGCCACGCCGTGCCGCAATATGATAAGCCAATAGTTGCAAAGGAATCACCGTTAGGATAGGAGAGAGCAACTCCTCTACTGCTGGGACTGGTAAGAGATCGTCAAACGTTTCAGCTGCCTCTGGGTCGTTCATCGGCGTGACGCCAATCAAACGCGCATCTCGCGCCTTGGCCTCTTGAGCATTGGAGAGCACCTTTTCGTAAACATGACCAGGCATAGCGATCGCCACCACTGGCACTTTTGCATCCAATAGGGCGATCGGTCCGTGCTTCATTTCTCCTGATGGGTAACCTTCGGCATGAATGTAGCTGATTTCTTTAAGTTTCAGCGCCCCCTCAAGAGCAATCGGGTAGTTAATCCCGCGTCCTAAGAAGATAAAGTCTTGAGTGTCAGCAAAAGAGTGCGTGAGTTGTTCGATATAACGCTCCTGACTTTCTAGAATCAGTTCAATCTGCGCTGGTAGCTGCCGCAACCCAGTCAGTAGTTGCTCCATTTTGCTTGAAGATAGGGTTTGACGGCGGTAGGCCAAATCTAGTGCCAAGCAGTAAAATGCCATTAGCTGGGCTACAAAGGTTTTGGTAGCAGCAACGCCTATTTCCACGCCAGCGTGGGTATGAATAACGTGAGGCACCATATGCGCCAGGGAGCTTTCTGGTCGATTGGTAATGCCTAAGAGTCGCGCCTCGAACTTGCTTGGCTTCCCATATCGACGTTGTTGTTCCATAGTCAAAGCTGCCAACGTATCAGCTGTTTCTCCCGATTGGGTAACGCCAATTGTGAGAGTGTTGGCAGTCAGGGGAGCTGGTGCATAGCGAAACTCAGAGGCATACTGCACCATTGTGGGAATCCCCGCTAGCTGTTCTAGCAGGTACTTTCCGACTAACCCCGCGTGCCAAGAGGTACCGCAGGCCAGAATTTGAATGTGTTCTAAGTTCTCGTACAGTGTGGTTGCTAACCCCAGATTAACTGGACTTGGGTTTTCCTCCCCCTCCCTTAATGGGTAAGGGGTGAGGGGTAAGGGTGCATTAGGATGCCAATCATTATTTAAATAAGCTTCCAAACAAGCCCGTACCACTCCGGGTTGCTCATAAATCTCCTTGAGCATGAAGTGCTTGAATCCCTGTTTTTCCACAAGAACAGGATTCCAGTTCAAGGTGCGGGGATATTTTTTGAGCTTGTCACCAGCAAAGTTGTAAACCTCAACGCCTAAAGGTGTCAGACACGCCAGTTCGCCATTTTCCAGCGTTAGTACTGCTTTCGTGTGGGGAATAAGAGCTGGTGTATCCGAGGCACAAAAAAATTCTCCCTGACCAAAACCGAGCGCCAAAGGAGCTTGTTGTCGGGCAACAATTAACTCATCGGGATAGTCAGCACAAAGAACAGCGATCGCAAACGCTCCCTCCAGTTTATTCACAACTTGGCGCACTGCTTCTAAAAAGGGAGACTTTTGAGCCTGAGATGCTGGGTTTTGGACTTGCTGTGCCATCACTTCAGCAATTAAGTGAGGGATACGCTCAAGGTCTGTTCCAGCTTCACTGACAGCTTGCTGCACTGCTGCTAAAAACGGAAACTGTTGATTGTTGGAAGCTGAGTTCTGGATTTGCTCCGACATCAGTTCGACAATTAAGTTGGGATTGACCTGTGTATCTGTGTCGGATTTATTTGTAGCTTGTCGCACTGCCTCCAGAAAGGGAAACTTTTGACTTGTAGCAGATGAGTCTTGGACTTGTTCTGACATCAGTTCAGCAATTAAGTGAGGAATCACCTCTGTATCAGTATCCGACCGAAACTCATGCCCCCTATTTTTGAGTTCTTCTCGCAACTCACGATAGTTTTCGATAATTCCGTTCTGCACTACCGCCACGCGCCTGAGGCTATCTGTGTGGGGATGGGCGTTGTACTCTTCTGGTTTGCCATGAGTCGCCCACCGGGTGTGTCCGATGCCAATTCGAGATGGGTTGACTTCTCGTTCTAGCTTTTCGCGTAGGTTGTGGAGTTTGCCTTTCGCTCGGACACAGTGAAGCTCATTTTCTAGAACTGTAGCAATACCGGCAGAATCGTAGCCCCGGTACTCCAGTTTCTCCAACCCAGCCAGCAATATTTCTGTAGCCGCTTGAGTGCCAATATAACCTACGATTCCGCACATATATCACACAACTCCTGTTGACCACACGATATAAAAAATTACAAGGCTGCGGGGAAGCCGTCAACCTAATTTTGGATTTTGGATCTACCCCAGACCACTTACGGATGGGGCTTTCAGATCTTGGATTGTTGTTAGCGTAGCGGCGCGTCAGCACTTTGTAGATTTATTCTGACCACTAGGGTCAAGGTATCTTACCAGATTCAATCCAAAATCTAAAATTTAAATTTCTTAGTCAATCACTTTTACCTTATTTCATGCACCAAGAGAAAGATCCGCAAAAAAAGGGAGCAATTGCTCCCTCTGAGACTTGTCATTTGACAAAAAGACATCTTCAACTAAAGACGAGACGGGCAAGATGCCCATCCCACAAGAAAAATTAATCTCATATGGGGTGGGCTTCTCGCCCGCCCAATATCTTAGTGCCAGATTTGAGAGTTGATGTCTCTCTTTTTAGTAAGCCAGACCCATACTGCGAGTGGTTTCTGCACCCAGGTAAACCCGGATACTCAGAAAGTCAGTAGGACAGGCAGTTTCGCAACGCTTGCAACCTACACAGTCTTCAGTTCTAGGAGAGGAGGCTATCTGAGCAGCTTTGCAGCCATCCCAGGGAACCATTTCCAGAACGTCAGTCGGGCAAGCGCGGACGCATTGAGTGCAGCCAATGCAGGTATCGTAGATTTTGACCGAATGAGACATTTAATAAAGACTCCTAATGAGTGTTCTTCTTTGTTGAGACCACAGGATCAAGGCTTAGTTTACCGCAGGGCTTTAGTACCGTTCTGCAAAAGGCTACAGAACTTCAAACTCTGTAATAGAATCTCTTCTCTCCATCTCCCTAATTCCCATAGCTGGCCTGTAGAAAGTCAGGGCTGTGTTACCGTAGACTTTCTGGCGAGAGATTTCTAGGGTGGGAACTGGTGCCACTACCCAGCCTTTAGGACTGTGTTCTGCTGCCAGTTCGCCGTTGGGAGCTAGTAAGCAGTGGTGAGCGATCGCCTCTAACACTGGCTGATATAAGTCACTGGCATAGGGGGGGTCGAAGTAGATGTGGTCGAACTGTTGACCCTCAAGAGTTTTCAAGCGTCTCAGCACATCCCCCTGCAACACTTGAAATGTTTGACTCTCGCCAGCGACTTGCTGCCAGTTTTGCTGAATGATACCGCAAGCGCGACTCGATTGTTCCATTCCCACTACCAAGCTGGCTCCACGACATAGGGCCTCAGC
Organism: uncultured Microcoleus sp.; assembly: GCA_964657555.1. GTDB lineage: Bacteria > Cyanobacteriota > Cyanobacteriia > Cyanobacteriales > FACHB-T130 > CAZZWA01. Next base: position 3,683 of record CAZZWA010000296.1, read on the forward strand.
ACCCATTGACCCACTGCCAGTACACAAGTCTAGCCAACGACAGTCAGTGATGGTGGCCTGCCAAATATTAAACACTGCCTGCCGCACTCGCGCTGGAGTAGGTCTGGTTTCCAGACCTGGTAAAGTTTTAAGTAGGCGATTGCCGTAAATTCTCAAGCTCATGGTTGTTTTGTGGGACGGGCTAATCAAATTGCCCCTTACCCCAACAGCTATGCAGGAACCTTGGTTCGCACTTGGGTCACAAAATTGGCTAGAATTTGCAGTCCAGTAGTGGAGGATTTTTCTGGGTGGAACTGGACAGCCATCAGGTTGCGATGAGCAATGGCTGCGGTTACAGTCTGACTGCCGTGGGTGACTGTCGCCGCTCGTACCTCGGGATCGAGGGGATCAACGTAATAGGAATGGACAAAATAGACCCAAGGCTGAGAAGATAATTCTTGCCACAGAGGCAACTGAGGTTGGGTCATTTCCAGTTGGTTCCAACCCATCTGGGGAATTGTCAATCCAGGTTCTGAACGAAATCGGCGCACTTTACCAGCCACAATTCCTAGTCCTGGTTCGCTACCTTCTTCGCTGCTATCAAACAAAATTTGCAGTCCCAGACAAATGCCTAAAAAGGGTTTGCCACTAGCAATGACTTTTCGAATTGGTTCCACCAAGCCCTTGCTTCGCAACTGTTGCACAGCTGGGTCGAAGGAGCCCACGCCAGGGAGCACCACAGCATCTGCCTGTTCAATGTCCACAGTCGAGTTGGCGATCTGAGGGGTGGCACCAGCTTTTTCCAACCCTTTGCAAACTGAATGTAGATTCCCCATATCGTAGTCCACGACGGCGATGACTGACATTGACTCGCTCCCTTGATATTCGTCATAACAGACTGCCTTCTCTATTTTAATGTGTTCCATGAAACAATTTTTACTATGAGTAAAAAATTCCTTTTGACTTCCTTTGACACTTGGCTACCGCATCACAAATCTAATTCTGCTGATGATTTATTAATAGAAATTGCCAAAAGGGTGCTTCTCCCCCATTCTCTAACTTTTTTAAGGCGATTACCCGTTGATGTTGAGCAAGCCAGCAGGTGCGCGATCGCTAAAATCAAGGAAATCCAACCCGATATCATTATCTGCTGTGGCATGGCAGAGAGTCGCACCCGATTAAGCGTGGAGTCTAATGCCACTTATGAAGATACAGTACTGAAAACGGGAGTGGACTTGGAAGAATTAGTAGCTGGCTTCGCTGGGATTGATATCAGTCATGATGCCGGTAAATTTGTCTGTGAAGGGCTCTATTACGAAATCTTAAAGTACTTAGGAGAAAATCAACCAAATAGCCATTGTATCTTTGTCCATGTTCCAATTCTAACTCCAAAAAATGTAACTGATATTAGGCAGTGTTTTTTACTAACTCTCTACAAAATCGGACTTTTATAATTCCTGCTGTCAGGTTTTTACCAAGTCGTGGTTAGACTCTTATTTAAGATTCCATACTTAAGATGAGCAGTAAATTATAAACTCGACATCATACAGCCCTATAAAAATTCAATCAATTTTAATTTTAGATTTACGTTAGCGCAGCGGCTCTTTTGAAGCTAGCGCTTATGGGATTGAACACATTTATAAAGAGACGTAGAGACGTTATGGCCGAATGCCTCTATCTACAATTTGTATGGAAATCCTCACCACCGCTTGTGAGCAAAGCTGTAGGATCGAGATAGATGAATAACGTCTTATCAACCCACTATGACTCTGGCTAATCTGCGCGATCTCTACCAACAAGTGATTCTAGAACACTACAAAAAGCCACGGCACAAAGGCAAAACTGATCCTGTGGATCGGTATCAAAAGGGACATAATCCGTCCTGTGGCGATATGATTGAGCTGACTTTGCAGCTGAATGAGGCAGGCGACACGATAGAAGATGCTAAGTTTGAGGGAGAAGGCTGCGCGATCGCTATGGCATCTGCTGATTTGATGGCAGACGCCCTGAGAGGGAAAAAGGTAGACGAAGCGCTGGAAATGGTGAAACGCTTCCAAAGCATGTTGAAGGGAGAGGCTGAGTTTCCCAAGGAGTTACGGAAGTTGAATGTCATGCAAGGGGTATCCCAGTTCCCAGTGAGGATTAAATGCGCTAACCTCAGCTGGCACACCCTCAAAGCTGCTTTAGAAACTACTAGCGACAATCAGCCTAGTAGATTTATCAGCAATGAGCAAGAAGACGCTTAATGAGCCATGTTAACGACTGCTAATTTTCTTCAATTCGCCCAGTGGGCTGGGATATTTACCTTAGTTTGCGGTGCCTTAGCTTTACTGGGCTTCATCTTTAAGTGGGGCATCCGGTTTCGGCTAGTAGGCGCTACAGGCTTTATGGTAGTCCTCACTGCCGGTTTATTTACTCTAAGTGTGATACCTTTTATGCGCACGGCAGTTCCTGGTGCGGTTCGCTATTCCTCACTCTATGACAATGGAGGAACGCAAGTGGTCATTGGCGTACCGAAGCAAATCACCGAATCTCAACTGGAAGCCACCTTGCGCCAAGCTGCCAGTGACTTCTTTTCTTACGGTCGTTCAGCTAGTAGGGACGAAAATCGGCTTACTATCCGTGCACGTACTGTCATTCACCCAGAACCGAGAGTTTCTCAACCACTATACTTGGGCCAGATAAGGCGATCGCTCGCTACCCGCAACGATGACCAATTAGCGTTGGAAATCTTCCAGGACAACTTTGCTCAACTGCCGAAGCCTGCTGCCTAAACTTTACCGATGATATACTCCCGACTCTGACTCTACGAGTACAGCGCGGGACTTATAGCTCCCCGAACCCCCGATTATTTAATGAGATAGACTGCTCGCCAGCCTAGAACGACCTTTTTCGCTTGTGGGATTGGGGATTGGGAAGAAGGATCTACATTCTTCTGTTCCCCCAATCATCAGTCCCTTCGCAAAAGGTAAGTTTGTGGCCGTGCAAAGTATAGCAGTGGGAGCACAACTGCGATTGAGAAGCAAGAGGAGATTGTTCAGAAAGACAGTCTTGTTGCCAATTCTTCTCTTGCCTCTTCTAGAGTATTTATTTCCTAGGAACAATTACAAATTCAGCAACGCCAAAGAAAGAGGGCAAAGCAGGAAATTACTACAATCTCCATGACGGATTAAAGTATTCACGCACCCAGGTAGTAAACATCACTTTTAAAGAATTCCACTGATAAATGTCTGGAAGCTCTATAGTGTCTAATCTCCACACTCCCAAAGATTTATCAGGATGCTTTCCCGTATCGTCGCTGGGATCGCTTAGCAGCATTAGGGGAGAACCAAAATTAAAAGGGGACTGGCAAAGATTCAAAGATTTCCAAGAACCAGTTGGAGCATCCTCATTTTTAACAGTTGTAGGATAGGTTGTAATTAACAGATATCTGGCTTTGCTTTGTTTGAACTGTTTCAAGGCACGGTACCCATCCCAAAATGATAAATGCACCAAACAATCTCTACAGATAATTAGATCGGCTTGAGGTAATTGTGTTCTGGTAATGTCTCCGTCTATGAAACGGATACTGCTAGTACCGTATTTTTGTTGATTCTGAGCTACAACCTCTGGTACTATATCAACTCCGATATAACTTATACCAGACAGGGATACTTGACTCATCCAATTAAAGTCGCCACAAGGTGCATCCAAAATAGAGTTAACACCTAAATCTTTAAATAAACTGGGTAAAGACGCTCTTAGCGATTCAGTGCAAGCTAATTCCGAGCCTCTGCCTGAAACTGACTCTGAACTTTGCCAAAGATTGCTTTGATTAATATAAGTGAAGATTCGTTTCATCTACCCTGGGAGATTGATATCGATACGTCAGCATCTAAATCATCTTATCCTAGAACTGGTAAGAGCTTTTTAGCTAAGGCTTTTTAACTGTCGTCTCCAGCA
>CAZZWA010000297.1:0-1635 GCA_964657555.1 uncultured Microcoleus sp.
TGCCTGAACTTGAGGGTGTGAGGGGTCTTACCCTCCATTCGCCAGCGGTATCCTTTAGGGAGTGGGATTTCGCGGTAATTGGTTTTTACCCATTACCCATCAGGCCCAGTCGGCGGACGCCAATTCCTCTCACCCACAGGGAGGAGTGGGCAACCGGAGCCGACTTTCTGTGAGTAGACAGGCAGAGCTTCTCGATTCTCTATCCGTTGGAACGTTTTCAAAGAAACCTGCTATTGCTTTGGTTCTGAAGCCGATGGGGGGATGGGGAGATTTACTTGATGGGTTACTTGTACCTCGCCCCTGCACTAGTCCAAGTTTTCAATGAGCAGTATCATACATAATATGACACATAACATGGTATGTATGTGTAGCAGAAATAAGCGAATTCAGGTTGTATTGTCAGACAAAGAGTTTAAGTGGTTTAAAGCATAGGCAATTCACAAAGTACATCTGTGTCTGAGTTTCTTAGAGACCACATTTAGGAGCTAATGAGGGCTAACACGAAAGACTATCGCCTTTCTCTCGTTTTCATTCCCTGGCTAGAAGTATGGGGGCTTTCAACGTAAGCTGGGTAAAAGCATTGCTGAACAGGCTGTTTAATTCCCTGGTACGATGAGACACCGCTCCAAGAGTCAAGCATCTGACCGTACAAACTTGACATTTCCCAAGCAATTCGGGTATACATCTCACCCTCAGGCGTGTCTTTCTCATACTGAGGAATTAAGTCAAGTCCCATTGCTAGGTGTTCGCGATCAACCTTATGAGCTTGCCAGTAGTCTCCCGGTTGCAGTCCCAACGCTTCGAGTTTTAGGCCCACTGCTGAGGAAAAGTCATAAGATACTCCTTCCGAGATCAAATTCATGACAATGACTTGGTATGCATTTGATTCACATAGGATAGAGCGAAAGCAATAAGCGCTTACCGAAAGTGTTTCTAGCGTTGCTGGTACGCTGGTTGGACTTTCATCTGGCTCTAAAAATGCATGTTTGCGCATCCAGTCAGTTAGATGTTCGCAGTGATCTGCTTCTTCCATCAAATGTTGGGCGAAGCAACTGTGGAACAGAGGGTCTCGACATAGAGCATGGCGCAGAGATAGCGCTGAGGAAAAATCTCTAGATTGGTAATACAACTGACGAATCCAGCCTCTAATATCTTCCGGCTTTGAAGCTAAAGCTAATGCTTTATAGAAAAGTCCATCTCGGAGACTATTCCGATATTCTTCTGCCAAATTCAGTAACCACTGCATTGACTTTCCCTCTCTATTGGGTCTTACGTGTACTCGATCTAGTGTTTTCTGTAAGGAGTTCAGGGTAGGCACGGGGGCCTGCCCCTACAAAAAATTAAGATTTCTGGAATTATTGGACGGGCGCTCTAGCAGGTTCCCCTGAGGAAGTGATTTCCGCCTAAAGTACCTGATTTAAGATTTTCCTAACAAGGTTTTAAATGGTTAGATTTCTCCAAATAGTAGCAAATATCATTGTTAATAGTAGTTTTTTTAATACTTTAATCATATTTTCTAAACTAGATTTCTGAATCGTAGCTCCGACTATAATTTCACAGATATCCTGGTAATTACAAATTCCTACTCTCAAAACTATTTTTTCTAAGATTTTCCGAAAAAGCCTTTTTGTCGGG
>CAZZWA010000297.1:1735-7595 GCA_964657555.1 uncultured Microcoleus sp.
TCCTACTCTCAAAACTATTTTTTCTAAGATTTTCCGAAAAAGCCTTTTTGTCGGGACTCCGGACGTTCATTTTTCTATATTGAATCACCTGAAATCCATCCTGGCATTTTTGTAGCAAAGAATACTGCTTTTTGAAAGTCTACCAGAGAATATAATCTAAAAATATTAATTACTTATTAGTATCAAGTCTCGCTCCTACCTTAACCTCGCTACCCCCTCTGAACGATTACGATGCTGAGATTGTTCAAGAGAGCCAAGCTAGCCCTGAATTTAAGCCAAAAAACTCTTTCTTTAGGAAGAATTCAAAACTATCTCCGGTAGAATGGTAGCAACTTATGTAATTAGGTAGTAAAATAAGACGAATCAAGCACCATAGTAAAAAGCTGTTTTTTGATATTCTCTTTTGAGACACTCAGGGTATCTCTGAGTTTCGCTCTACAGTGGACATTGACCAGTGAGGCTTTAGTTAACCTTCTTAATTAATCAAAGTACAGGGGCAGAATTGAGTGATGAGCCAGTTGATTCAAGGGAAAAATCAAACGAGTGTTGGCATTCTCGTGGTCGATAACCAGGGAAGATTTGTGAGCTTGAATCGAAAATTTATAGAAATTTGGCGTTTTCCTAAACACCTTATAGTCTCTCGAGATGAAAACAAAGCATTGGAGTTCGCCTCTGAGCAGTGTGAAAAACCCAAAAGCTTTCTTCAAGATATAAGAGAAATATATAATCTCAAAAGTCAGATGGACTTAGAGATTCACGATCTTATTAAGTTTAAGGATGGCCGGGTATTGAAGCGCCATTTCAAGCCTCAATGGTTTGAAGAAAAATATGTAGGAAGAATCTGGATATTTCGAGAAGTAACGTCACCGCAAGAAGAGTGGTTAACAGAGTAGTTATCCTTATGAAGGTTAAGGTAGCTTGCTTAAATACAGTATTTTGCTCAGAGGATTGGGCGCTGTGGTTTCAAGAGATTATTTGTAACAACTTCTGCATATCCACATCCATATGATAATGCCTGCTCCTGTGTGGCTCCCAATTATTGTTGATTCGCAAGCACCGATAACTATCAATGCTCAGATCGCTGAACAGCTCAAGCTATTAATCGTCATGAAGGAGCTACGGTCGGGCGAGGCTTTACCGACTGTGACTCAATTAGCCAAACTTCTAGGGGTCAATCACAACACCATTGCAGCAGTCTATAACGACCTGATTGAATCTGGCTATCTGGTAGCACAGAGAGGCAAGGGAACTTTTGTGGCTAACTCTCAAGCTGTACAGAAGATTTTTACTCACCAACATTTCTACAATCTGCTAGGCCAAGCCTTTACTGCTGCGGCTCAAGTCGGATTAGATGCTTCGGAATTTTGTGCGGCTGCATACGCACAAGCAATGATGTTGAGTCGGCATCAAGCAGCTCCTTTAAAGCTAGTCTTTGTAGAAGGCTTGCCACATAATAACGATGTATATGAAGCTATTCAATCAGAAATAGGACGGTCTTTATTATTTCTTAATTGGAGAGATTTGAAGGCTAGTCAGCCAAAAGCCTTGAAAGAGCTGTGGTCTGCCGATCTTGTAATCACGACGGTGCAGCATCTTTGGGAGGTCACTCAAATAGCTGATTCTGAACAGGAAGTTATTGCTGTTGACATCAAGCCAGATTTGCAGCTTCTAACCCGAATTTCATCTTTACCTCGTAACGCACTTTTACTGCTTGTTTGTCGGGAAGAAACAGGGAGTGAAGTGATGAAACGGATGCTGGAACAGGCTGGGATCTCCCACATAAATTTTCAGGTCTTGGGTCTAGAGAGTCTTATGCAAAATCGTCAGCTTTTATCACAAGTTGATATAATTTGCGCTTCCAGACAGGTGGAGAACTATGTACGCCAGTATATCTCTCAACCTGAAAAGGTAATAGTTTTTAATTTCAGTATCGACCAGACCAATATGTCGGTTTTGAAGGCTCGCTTAGCGGCAATTCAAACAGCAAATTCGACAGCATCTTCCGTAGGGTAAGCAAGCTTGCAGTGCGCTGCGCGTTGCCCTGAGGTCGCTAGTTGATTAATCTCAAAAACTTAGCTCATAGGCCGATATTATGCCCCACTCATCTGAAAAAAAATGGGTTTTTTAGCAACTTTTTGAGCTGCTCTAAAATTATTGACAATTGTGCTAAAATAGCTTCTACTGTTTCTAAATTATGGGCAAGAGCTTCAAGCTCCATCTGGTGAGCTAATGCGGGCATGAATCGGATAGCGACTGTGCTACTACCACCTTTAAGCTGGTGAGCGAGTCTAGCGAGTGTTAAAACATCTCCTTTTGTCAGAGCCGCGATCGCTTGTTCTATGTAATTTTCAGCATCTGCCACAAAAATCATCAGCAGTTCCTTTTGAAACTCTGCATTCCCACGAGAAATTTCCTGCAACCGTTCCATATCTAACATTTCTAGAGTTGAGGATTCAGAACTGGAAATTTCAGCAGTTGTCGAAGCTAAGCTATTGTCCCTGCTTACTGACGACCAACGTTCCAAAACTGCTCGTAATTCTTCCAAAGTAATTGGTTTGCTAATATAGTCATCCATCCCTGCTGCTAGACATCTTTCCCGAGCGCCTAAGAGAGCATTAGCTGTGATCGCAATCACCACAGTATGCCGCTTATCTCCTTCACGACGGCGTAATTCTCTAGTAGCAGTATAGCCATCCATGACTGGCATTTGACAATCCATGAGCACGATGTCGTAATTTTTAACAGCTAATAACTGCAAAGCCTCTTGACCATTTGCGGCACATTCTGCCATATATCCTAATATTTTTAGTTGATTTAAACCAACTTTTTGGTTGATGGGGGTATCCTCAACTAAGAGGATTTTTAGCTTAGTTCTTAGTACTTGATGGTTAGTATTCGGTTCCAGTGGGATTAACTGATGACTATCAATTAATGACTGATAACTATTCCCTCGCGAAACGGCATTCATCAAGCCATCAAACAACCGCGAGGCTTTAACGGGTTTGGTAACATAACCAGCAAAACCTAGCTCAACCAAACGTTTTGCTGCTTCCCGCTCATTCATTGAACACAAGACAATCCACTTAGTCTGTTGCACAACTGGTTCAGAGGCCATCATCTGTTCTAGTATTGTGCTTTTACAAAGCTGCATATCAATCACAGCGACATCATAAGGAAGATTCTGGGCACAAGCATTCTGCAAGGCGGCGATCGCCATGTCAACCTGTTCTACTTCGTGAACCTCAATTCCCCATAGCTCTGTCAGACAACGCAGCACTTGGCAAATAGTGGGTTTGTCAGTGACAATCAGCAGTTTTAACCCTGAAAGCGAAGTTGTGGCTAGGGTATGCTGAATCCGGGCTGTGGATAAAGCCACTGGCAAGGTAAACCAAAAGGTTGAGCCGAATCCTGGGCGACTTTCTACCCCGATGTCTCCCCCCAATAATTCTACTAACTGCTTGCAGATCGCTAACCCTAAACCAGTCCCCCCATACTTACGTGTTGTAGATGCATCGACTTGAGAGAAGGATTGAAAGAGCTTTTTCTGAGCGTGTGGAGTTATGCCAATCCCTGTATCTGTCACTGCAAATCGAATTTTTGTCCATTGTTCTTCTGCTGGCAACTGAGTATTAACTAAAGACACCTGGATAACCACCTCCCCAAAGTCAGTAAATTTGATGGCATTGCCTACCAAATTACCGATGATTTGCTTCAGACGTGCTGCATCGGTTCTGATTTGTCGGGGCACATTGCGATCGCATAATATTGCCAGTTCTAATTGCTTATCTTGTGCTGAAGTGCTGAATAAATCCAGCACTTCTTCTAGACAAAGGTTTAAGTCAAAATCTAGATATTCTAGTCGCATTTCTCCGGCTTCTAATTTAGAGAAGTCGAGAATCTCATTAATCAAGGTGAGGAGGTTTTCACCACTAGCTTTTAGAGTCTGGACAAAATCTAGTTGTTCGGGAGTGAGGTTAGTTTTGAGGAGTAATTCAGTTGTGCCTAATAACCCATTCATGGGAGTGCGAATTTCGTGACTCATATTAGCCAAGAACAAAGACTTCAGGCGAGCTGCTGCTAAAGCCGACTCTCTGGCGGCTTCAGCTTGCAAAAATAGAGTAGATTGCTGAATTGCGATCGCAATTTGTTCGCTGAGCTGTCCTAGTAACTCGATCTCCCCTTCTGTCCAAGCACGAGTACTAGTGCAGTGATGAGCAATCAGAAATCCCCACAATTGAGGCGAGGTGTACTCTTCCTGTGCGCCTATAGCTACAGATTGTAACTGGGATGGATAATTTACCTTGTCAACATTGCGCACGACTTGCCACTCAATACTCTCGGCTTCCCCAATGACAATGGGGACGATTAAATTCGCTCTCACCTGAACCTGTTTGAGCAAATCAACGTGACAGGGATCTAAATCTGCCTTGTTAATATCTTCAATCGCTCGGATGCGTCCAGTCCGGTAAAGTGGAATGTAGGTATCGCCAAAGCAGTTGTCTTGAATGTTTCTACCTAAGAGCGACAGATGAGGTTGGTTAACTGATTCTACAAGTATAGTTCCAGAACCATTAGGTTCAAAGCAGTAAACAATTGTCCGGTCAGTGTTGAGGAGTTGCCGGACTTCGGCAACTGCCGTACTGAGGATATCAGTGAGATTGAGAGATTGGCGAATGCGTTGGGAGAGGGCTCCTACCAGTTGCTGTCGTTGGAACAACTCTCTAACTTGTTGTGCCGAATCTTGCAACGCTTGTTCCACGAGCTTGCGATCGCTAATATCCTCCACTACCGCGATCGCATACTTCGGCTGGCCAGATGGCTCTCGCACCAAAGACATTGTGGTATTAGTCCAGACAGATTCGCCATGCTTGCAGATAAACCGTTTCTCTGTCGAGTAACTCTGAATCTGACCTGCTAAGAGTTGGAGGCTATACTGGAAATTCGTTGTGTGGTCGTCGGGATGAGTAATCTCTAGATAGGTTCTCTCCAGCAATTCCGGCTCTGAATACCCGACAATGTGACAAAACCCTGAGTTAACCTTGAGGAATCGGCCACCTGGCAATATTTGGGCAATTCCGATGGCTGCGTGCTCAAAGATAGCGCGGAATCGTTGCTCGCTTTCCCGTAGACGATATTTTTCTTCGCTTTGCCGCCAGACTTCTTGAGAACGCTGGCGCTCAACTGCATAACGTATGGAGCGTATCAAAAGTTGGCTATCAATCGCTCTTTTAACTAGATAATCCTGTGCGCCTGCTTGGAGAGACTGGAGAGCAAGTTCTTCATCATTGCTGGTCGTCAGCACGATGATCGGCATGTTTATACCATGCTCTCGCATCCTGACAATGCTATCAAATTCCTGACTATCAGGTAGCGTCAGGTCTAATAAAATAATATCAAAGCTTTCTTGACTTAAAGTTTCTAGTGCTTGGCTCACTTGCTGAACCCATGTCCAAGACAGGGGCAAAGACAGTCTTGACCCCCCAGTGCTTTCAAATAATAATTCTTCAATGATTTCTGCCTCGTCGGGATTATCCTCGACTAGGAGAACTTTTAATCTGGTAATAGTTTCCATCTGAATAATATCTCACATGTATTTTTTCCTTGAGAAAGAATTACTTTTTTCGGATGCGAGTTGTCTCCCAAGATAAATAAGATTTAAAGGCATTTCCCCTGTTATAGCAATATTTTAAAAGCAGCAGATGATGCAGAGAGACTAAACAGATAGCCCTGAATGACATCGCCTTGATGTTGAAGGAGAAATTCTAGTTTTGCTGCCTTAGCTTGATTTCTGTCGGCTCTTTTTTGCTTTTTGGATGCCTTCTTCCCTTTCTTTTTATGGTTAGTCGGTTCTTGGATCTGG
>CAZZWA010000298.1:0-7582 GCA_964657555.1 uncultured Microcoleus sp.
GTTCTACTAACTGGCGGTACTGGTGGACTGGGAATGGGTGTAACACCTGTAGTTCTCGCCCAAGGCGCAGAAGTGACAATTCCATATCGCAATCATCAAGAATTAGAACGCCTAAAGAGGCTGCTTTCACCCGACGATTTTGCCAAAATTCAATTGATCCCTGCTAACCTCACTGATGAAGGATCGGTAGAGAACGTCATTAACCGGATGGAACGAGTGGATGCACTCATTCATCTCGTGGGGGGGTTTGCCATGGGCAAAACTCACGAATACAGCTTTACAGATTGGCAGCGAGATTTTGATTTAAACCTAAACACGACTTTCTTAGTCTGCAAACATAGCCTTAAGAAAATGCTGGAGCATGGCTACGGACGTATTGTGACCCTCGGTTCGCGGGGTGCTGTAGAACCGGGGGGACAGTTGGCGGCTTATTGTGCGTCTAAAGCTGGTGTCGTGGCCTTGACGAAGGCGATCGCAGACGAAACTAAAGGCACTAATATCACCGCCAATATTGTTCTACCCAGTGTAATTGATACCCCTAGTAACCGGCAAGCGATGGGCGAGGAAAATGCTGACCAGTGGGTTAAACCGGAATCTCTGGCGCAGGTGATTTGTTTCTTAGCTTCAGAAGCTGCCAAAGATGTGAGAGGTGCGGCAATTCCCGTTTATGGAAATAGTTAGAGTTTATTTCTGGCAAATTCCTAACGTGGGTTGAGCATTACCAAACAATTGCTGCTCAATAATTACCCATAAAGGCGAGCCGTGTTTGACCTCCACCTCTTTTTTCAACCTTATGGCGATTAAAGACATTTTTTTTCTTGGGCTGTTGGTATTTATTCCCATTTCCATTGCCGCTCATTTTCTCCACTGGGGTGACCTCGCAGTATTCATTACTTCTGGGTTAGCGATCGTACCCCTCGCTGCCTGGATGGGAACAGCAACAGAAGAAATTGCTGTGGTTACAGGTCCTTCTATGGGAGGTCTCTTAAACGCCACTTTTGGTAATGCCACTGAACTAATAATTTCCCTAGTTGCCCTCAACGCTGGATTAGTTGAAGTGGTTAAAGCGAGCCTCACAGGTTCGATTATCAGCAACCTACTGTTGGTCACGGGCTTGGCTATGCTGCTAGGTGGTCTCCGCTATCAAGAGCAGCAGTTTCATCCAATTGTGGCACAAGTGAATGCTTCTGCGATGAACCTGGCAGTGATAGCAATTCTGCTACCTACCGCTGCCAATTTTATCTCAGGCGGTATTGCACAACCTAAGCTCCAGCTTCTCTCTAGCTCAGTTGCCGTCGTGTTAATTTTAGTTTATGCGCTCATGCTGCTATTCTCTATGCGTACTCACACCTACCTTTACGATATGAGTTTAGCCGAGATGAAACCAGATGATCTCGCACAAGTCAATCTCGCACCAGATCGTTCCGGACTTAAGATAAATTTGTGGTTATGGATTGGAGTGCTGTTAGTAGCAACTATTTTTATAGCGATTGAATCAGAATTGTTAGTTGATGTGTTCAAAGCAGCCACGTCCCGTTTAGGGTTTACTTCTTTATTTACAGGTGTTATCCTCATACCTATTATTGGCAATGCCGCAGAGCATGCAACTGCTGTGACTGTAGCCATCAAGAATAAAATGGATCTTGCCCTCTCAGTTGCTGTAGGTTCTAGCATACAAATCGCTTTATTTGTGGCTCCAGTTTCAGTTTTAGTAGGTTTGTTAATAGGCAAACCAATGGATTTGAACTTTAATCCTTTTGAGTTAGTAGCAGTAGCAGTAGCAGTATTAGTTGCTAACTCTATTAGTTCAGACGGACGGTCTAATTGGTTAGAAGGTATTTTGCTTTTAGCAACCTATCTTTTGTTAGGAATGACCTTCTACTTTTATCCTGCTAGTTGACTTAAACCTGCTTTCAGTCATAATATGTGGCTCCTTGCGAAAGCCTGACGACCTGAACGCGCTAACAAACCAAGTTGCTCTCAAGATAAATTTTTGACTTTTGACTTCGAGATGCAGCCTCGTAAGCTGAGTGAATAAATCAACCAATCGGGTGAGCTGGCTGAGTACAGTGAGGCCATGGTTTCAACAGTAATTTGAAAATAGCTAGCATAGATATTTACACACTACTGACTTTTGCCGCCATGAGCAAACTCCAACTCAGCAATTATGAACGCTATCAACAAGCGGCATTTAATCAACCGAGTTACTACCCCTTAAATCAGTCGGTTTCACCAGAGATTTATCGACCGATCGCCTCTTGGATAGGCCGTTTGATTTTGCCGACACCTGAGCAACGTCAGACTGTTAAAGGTGCCCTGTTGGAAGTTCATCACGCTGCTCCTGAATATCAGCATTTAGTGGGGCAAGTCGTGAATTTGCGGTGGAGTAACGACCCACAGGTGCAAGCATATGTCCGTGCGGTTACGAAGGATGTCAACTTTAATGCGGAGGCAGAGCACAGCCAAGAACAGATGGGGTTTGTGCATCCCGTTCGCTTGAATCATTGGCGATTGGTCGATCCCTTAGAGTCCCTGGCAGGGGCAAGGCCGAATAATGATATGCTCGTCATGCTGCGAGAGCCTGTTATTGTGCCTCCTTCTGTGACCCAAGGAGGAGAAGTAGATGATGAATTGCGTACAACTCTGTTGATCGCTAGTGAACCCGTGCAAATTACTGGGCGCTTTTATGCATTGGTGCAAATTTTGCAGCCTGTTCGGGAGGCAAGCGAACAGTTTCGGGTGGTTCATTTTAATCGCGCTTCTGGCCAATTTGACGGGGTTGAAGAAGTCGTGTGGATGCCTCAAGTTATTGCAAATAGATATGGTGTTTTTCCCTCTACGAATCGAGATATTGAAAAGTCTCCCCTCAACCCAACAGGTTGGTATATTTACGGCGCAAAAGATAGTTTGGGGATGTTTGTCGTGCAGGCGATCGCACCCCGTGCCCTATTTCGACTCCAACCCGACCGGGTAATTCTTGGCAAACAAGCAGCAATCGACTACACCGAAAAGCAATCTTGGCAGGATATAGCGGCGCAAAAAGGACGGGCTACATCCGTGCTTGTGAGTTCTCAAAAGCAAGACCCCGATCAGGCAATTTCTCAGTGGCAAGAGGGCGATCTCGCCTTAGTTATACATACTTATGGCGGAATCGGCGGTAAAAAAAGAGAGCCTGCGGCTAAGAGCATCGTATACTTGGGCCATTTTGCTTATGGTGTAGCGCGGGTGGTACGCGAACCATTGACCGATGAGTTGCGCTTTGATATCGAGTATCACCAAGTTTATTGCCAAAACACCGACGGACTAATTGCAGGGACGTTGTCTTGGACTCGCTATATGGGCGATCGCCAGTGGGGTTGGCTGGGAATTCGCCCGATTGCAGATATCCTGATTAAACTGGATGCCGTTACAGCGGATTACAAGTTTGATGATGGTGTTCAGCGCTCGCCATTGAGTACTCTAGTCTATGAGCTAGAGATTATGACGGCGCGTTACCGAATTGGGGATGGTACAGGTGGAACCTACGTTAGTCCTGCTAACAACTGTTCCCAAGATGCCAACCAGGCCATGTATGCCACCCTCAAACGCATTAGTGATGCAGTTCAGTCCTATCCCGACTTTCAAGGATGGCTGAAGCGCAATCCCGAGCAAGCTGAGCGATTTAAGCAGTTGGTGAAGCTGGGGGAATCTTTCAAGCACGAACTGCTGCCTTTCGGGACTGCGCGTGCTGATTGGCAGGATAATGCTGAAATCCTAGGAACTAGCATAGAGGATCATCCTCTTAAAACAATCTTTAGGGGTTTGTTAAGCTGGCGAACGATCCTGCCCCGCATGGCATGTGATTCTATTGCTCAAATATTTCTCGAACAGGGAGCGTCAGCGTGGGTTCTCCGCACCAATCAAGTGGGCGGTTTCGATCCTGATATTGAACCAGTCGCACCTACCCGCTTGTGGTAGTCTATTAGGTGACTCAGATCGAGTTTTGGTTGAAGGCTTGCACGAGCGACTGAGTGTCCGTAACACCTTCATGAGCTGACAAAATTCAAAAAATTGCTCATCAGTCAGTTTGATAGCAGGTAGGTGCAAGATCTAAGTTGAATTACTTGCTGGAGCAAGAGGCAACATTACCAGCAACCACTTCGATTAACTCATCTGGCTGGATCGGCTTGGATACATATCTCTCAAACCCAGCCAATAGGACACGGGTGCGCTCCGAGCAGCTAGGAACGGTAGTCACAGCAATTGCTGTAATTCGTCTACCGAGTTCTGCCGAACGGATTTTTACTTTCTCAATTAGTGAGTAGCCGTCTTCAAAAGGTAGTCTAATTTCGCTGATCAGCATATCTGGAAAGTAAGTCTCAAGCATCTTGAGAGCTTCAGTTACTCTCGCTACTGCTATCACTTCAGCTCCAGCTTCGTTAAATATGAAAGTGAATAACTCCGCAGTATCGGGGTCATCTTCCACAAGGAGTAGCCGCAAGCCATTAAGTCTGGGTTCTAAGTTCATTAGCCACCATCAGTAACTTTGACGTTAATATTGCTCACTTGCTTGGCTCCTCAAAAGTACCTCTAAGGACGCAGGTGTTAATCTGCCAAAAGATAGATGAATTGTTACAAGTAAGTGTATTCTTAACATCATACATGCTCAATTGGTACTAAACTCATAGCATGCCCAAACGTAGATAGAAAAAGCATTTCGGCGGAGTGGGGTCGAATGAGTGGGATTGGAGGCGATCGCCAAAGCTGGGCTGTTTGATTAGCTGCAACACATCGCCTCCACGAAAGTCGGCGAAAAGCCCCATCCCATGAGTGGCATGGGAAAGCTGCTTGTACAGCGTCAGGGCTGGGCTGTAACCTTGAAATAAACACCCATACCAAATTCACATGAGTCTTTGCCCTGCTATTACCCTGCCCTCCTCTACTTTTTAGGCGGTTTGCGGATTAGCGGCGGCTTAGCTTTAATTGGCGTGATGGTAGCAGAGTTTGTAGCGGGCACTGGAGGAGCACAGTCGGAAATTGCCTACCAAATATTGATGTCGAGCTACAATCTACAAATCCCGCGAATGTTTGCTGCTTTAATTCTGGCTACCAGCTTAGGTATTATCTTTGTGGTATTGACAGTAGTTTCTGATTTTCTGTTGAGAAGCTGGCATGAGAATGCTGTCAAATGGGAAAACTAAGGGTTAATCGTCCATCTGATAGTTCTTGGTTTTCTGCTAATCGCTAATAGCTCTAAATAACTAGCTATTGGCTATTAGTAGCCTCACCGATATTATAAGTATTCAATCTAACACAATCTGACTTATTAGCTCATGTTTCTGGTTCGTAATGCCCGCATTCTGAACAGGGGCCACTAGGATTGACTGCGCAAAGCAGGAAGGCTGAGCGAGCACAGTACTTACAGGTGGATTTTTTATCAACGGTTCTTGACAACAGCCGATAACGTTGCTCGTAGGAGTCTATCTGGCGTTTGATGCAAGCATGAGATTGCAACCGCATTCTCTCAAAAGCACGAGTTGTCATATCTAGATCGTTCGAGTTAAGTAAAATGCAATCGCATTCTCTCAAAAGTGAGAGTATGTAGATCTATATCAATAGGATGAAATGAAAGGCAATCACTTCCGGCAATAGCTTGAGAATCTGCCACAAACTTAAAGTATTATTTGATGTATAGACTGCTAGAGTGCCAGAAAGGCCGGGAAGGTACTGTATTGAATAATACCTTTTATTCTCCATCTTGTTCAAAATAATTGTAGTGGATGGTTTTTCAGAATAATTTAATAATAGGGAGTAGGAGCCTTTGATTTCTTCGCAATAAACACTCTGGAAATTTTCTCATACCTAGCTGAAAGGTTACCTTCGTGAGCTATACAATTAAACAGGCTTTAGTTCCAGTAAATGACGGCTATGAAGTTGTCGATGTGCAGATTCTGGATCGGTGCGTTACCGCCATTGCCCCAAATCTGGAAGTCATTGGTACTGCCGTCGATGCTCAGAATAAACTCCTACTTCCCGGTTTTGTCAATGCTCATACCCACTCCTCAGAGATGTGGCAGCGGGGAGCGATCGCCCCTTTACCTTTGGAACTGTGGCTTGCAGAACTCTACGAATTTACTCCCCTCGAACCAGAGCGAGTTTACCTGAGTGCTTTAGGGACAGCAGTAGAAACCCTACTTTCTGGAGGCACTAGCGTTGTCGATCACTTAGTTTTGATTCCCGGTCAAGAAATTGAGACCATTACCGCTGCTGTTCGCGCCTACGAAGAAGTCGGCATCCGCGCCTTTATCGGTCCCCTAATTCAGGACGAATCCCTCACTCGCGGCATCCCCTCCGGTGGTACGGAAACGGAACATGAAGCCTACATCCGTTCAACAGGAGCAACTCTGGCACTAGTGCAAGAAGCTGTTACCAAGTTTCACCAGCCAGAAGCAGGCGTGAATATCCTGGTAGCACCAACAGGGATTCAGCTGTGTTCTGACGCTTTATTTGCTGGGTGTATAGAACTGAGCGATCGCTACAACCTCTGTCGCCATTCTCACCTTTTGGAAACCCAAGCCCAACAGTTGCTTGCTCAGGAAAAATATGGCTGTAGCGCCGTTGAACACCTGAAGCGCATCGGTTATCTGAGTTCCCGCACTTCCTTAGCTCACTGTATCTGGTTGAGTGATGCAGATATCACCATCTTGGCAGAAACTCAATCAACAGTGGTTCACAATCCCTTAAGCAACTTGCGTTTAGGTAGTGGTATTGCGCCAATTTTGAAATACCGTCAGGCAGGAGTTAATGTCTCTTTTGGCTGTGATGGTTCTTCCAGTAATGACGGGCAAGATTTGCTAGAAGCTATCAAAATTGGTTCTATCTTGCACAACTCCACTGACAGAGACTATCACCACTGGATCGCACCGCGTCAATCGGTAGAAATGGCAGCTTTAGGCGGTGCCAAAGGATTGAATGCCGCAGAGCAAATTGGTTCACTGACTGTGGGCAAGAAAGCCGATTTAGTACTCTACGACCTCACCAATTTGTCCCTCCTACCCCGCACAGATCCCCTTGGGTTGTTAATATTGGGGCGTCAAACTCAAGCAGTTGATAGCGTTTGGGTAAATGGGAAAAGAATAGTTGCTGATGGTAGAGTAACAACTATTAATGTAAATGAGCTGAGACAGCAATTATTTGAGCGCAGCCAATGGATAACAAATCGCCAGTCTAAATCAGTGAGTGAAGTTGAAGCTCATTACCGGAATGTGATGGGATTGCCGAAGCAAGCATAACCCTATTTAATAACTCTCGCCAGATAAAAAATTGAAATCTTTACACTGAGGGACTTCTCCTCAATCGGCTGTGTATAGAGTTTCTATCAGTTGGCGAGCCCCAGATTATTTATGAGGTGAGACTTTCATCAATTGCGCTGTTTTTATTTTTCCAGAGTGATAAAAGAGGGATAAGTAAAGCAACAGGAGTTAGCCCAGAATTATCAAAAAGCAGGTGCCGAAGTTTACCTATAAAAAATCAACTAGCAGAGGCATGAGATATCCAGTCGATGCTCCTACCGCATCCTGAGTTCTGCACGAGCTTTAACTCA
>CAZZWA010000299.1:0-7578 GCA_964657555.1 uncultured Microcoleus sp.
TTGCGGGTATAGCTCAGTGGTAGAGCGTCACCTTGCC
The DNA here is from genome assembly GCA_964657555.1 of uncultured Microcoleus sp. Lineage (GTDB taxonomy): Bacteria > Cyanobacteriota > Cyanobacteriia > Cyanobacteriales > FACHB-T130 > CAZZWA01. Next base: position 38 of record CAZZWA010000299.1, read on the forward strand.
AAGGTGAATGTCGCGCGTTCGAATCGCGTTACCCGCTTGAAAATGTATAGGCGTTGCCAGTAACGTATCTACAGGTGTATCTATAAGCCAGCTAATCAAGGCAAGCGACTTGGCTAGCGCTTGAAGAAAGGCGAGCTTCCTTCCCATCCCTTTATAGAGGGTTAGGGAGTATTCCTAGAGAATGATGAACATGGTGTTAGTGTCTAATCAAACTCAAGTTCGCGCTAAAATTAGGGCATCCCGGCCTTTTGTGCATCGCCGAACTACTCTCACGTTTAGCTGGTATTAAGTGAAGAGAGTCGTTCAGCCCGATTGCCCAGAGGCTCTAGATAATTTTTTATAAAAGGCTTTTTGTTCTAACTACCTGTGCCATCTCAGAAAGCTCAGAAGATTGACTTAAATAGCGAGTATCCATGCCCCTGCCCCCGGCGACGGGGGCGACTGATACCAATTACGTTGACAGAAGCCATGGGTTGTGATCGCTGTCAGCAAATCTTTGTGGTAGAAGAGGGTGGGTACGTGCTGGAGCAACTTTCTACAAGTTATCCCTATAAAAAGGCTTGGCGCTGGCTAGGGCAACGTTGGACGAATGCTCATCCTAGCTTTAGTGACAGCTACCTACCTTTAGCAATCATCATCATCCTAGTACCGCTTTTAGTGTGGCTGCCTCTAGCGCTGCGCTCCCCTTCAGGCCCGATAATTATTTTCTGGGCACTGCTAGCAATTCTGTTGGCAGTGTTGCCAGCACTAATGGTCTGGCTAGCATACCGACGTTAGCCCAATGGTAACCGACTCTTTCAGCCCAGCACCCGATGCGATTACTGCCGTTCGTCGCACATACCAAGCTTCCCTAGAATTGGCAACAACTAAGGGAGTTGAGCGCAGCCGTGCTGTCCAAGCTATGGCTCAGGCACTAGACGCTCATACAGATGACATATTAGAAGCTAATACCCTGGATTTAGAAGCCAGCCGGGAAATGGCAACTCACGAGCTGATTTTGGAATGGCTCAAGCTGACACCAAAGCGACTCCAGGCGACTATCCAATGTTTGCAACGACTGGGAGAGTTGGCTGATCCCATCCGGAGAGTAATGAACGCAGCCTATCAACTTGATGACTCTCAGACGTACTGCCAGCTGATGCCTTTGGGAGTCATTGCTTTGATTTATGAAGCCTTTCCGGAACTAGGGGCGATCGCCGCCGGTCTATGTATCAAAACGGGCAACAGCCTCATTCTTAGAGGTGGTAGTGAGGCTAGCAACTCTAACATGGTGATCGCCATGGCCTTACAAGAAGCCTTGGATCGGACGGGGATGCCGGATGGTTGCCTGGAACTATTAACCAGCGAGCAGGGTTCATCCATTCGAGATTTAGTGTCTCAAGACCGATACCTGAATCTGATCATTCCCTACGGGCGTCCCAGTCTTGTGCAGCAGGTTGTGCAGCTTTCGACAGCACCAGTTCTTAAATCAGCGATGGGCAACTGCTACCTCTATTGGTCTCCCACTGGCAGCTTAGATATGGCCCGTTGGATGATTTTAGACAGCCATCAGAGCGAACCAGATCCCGTTAATGCCATTGAGAAGGTATTAATTCATCGCCATCAAAAACCCTCGTCCTTAGTGATGCTTTGGAACAGCCTGAAGGAAAAAGGTTTTAAACTGAGGGGCGATACAGAACTTGCCCTGGAATTTCCTGACAAGCTGACCCTAGCCGCAGAATCAGAGTGGAGCCAACCTTATCTCAATAAAATTGTGGCTTTCAAAGTAGTAGATGGTATTGAGTCAGCGATCTCCTGGATTAACGACTATAGCAGCGGTCACGCCGACTGTCTTGTGACAGAGTCCTACCAAGAAAGCCGTCACTTCGCTTTAGGCATCGTCAGCGCTTCTGTTTACATCAATTCCTCGCCTCGATTTTCCCGCAACCCAAAGAGAGGAGACTCTATCTTTCTGGGAATGTCCAACCAAAAGGGACATCGTCGAGGACTAATAGGTATGGAAACTTTAACAACCCTCAAACATGTTGTTCAAGGAAATGTCTTTTCCTGATAAAGTTAATTCTGTCACTTCTCTTTTAAGAAGTAGAATTGATGGAAATGTGTCTAACTGCGATCTGAGTGTATGAATATAAGCTGGAAACCTAATCTCCTTGCCCTGCCGTTTATTTTGTTGCATTTTGCTTGCATTGCAGCGTTTTGGGTGGGTGTGGATTGGGTAGCAATTTGGATGTGTGTGGGGCTATTCCTGGTTCGCAAATTTGGAATTACTGGTGGCTATCATCGTTATTTTTCTCACCGTTCCTACCAAACCAGTCGAGTGTTTCAATTCTTCCTAGCATTTTTAGGTGGAACCGCTGGTCAAAAAGGAGCATTATGGTGGGCAGCTAACCATCGGCATCATCATCGGTATTCAGACACAGAAGACGATATTCATTCTGCCCAAAAACGCGGCGTTTACTGGTCGCATGTTGGCTGGGTTCTCTCACCTGAATATGACGAATACGACCAGAAGCTAGTCAAGGATTTGACCAAATATCCCGAACTAGTTTGGTTGGACACCTATCATTTCGTACCACCAGTTTTACTAGCTGTTGGCTGTTATTTAGTTTACGGTTGGTTGGGATTGGTTTGGGGCTATGCTATCAGTACGGTGATTCTTTATCACACAACTTTTTCAATTAATTCTTTGTGTCACATGTTTGGCAATCAGCGCTACGAAACAGGCGAAGCTAGCAAAAATTCATTTTTGCTAGCGCTCCTTACCCTGGGTGAGGGATGGCATAATAATCATCACCGTTATCCCCTCGCAGCTTGTCAAGGTTTCTTCTGGTGGGAAGTTGACATTACTTACTACGTTCTGTTATTGCTTGCTCAGTTGAGAATTGTCTGGAGTTTAAAACAGCCACCTAAACAACTTTTGCAACCGGAAGCAATGCTAGCTCAAACTTCCTCATGATAGCAAACAGGGCTTGGAGTCTGAGGCATAGGACATCAGCCCTGTCATATGTGAGCTTGTAGGTGTTAGGGATGATCGGGTGGCAATTTAAGAGCACAACCTGATTAACCTGCTGCGCTTACAAGTTACACTTTTTGTTGACGACGGATTGAGTGCAACTAGTCATCAAAATAAGGATGCAAAGTAAGTGCTATTGGCAGCTCTTCGCCTAGAATCTAGCTGGAAAAGGTATTCCCATGCCGTGTGCCCAAAACTTAGCTTATTCCTTCCCAACGAGTTTTACCCTTGATGCTAGACCTAGTGCCTGCAACAATTGAATCGACAGCCATGTCATGTCGATTTCCCACCACTTCAAACCATGACGTGCTGAGTATTGAAATTGATGGTGGTTGTTGTGCCATCCTTCACCATAAGTGAGGAGAGCTACCCACCAGCAGTTAGTAGAACTATCAGTTGTTTCATAAGTGCGATAGCCAAATTTATGAGTAGCGCTGTTAACAAACCAAGTGCAGTGATATACAACAACTAAGCGAGCGAAAATCCCCCAAACAACAAACGACCAGCCCCCTACTAACCACAGCAAGATGCCAAACACAATCTGAATGAGTAGAAAGTAGTTTTGTAAAAACTGATAAACCGGGTCATCACTAATATCTTTAGTACAGCGGGGAATTTCAGCATTAGCAGGAGATTGAAAAAACATCCAGCCCATGTGACTCCACCAAAAGCCCTGATTGGCATCATGAGGATCTAGCACACCTCGATCAGAGTACAAATGATGCAGCCGATGCAGCCCCACCCAATGGATCACCCCTCCTTGGCAGGCAAGCGCACCACAGAAAACAAGGAAGTACTCCACCCACTTTGGTGTCTGAAAGCTGCGGTGGCTGACTAAGCGGTGCCATCCTAGTGTGATGCCCAAGCCGCCTGTCACCCAGTGCAAAAACACAGCTAAGCCAACTGCTGCCCAGTTAAAATTACTGGGAAATAGAGCGCCCAAAGCGCAGATGTGAACCACTGCCAAACTCACAGAGTGAGTCCAATTGATTTCAGGTTTGGTTTCGGTTGCTATTGTCATGCGTTACCTTAATACGAATTGTGCAGTCCAACGAAAGGCAATCGTGTTAAAGGGTAAGCGCAGTGATAGCAGGCATGGTTTGAACCTGAACTCACACTCTACACCCCACACTGACTCCTGACGCCGTCCCCTAGAAGATGATAACTGAAAGCAGAGTATCTAGACTGTGAGCGGAGTTATAATCAGCAGCTTTGAATAGCCGCAGGGAGGAGAAAAGCTGCCTTGTCAACTTGATCTCAATCTTGTCCTACATTCGGGTAAAATCTCGTGGGGATGATCAACGCCTACATTTAGACACCACAAAAATTGGAGAATCTCAAGCGCTTCATGAGTGCATCAACTATAAATTCAAAAGACCTAGCAACTTTGCCAGTTAACCTGCGCCTCAAAGACATTTTGAAAACTCTACCCCGTGAATGTTTTCAAAAGAATGCCCGCAAAGCATGGCAGAGCTTACTTTTCAATATTTTCCTGGTTGCTCTGTGCTATTGGGGACTAGCCATTAGTCCCTGGTTTCTGCTGCCAGTCTTGTGGATTGTCACAGGAACAGCACTGACGGGTTTTTTTGTCATTGCTCATGACTGCGGTCATCGCTCTTTTGCTAACCGCCGTTGGGTAAATGATTTAGTTGGTCATCTGATGCTGCTGCCTTTGCTGTATCCTTTCCACGGCTGGCGGATTCAGCACAATATACACCACATCCACACGAACAAGCTAGATCTAGATACGGCTTGGCATCCAATTACACCTGAGATGTATTCCAGTTCACAACTAGTGGAACAGTGGCTTAATCGGCGCGTGCGGAGTTGGTTCTGGTGGATAGGATCGTTAGGGCATTGGGCGCTCATGCACTTTAATTGGTCTCAATTTCCAGCCAAATATGCGCCTCAGATGAAGCTTTCGGTGGCAGTCGTGGTAGTTTTTGCTAGCATTGCCTTCCCCATCCTAATTGCCACAGTTGGCGTTTGGGGGGTTGTCAAATTTTGGCTCATGCCTTGGTTGGTTTATCACTTCTGGATGAGTACCTTTACCCTCATTCACCACACTGCTCCCGATATTCCTTTCCACTCAGCTGACCGTTGGGATGCCGCTTGTGCCCAGCTGTCTGGAACCGTTCACTGCGATTATCCCACCTGGGTAGAATATGTCTGCCACCATATAAATGTTCACATTCCTCATCACATTTCCACGGCGATTCCCTCCTATAACCTGCGGATGGCTCATACCAGCATCAAACAAAACTGGGGAAGCTATATCTATGAGTGTCAGTTTTCTTGGAGTTTGCTCAAAAAAATAGCTAGCCAATGTCACCTATACCACTCAGAGAATTGCTATCAAACATTTAATAACTACTTGGGTAATAGGTAATAAGTCTAACTCTGTTGAGTATGGTCGCAGTACCTGGAGGATTAGATGGACAGTTTTAAGCAGCTACAGGCAGCCGAACAGGCAGTACTGCCGATTTTTGGGGAAATTGATGCGGCAGTCAAGCAAAATCTCCAACGAGTGCTGGAAGCGTTTCGCGCTCATCAGGTGGGAGCACATCATTTTGCCAGTGTCACGGGTTATGGACACGATGATTTGGGTCGTGAAACATTGGATCGGGTATTTGCCCAAGTTATGGGAGCCGAGGCAGCTATTGTGCGGGTGCAGTTTGTTTCCGGTACCCACGCGATCGCCTGTGCTTTGTATGGTGTTCTCCGGCCTGGTGATGAAATGCTCGCTGTCGTCGGTGCTCCCTACGACACGCTTGAAGAAGTGATTGGCTTGCGCCATCAAGGCCAAGGGTCTCTGATTGAGTTTGGCATCCGCTACCGTGAGTTACCGCTAACGGGGGAGGGCAGCGTGGACTGGGAAGCTTTGGCGCAAGCAGTAAGCCGAAATACTCGCTTGGTGCTGATTCAGCGCTCATGCGGCTATTCCTGGCGACCCAGTCTCTCGATTGCTGATATTGCCAAAATCATCGATCTTGTCAAGCAACAGAATCCCGACACAATTTGCTTTGTTGATAACTGCTACGGGGAATTTATTGAAGAGTGCGAACCACCAGCAGTAGGTGCTGACTTAATCGCTGGTTCGCTGATTAAAAATCCTGGAGGCACAATCGTCACTGCCGGTGGCTACGTAGCTGGTCGCGCTGACTTAGTGGAAGCTGCCGCCTGCCGTCTCACTGCACCTGGAATTGGCAGTGCAGGTGGCGCGACGTTGGATCAGAATCGCCTGCTATTTCAAGGACTGTTTTTAGCGCCGCAAATGGTGGGGGAAGCCATGAAAGGGACTCACCTGACTGGGTACGTGTTCGACCAACTGGGTTATCCGGTCAATCCTCCCCCCTTAACGCCCCGCCGTGATGTGATTCAAGCTGTTAAGCTAGGTTCACCTCAGAAGCTGATCGCCTTCTGTAAAGCCATTCAGCAGCACTCACCAATTGGTTCCTATCTCGAACCCGTCCCCGATCAGATGCCGGGATATGAAAGCCAGGTGGTGATGGCAGGGGGCACATTTATCGAAGGCAGCACCCTAGAGTTTTCCGCCGATGGGCCTCTTAGGGAGCCATATATCGTGTTCTGCCAGGGAGGCACCCATTGGACTCATGTGGCGATCGCCCTGCAAGCTGCTGTTGAAGCTGTTGGCCTGTGCAGTCAATGAGACATCCGAGCGCAACTTGTTATACATTGAATAGCCATGTAGGAAACTGCCGGATACCTGGATATGTCATTAACAGTAAATTTAGCTAAAGTTGTCAATTACAAATAACGTTTTCGCCCTTTAATACTCTTACCTAGCATCATCAATTCTCGACTCTAGCAAAGGATGAAATAAAATGGGAACTTGGATTTTAGAAACAGACAAAGCCATCTATTGGATGGAAGACAAATATTACATAGATAAAATTGACAAAACCCCGTCAGCAAATGGTGGATATGAAGCCGGTATTTCAGATATGAAAGACTGGTTTAACACTGACAATCCGCCTGGGATGATGAGAATTGTGCGCGGTAATGTCACAGAGCCTACGCATAAGCCAATTAATGGAGATAGCGGTCATGGTTCTGGTCATGCAGACAAACCTCCTGTGCAATGGGTTGCAGCTGCTCAGGCTAACTTTAATAGCCGGAATGGTACCCAGATTGACATGATTATTATGCATAACACGGATGCGAGCTTACAGGCTAGCATTAACACTTTCAAAGACCCAAATGCTCAGGTTTCAGCTCACTATATTGTGGCTCGCAGCGGCAATATCATTCAGATGGTTCAAGACACAGACCGCGCTTTTCACGCAGGAAACCGCACAGTCAACGCCCGTTCAATTGGTATAGAGCATGAGGCAACTGAGGCTCACCAAGGGTTGACTGCTGCACAAGAAAAATCTAGTGTTGCTCTCATCAAGTATCTGATGGCAGCCTATGATATATCTCTGAAAAACATCCAATCTCATAGGGACGTTGATACGATCCCAGGAGGAACTGACTGTCCTCATTGGATATGGCCGTCTGACAATGA
>CAZZWA010000300.1:0-1421 GCA_964657555.1 uncultured Microcoleus sp.
GCTTGCTGCTCCGCTTACACATCGACAGTTAAGCGCCTATTATACTGAGCACAGCCTAAATCTACCCTTCATTGCCTGACTCTATACCGTGCCAGCGCTGACGTACCCTCATTACTTGTAAATAACTGAAGGGCTGTATGCAACACCGTTCAGTTAAGAATAATCGCAGATTGGATTGAGAGACAACGAAACCCAACGAATGCCCTTTACGCGTTTGGTTTTGTTACCTCAGCTCAATCAATCAATGCTCACCTTACTACTGATCTAAAACCTGTTGATGTTACTCTTCAGACCAACCAACCAATGCCCACCTTACTACTTATCTGACCTTATTGGGGCTATATGTACCGCTTTACTAACGAACTTCGGACTCTTTAATCTTTCATTCACAATCCATGCAGGATTGCTGCACTGAAGCCCTAAACGCAGAACAACTTTCTGCACGTTATCGAGATGCGAAGTATTGATTATCCTTGAACTGCCTGTGGTATGAGCTGTTGGAGTTGGCCTCCTAGCCAGTTGAAACCCATTCTTACACACTTAGGACAAAGATCGCCGTAGCTATCACCCTGCTCGTCGCAGACGATAACTCTTGCTTCCCTCATCTCAAACTGATTATTGCATGTTATGCACGTTTCGTGATTCTTTAAGAGACTATTGCACTCGATTTGAAATTGCATAAATTTCTCTCGCCTCTAACAGCATTTTGTGACTGGCTCTTGAGAAGTAACGGAACTTTACATCAGTATTCCTACTGAATCAGCAAAATTCTACAGCCAAATTGCTGATCCTCTTTCAGCAAAAAAGCCTTTGACAAAAGTACCATATTATGCAATCACATGAATGGTGCGGTTTCAACAGAGGAAGCAATCTGTGGCAGATATTCTGAAAATGCTATTACATCATCTGAAGGCTGACTTTACCGTGTATAACGCTACCCGATTTGGTTAGTCAGTACATCAATACGGTTCAGATGCAAGCAAATCTGGAAAAGTAGCTCTCGGTAATTCATTGTTCGCCCAGTTTGCCCTTAGCCTTTAATCACGTACTAGAGTATTGCATAGCTAAAAGCCCCAATTGTTCCGTCAGATGGAACAGAGCAAATGGAAAGAACTCACAATAAGAAAAGAGTGTAACTTTATCTGTAAGTGTTTTTGCTAAATTTTCCTAATTCTTTAAAAACTAATGAGTTTTTTTACACACTATTTTTTTATTCATGTAATCATACTTGCTAAACTTTAATCGATATAAAACTTCACTCAAGTATTACTAGATAGAAATAGTTACTGACTATCTAAACGGTATTAAATTTATGACTTTAGAAACTTACACAAGGAAAATCGCGTCACCATAAATAGTGTTGATGAGGTTCAATAGTGGGACTGGATCAGGCAGCGACCCAGACTTTAATCGGAAGCACC
>CAZZWA010000300.1:1521-7560 GCA_964657555.1 uncultured Microcoleus sp.
CTGATTCTCCAAAGTTTCTAGCAATGTCTTAAGAATGAGATAAGTAGAAGTAGCTCCAGGGTCTTGGTGACCGCTACTCCGCTCTCCTAGATAGCTAGCTCTCCCTTTCTTGGCTACCAGAGAAATAGTGTCTTTCATGCCTTGCTCAGCAGCTACTACTGCTTTTTGTAAAGCTTCTACAGAACTAGCACCATTAGTTACGGCGTACTGGAAAGTGTCCGATGCTGGTGAGAGGACATCAAGCATAGTTTTATCACCCAACTGGGCTTTGCCGCGTTGGATAACACCATCCACCGATGCTTGAAGCAGTGCTACCATGTCCTCGTCGGTTAGTTCCTGCTTCCCGGCAACTGCCGAGCTAGCACGCAAAAACCAGGTGCCATACAGTGGGCCACTAGCACCACCAACACTGGAAATGAGGGTCATGCTGACCGTTTTGAGGATGCTACCAATGTCTTTATCTGCAACACCCGGCAACTGAGTGACGACTTTTTGAAAGCCTCGATTCATATTGATCCCGTGATCCGCATCCCCGATCGCCGCATCAAGTTCGGTTAGATAGTCCTTGTTCTGCTCTAGAACTAGCACCACTGCCTGCAACCACTGGATAATTTGCTCCTTACTCACCATATGCCATTCTCAAAATTCTGTTAGAGCGGGTTTCACACAAAGCACAAAAGAGTAGCCCCGATTCAGGGTAGAAATAAGCTACGCTCTCAATTCCAAGGGCGATCGCACTGGTCTTCTTTAACTCTATATGCAAGATTGGCTCTACTTGACTATATTTAGTCAACTTGCTACCATTTGTGCTTTTGACCAAGCAGTACAGTCATAAGGGAAATTCAAAAAGAGTGGGTGATTGTCCACCTTGAACTGAATGTTAAAGCTAAAAGTTTTAATTAGGAGCTGTCATGATCGAACTTTACTACTGGCCCACACCCAACGGTCATAAGATCGCCATCTTTCTGGAGGAAGCAGAGCTTGAGTACCGGATTGTGCCAGTTGATATCAGTACTGGCGACCAGTTCAAGCCGGAATTTCTCACAATTTCGCCGAACAACCGCATGCCAGCCATTATCGATAGGAACCCGGCTGATGGTGGTGAACCGATTTCTGTCTTTGAGTCAGGGGCAATTTTGTTGTACCTAGCCGAGAAGACTGGCAAGTTCTTCCCTGCTGATTTGCGTAGCCGTAAGGTAGTGATTGAGTGGCTATTCTGGCAAATGGGAGGTCTGGGACCAATGGCTGGACAGAACCATCACTTTGGACAATATGCGCCAGAAAAGATTCCTTACGCCATCAACCGTTACGTACAAGAAACCAATCGGCTTTATGGCGTACTCAACCGTCAGTTGGAGGGGCGCGAATACCTGGCTGGTGATTACTCAATTGCTGACATGGCTTCCTACCCCTGGATTGTTCCCTATGAGAGGCAGCAGCAGAAACTCGAAGACTTCCCTAACCTAAAACGCTGGTTTGAGAGCATTCGTTCTCGCTCGGCAGTCATTCACGCTTACGAGAAAGGTCAACCATTCACGAGTCGCCCCACGATCACTGAAGAGAGCAGGAAGATTCTCTTTGGTCAGACGGCGGTAAGTGTCCAGAATGCCGCTGGGGCTCAATCATCAGACTAACAGCGATCACTCTTGACGATTTGGTTTGAGGGCAAAGCGTTTGTATATACAGCTTTTGCCCTCTCCAAATAGAGGTATTTAAACATCTATAGAAGGTGCGATGTAAATAGGCTTCTAGATATCAACTATGTGTATAGGCGATCGCATTAATGGCACAGTGGGATAAGCGACCTGCAAGAGGCTTGAAGATTGCTGCTCTAACATGCCAAGAAGCAAAAGTATGAAACTGGTAATTTTCGCGCTCACAGCCTTAATCGCTACAATCGGCTTCCCTGTTCCGGTTAAAGCTCTTAACCCCACTCATCTGAAACGCTTGGCTTAAACTAAAGAGTGCCGGGGATGTGACTTATCAGGGGCGAATCTCAAAAGCGACCATTTGCTGCTATGAATTCTTATTAGAGGATTATGGATCTGATTAAACAACGCTGGCATGACTTAGTCGGCTACATGCCCATGAAAATTTGTTTTCCAGCTCTAAAAGGTTTGGAGTGGAGAATTGTTACTGGTTCAGACCCGAAAAACAGACCTTGGTCTTACCATTGGCGGCCATTGGCCAGTTTTACTCTGGCTGCTGGTGGCGGCAGCGCTGAAAACAGGTCGAGTAGAGCTGGCCCAAAAATTTGAGGAAGACCCTGAGCTGATTACCTGCCGCCAGTAAGCAGGGGCAATCACGCCAGCAAGATCTATAATTGAGCCCTCCCTGTCTTTGCCTCCCCTGCTCAAGAACAGCTTAGCACCACCGAAAAAATATAAATACTTGACTGATGCTATAGCGGGTTTCCTGCCTGCGGTTTACCGTCTTTGCCTCTGTTCGATCAACAATTCTCAATAGTTTCGCGTCTGTGCTTCTAGAGCATTGCTCAACTGTTGTTGATATCCTAACCATAGCCAGCTATAGATTTTCTATGAACATCCTTAACAATCTGCTTTTCCAAGCTACTCAACCTACGCGTCAGAAAAAACAACGTCGAGCCATTGAAATCAAGTCGCAGCGTGAAATCGAAATCATGCGGCAGGCTTCAAAGATTGTAGCCACGGTGCTAAAAGAAATTTCCCAGATGATCCAACCAGGGATGACGACGGCGGATGTGGATGCCTACGCAGAAAAGCGCATTCGTGAGATGGGGGCAACTCCCAGCTTCAAAGGCTACTGCGACTTCCCTGCCTCCATCTGCTCTAGTATCAATAACGAAGTTGTGCACGGCATTCCCAGTTCCAAAAAAGTGATTCGGACTGGGGATGTCCTGAAAGTTGATACTGGCGCTTATTACCAAGGCTTTCACGGCGACTCCTGCATCACTATCGCTGTGGGTGAGGTGACGCCCGCAGCAGCTAACTTAATTCGTGTGGCAGAAGAAACGCTTTACAACGGGATTGAACAGGTAAAAGCTGGTGCTTACCTGATAGATATCGCTGGTGCCATTGAAGACCATGTTGAAGCCAATGGTTTTAGTGTGGTGGAAGACTTCACAGGTCACGGCGTCGGTCGGAATTTGCACGAAGAACCTTCTGTCTTCAACTTCCGCACTCGTGAGATGCCTAACGTTAAGCTCCGTGCGGGAATGACGCTGGCCATTGAGCCAATTTTAAATGCTGGCTCGAAATTCACCCGCGTTTTGGCAGACAAGTGGACAGCCGTGACGGTGGATAACTCCCTATCGGCACAGTTTGAGCATACGGTACTGGTGACAGAAACTGGCTATGAGATTTTAACTGACCGTTCGCAGGTTTAAGCTAATGCGCATTTATACTGCGCTCGACTATCAAAAAGGACAAGGAGAAAATAGAATACCCCTTGTCCTCTGCCTGACTCCCTTTAGCTCGATCCCGAATTGCGATGGTTGCGCGATCTGATCTGTATTTGGGTATTTTGTCTTCTTGAATACTGTCTTTTCTCTGGGTGTAGAGAGAGCTTAGCATCGACCTATTGAGAAAACGTAAGAGCTATAGAAAGCCTAATTGAGTATTTTTCCCAATAAATCCCTGACAATAAACTATCAACAATAACTAGCAACTAATAATGAATAAAATTGATTTAGCCTTTGCTTCAGCTCTAGAACAAACACGGCTGATCCGCAGCAAAGAAGTTTCGCCCCTTGAGTTGGTGGAACTTTACCTGGAGCGCATCCAGCAGTTTGATTCCCAGTTGGGTAGCTATTTCACCGTCACAGCTGACATGGCTCTTAAAGATGCCAAGGCGAAGACAGAGATACTCAGTAGAGGTGATCGTGCAGGGAATACCCCTACAAACTTGCCGCCTTTTTTTGGCGTACCGATTTCTATCAAAGACCTCAACGCCGTTGCCGATGTCCGGTGTACGTATGGGACACCTGCACTGATAGATAAAGTAGCTAGCCACGATGATGGAGTGGTCGTGCGAATCAAGCAGGCTGGGTTCATTATTCTTGGCAAAACGGCGACATCTGAACTGGGATCTTTGCCTTATACAGAACCAATGGGGTTTCCAGCAGCTCGGAATCCTTGGAATTTGGATTACACGCCAGGGGGGTCGAGTGGCGGTGCAGCAGCGGCTGTGGCAGCAGGACTTTCTCCCATTGCTCAAGGTTCTGATGGTGGTGGATCGCTTCGCGGTCCTGCCTTCTGTTGTGGAATAGTGGGGCTCAAACCGGCACGGGGTAGGGTGTCTTATGCACCAGTGGGAGATCATCAAAGCGGCATTGCCTCTAATGGCCCTCTAGCTCGTACCGTCGCTGATGCGGCAGCGCTACTCGATATTATGTCTGGCTATGTGACTGGTGACCCCTATTGGTTGCCCAATCCAGAGAAGCCATTTTTAGCAGCTGCACAACAACCGCTAGAGGCAACTACAGGAGGGTTGCCCCTCCGGATTGCTTTCTCTACAGCAGTTCCACCTCTAGGTGACGCTCATCCAATGTGTCAGAAGCAGGTGCTAGAGACTGTTAAGCTGCTCGAAGGGATGGGTCATATTGTGGAACCCGGTTGTCCAGATTTCAACGGTCTGGTTGAACCTTTTGTTAAGATTTGGCAGGCAGGTGTGGCAGCAGCAGGGCTTCCCAGTGAGTTTCTTCAGCCGATAAATCGCTGGATTGCTCAGCAATCTGGTTCTGCTAGTGAATACTTGCAGGCTGTCACCCAGATGCAAATAATAGCACGGCGGATTGTGGCGTTTTTTGACAGCTACAACGTATTGGTACTACCGACTTATCTGCATCCGCAGATTCGCGTTGGTGAATGGGCGGATCTGAGTCCAGAAGAAACATTGCAAAAGATTAGTGGTTGGGTAGCACCCTGTCCGCCATTCAATGCCAGCGGACTGCCTGCGATCGCTATTCCGACTGGCTTTGATGAAAGCACTGGTTTGCCAGTAGGTATCCAGATAGTAGGACGTCCAGCTGATGAAGCCACTCTCATTGCTCTAGCAGCCCAGCTAGAAGCGGCGAAACCTTGGAGCCATCACCGACCTGCCTTATTTAGTTAGGTAAGCTGTCATGCTGACATGTTGCACTGAGCGCCAAGTATGTTAGTAGATAGTAGTTAGTAGAGGAAAGCTTTGACAAATGAAATTTCGACTATTAACCACTAAAAACTGATTGAGCGAGTGAATTTTAAATGTGTAGGGTGTGTTAACGCCGTGTAACGGCACCGCCTGCGATCTTTAGCTGTAATATATCCGATTCACAGATGTGTATAGGGCAATAATTCACATCTGTGAATAGAAAATTAAGAACTGCCAAGCAATAATTAATTTAGCTTAAGCCTATATTATAATCATTCTTAGCAAGTGCCGCAGTTATTACTATAGGTGGAGTGTTCTTGAGTCGCATAAAAGTTACAGAGATTTGGATATCACACTCCGCGCTGATTTAACACTGCTCTAACAAGGTGGATGAGAGGTAATTTTTGAAGAGATGCCCCGATGCAAAAAGAAAATAGAGATGATCTTTTGAACAAAAGGAAATAAACATTTTAACATCCATGAAATCTCTGACTATAAATACCTCAAAAATTGTTAGTTGTGTGGCAAGCTTAGCAGGCTTAGCAGCAGTAAACTTGCTAGCTTCTCACCAGGTTTATGCCCAAGATTCTGTTGATTTAATTGCCAAATGTATAAACAATTATCAAGATTATCCATCTAGTATACGAGGAAGTGGTAGGAGTGAAGATAATGCTGAGCGAGCTTGTCAAAACGCAACACCATCCGAAGCTAGTCAATCCATCCTTAACTGCATCAATAATTATCTGTATTATCCGTCGGGCTCAATAAGAAGTAACAGAACTGAAGATAATGCTGAGCGAGCTTGTCAAAATGCCACAACACCTGAAGCAAGTCAATCTGTTATTAAATGTATCAATAACTATCTAGATTATCCATCTGGCCCAATAAGAAGTGGTAGGACAGAAGATAATGCTGTGAAAGTTTGTA
>CAZZWA010000301.1:0-7557 GCA_964657555.1 uncultured Microcoleus sp.
AGAAAGGCAACCCATAAAATACTAAATATTTATCTAATAACCGTACTATAATAAAAGACTTTTAGCTGGGAGTGACGGGCGCAACTGGGGGTGGTAAACTGTTCCACAAGGAAAGGCATTTAGCTTCACGATCCACAGTAATTCTTGATACTAAATGGATTGAGCAGTACAAAGGCAAAAGAGTTCTCCCAGATTTGGCACTAAGCCGATCGCAGTGACTGCGTTTGCCAATTGCGCTGCATTAACTGATGCATGTGGTTAAATAGCTGCCAGCAATACTGCTCTGGCAGTCCACAGGTTAACGCCCCACGCAGGACAACATTGAAGTACCAATCATTTGGTGCGAGTTCTTCTGACAACTTGTTAACGACTACATAGGTACGAACGCCTGTATAAACCTGACCATTACAGGAAACGTTTACCATTTCATGACGATAGCCATCTTGGGGGACTTCTTCTCGTTCATCAAGGGCGGCGCTAAATCTTGATGGCAACCGATACAGAACACCTTCTACATTAGCAGTTGAGTCTTTCACGACATCAAGTGCTCCACAGTTGCGATGGGCTGAGCGCCAGTAAAAGCCCAGTCGGTAGCCTTTGAGTGTCGCTGGGCCGACGACGTATGCATGGGTGTTCTCGCCTAGCGTGCGCTTCAAATCCACTGGGCACATACAGGAACCGTAGGCGAAGTAGTAAAACATCGGTTCTATCGGAGACTGAGTTGGCAGTGAATCGTCAAGTTGTCTAGGCTGAACGCTCATAAATTGCTAAAAATTCTACTTATGATTAGAATTCTAGCAAAGTTAGCCGGAAAACATAATAATCTTGATAAAAAAACCGTAGATTATGCTCTCTGCTAACCTACGACAACTGAGAGTTTAACCTTTGGCTATTTGATTCCAGCCTTGAATAACTTCCTGCAAAGCTTTAGGCAGACTGCCTTGAACAATTTCTACATATTTGGTCGTGCCACCTGGGCTGGTGAGCGTGATGGTGATCAAGTCAGCTGCACCCTCAGGAACTTGGTAACTTAGTTGATTGAAGCAAGAGAATTTCTGGCTCTCTAGCAGCTGTTGAAACTGCTGAATCTGTTGAGGGGAAATTTGGCGAATTTCCGTCACAGAGGCTTTTGCATTGTTGGGATTAACCAAAGCCCGCAGCACTCGCCCATCGTTTGTGAGGGTTGTTTCGTAGGTTTGCCCTGTAATGCCCCCACTAGCGATCGCTCGAAAGATCGCGCCTTCTGACAAAGGTGGTGGCAACTCGTTCTGGGAAATCTTAGCTGGCTTGAGGGTGCCTGTACTACCAATCTCGCTAGCCTTTTCATCTTTGGGCAAGTTACTAGCACTCCGATCTTCCAAACGCAGAACCTGTCCCTGAGTATCAGTGCGGTAAAACCAGGTTTGAGTACCATCAGACAAAACGATGCGCCAACCAGGGACTAAAGCTTCAGCGCAGAATTCCCCAGGGAGAGAAAGCCCCAAGCAACCATTCAACCAGGTTTTCCGGCTGAATTCAGTAATTTTCAGCTTTCCAGGGGCAATTCCTACCCTGCGGGACAAATCCTGGCGAACAGCATTGGCTAATCGAGGGGGTAAGCGGTTATCGCCTTGTTTATCCTTGAGGATTTCACTAGCGGCAGACTGGGCAAGTTGTGTTGGGGCAGCATTAGCAGCTTGCAACAGTGTTAGACTCCCACTCAGGGAGAGGATGCTGGTCAACACTAGGGTGGCAAAAATCTGTGGCAGCTGAGTAGCTGTTTTACCTAGATTGGCTGATGTGGAGTGATTCTCGCTCATGAATTTGACAGAAAACATCAATTAAAGATTAGTACTTCAAGTCGCTAGCACGCTCTCTAGCACTTGCTCAGACGTTGACATTCGTGACTGAGTGCAACAGAGACAAAAATATAGACTCTGACATATTGCTTGTTGTTTCCGTAATTGAGCGTCTCAGTTCTTTTGAGAGCGACTTTTCAAGTACTTGCTACCGTTTAAAGTTAATATTATTAATTCTTACTTCACCCAAATAGGTGGTTTTACGCAAAATCTATATATGAGTTTGGCAAATAACTCTTATAAGTAATTTTTAAGTAGTAATTATGGCTGACAACTCAACTAAGCACTACATGGCTTTTAGCGCCTTCAAACAGGATAGCATTAGCAGTCCAGTTTTTGAAATCAGGTGCCAGCCGAATCAACTTTTGCATAATTTCTTCAGTCACCCACAATACTAGCGGAAATGAAAACCGTTTGCGAAATTCATCCCGGATGAGGTTTGTAGACACTAGCACTTGCTCAATAGCAACTACAGACTCCAAACCCATTACCATCAAAGCTTGTGGCTTCTGACTTCCTAGGCTGACCTTGATTGTTGTATAAAGCGTATCTACCGATGGTAATAGAACAAGTGTTTGAATTGGGACTGATGATTGCTCTCGCAGTTGTTTGACTATTTTGTCTCGCATGCTGATATCGTCGCAGCGTACCAAAATCGCTGAAAATTGTCCCTGAGAGAAGGTTATTGCCCTGTTTAGTCTTGCCATTGCTCTCTTGTTATTGACGGTCAAGTCTTCTACGTTAGATGGGGCAGTCATTGTGGATGCGAAATTATGTTTTAACATCATTATGCAGGTCAAGGATTTATTTATTTACTTCTTTATCTTGAAATATATGGTATGAAGTTTTAGTGATTAAGATCTGTAATAAATGTGAAGATAATATGTTTTTTTGATGATACTAATTACGTAAAGGTGTGATTTCAAACACGCCCACACTCCGGTAGCTCGACCATCATTCTGAGAAAACTTGCACATTGCTTCAGATGCAATCCCAAAGTTTGATTCTCTGCCAACTAGCCCAATTGCCAGCAAACCTAAGCCCACACGATAGGATTGTTGATAGCGATACGCAACAACGCATCTATACAATGGCATATTTATGCAGTTCCTCCTACTAGAACTGTAAGAGCTTTCTCCTCCCTGTGTCAACTAGGGGGTATAGAAGGGGGGTAAGCTGCGTCTCGCCCTATTTCAGCTAACCTGCTTGTAGAGGCAGTTTTTCCGAACAGAGCGATCGCACTGACTTCCTCAACCTGCTTCTAAAGAATTTCTAATAGCAAAACCGCTGTATGTCATGTATTTGATATACAGCGGTCTGGGTAATATATTATTTTGTTATTGACACCTAAGGTTTAATATCGCCTTTATAAAGCTGTTCTACGAGTCAGCAAATTCCACACAAAGACGGCAATAATCGCGCCAATTACGGCTACGGCAACACCAGGAACACTCAAACTACTAGCAGCTAGGGTCAAATGCCCTGTTGTGAGAAAAAGACCCAAACTTCCGCCGACAAACGCTCCAATAATTCCCAGGAGAATTGTAGAAATAATACCACCACCCCGAGCTTGAGGATCGAGGGCTTTAGCAATAGCGCCAGCAATCAGACCTAAAACTACCCAAGCAAGAATGTTCATTGTTCTGGTTTGGTAAACGTCGTTTTACTAACAATTACAGATTATCAGGCTTGACAATCTCAATCCCTCTCTCATATGGGTTAATTTGAAAAATCCTTAAGGAATATATGAGCTCAATTCTGGTGAATTACTCGCAAAAATACTCCCGTACTTAGTGCGAGTATTTAGGGGATTCCGGCAGATTTGATATGAGTCATGATGCAATCTGCAATAGTTCAGTCTTAGGTCAAACGCTATAGTGCTTCAATATTTAGTCCGGATTGGGGTATCAAACTAAGCTCTGAGGAATGTGATTGACATCATGCCCAAACGGACGCATCGCTATCCCGACTGCGTACAGCAACACAATCAACCCCTACGAAGTACCAAGGCGATCGCCCCTCGGCTAGGGAGTCGGTCAAGTAATCGAGATTGACAAATTAACTATTCTATGTACCTACGGAAAATCCGTGAATTTCCACCGACCCTGCCTAGCACCACTGAAATCTGAATACTTGACCGATGCTCTAGGCGAACTCCTTTGCATGCAAAAAGCGCCAGTGCTTGGCAAACTGAATTCGTAACGAGTATGATAAAAATACGAACTCATAACGGCTTTACTTTTATGGCTAGAGAAAAGTGTAAGCCATATATAGCTGATCTGCTGGCATGAGTACTTAGTTCACCTCATTGGAAAAGATCTATACAATGGACGAACGCAAAACATTGACAACGGCTGATGGTTATCCTGTTGCTGATAACCAAAACTCTTTAACCGCTGGCCCGCGTGGCCCAGTGCTCATGCAGGATTTCCATTTACTAGAAAAGCTCGCTCACTTCAACCGCGAACGGATTCCTGAGCGGGTCGTTCATGCTAAGGGTGCTGGTGCTTTTGGTACATTCACCGTCACCAAAGATATCACCCGGTATACTAAAGCCAAACTATTTTCTCAGGTCGGCAAGAAAACCGAAGTGCTAGCTCGCTTCTCTACTGTAGGTGGAGAAAAAGGGTCTGCTGACGCTGAGCGCGACCCCCGTGGTTTTTCGGTAAAATTCTATACCGAAGAAGGTAACTGGGACATGACCGGCAACAACACGCCTGTTTTCTTCATTCGCGACCCGCTTAAGTTTCCAGACTTTATTCACACCCAGAAGCGAAATCCGCAAACCAACTGCAAAGACCCCAATACAATGTGGGATTTTTGGTCTCTCAGCCCTGAGTCTTTGCATCAGGTTTTCATTCTCTTCTCTGATCGGGGTATTCCTAAAACCCACCGTCATATGAACGGCTACGGTAGCCACACCTTTAGCTTGATCAATGATCAAGATGAGAGAGTCTGGTGCAAGTTTCACTTCAAAACGCTCCAAGGGCACGAATACCTAACCAATGAAGAAGCTATCCGAGTCAAGGGGGAAGATCCCGACCACGCTACTCGGGATTTAATCGAAGCCATTGAGCAGGAAAATTATCCGAAGTGGCGGATGTGCATTCAGGTAATGACCGAGGAGCAAGCATCCAGACATCCTGACAATCCCTTCGATTTGACTAAGGTGTGGAAGCATGCCGACTATCCTCTGATTGAAGTCGGTATCCTGGAACTCAACCGCAATCCTGTAAACTACTTCGCTGAAGTAGAACAGGCAGCTTTCTCTCCTAGTGCCGTGGTACCAGGTATCAGTTTCTCTCCAGATAAGGTGTTACAAGCTCGCATCATGTCGTATCCTGATGCTCACCGCTATCGCTTAGGAGTTAACTACCAGCAGTTGCCCGTCAACAAGCCTAAGTGTCCAGTGATGAATTATCAGCGAGATGGCTTCATGGCATTGGGTGACAACGGGGGCAGCACACCCAATTATGAGCCTAACAGCTATGATAATGCACCGAAGCAGAATCCGGGCTATGCAGAGCCACCTTTACCCTTGGGTAATGTTGTAGCAGACCGCTATGACCATCAGGCAGGCAATGATGATTATACCCAAGCGGGAGATCTCTATCGTTTGATGAACCCCGACCAGAAAACGCGTCTCATCAACAATATTGTCAGCAGCCTCAACCAAGCCAATCGAGACATTCAGATGCGGCAGTTGTGCCATTTCTTTAGAGCTGATCTTGATTGCGGTCGCCGAGTAGCAGAGAAACTGAATATTGCAATCGACCCTTCTATGTTCAGCGCTCTTGAGAGCATGGTTCATCAAGCACCAGCCTAACTCTCTAAGTAAGTCAATCATACCAAATCCGGATCTACTACCCCCTTTTTGGCAATCTGCTTTCACCTTGTAGAGACCTTTCGGCGGAACGTCTTTACGATTAGAAGGGAAAAGAGGATTTTACAAGCGGGTTTGGTATCAGTTGTCCTGAATTCGCTATTTTCGATTGAATCCAGATCTATAAAAAATGGGTGAAGAGGCTAGCCTCTTCACCCATTTTTCGTAAATCAAACAGGACTGCTAGGTTGATTGGGGAAGAGTCTCAATGAACTCGGGCAAAAAAGGCAATTTAACCGCCAAAGCAGCTTACCAGTTTTCCCTGATATATTGCTCAGTGGCAACTCGATCTAGAGCGCGGATACTATTGCTTTGCCGGATATAAAATACCCGTGTCTGCTGTTCTTTGACAAAGGCTGGAGTGGCTGCTTTGGCTACTGAGACAAGGGCAGTAATTTTCCCTGGGGACAATTCAAAGCTGATATTGAGTAAGCTAGTATACTCAGCGCCGATGGATTGACTGACTAGTGCTAGCAAGTGGCGCTTCCATAAATCTTGATTTCCTGGTAAGGCAATTAAATCTTGGCTGCATTTTTGTAACGAATCATTGAGGTTGATTGATAAAGTGCCACCTCTATCATCATTCATGTAAGCGGCGATGGTGGGCAGGAAGACGTTAATTTGGTTAAGTGTGGCCTCATCAGGTAACACGCAGGCAAGAATACTTGAAGATGCTACAAAAGTTGGTGCTGGTAGAGGTTTGGGTGAGGACTCCTCTTGCTGAAGCGATCGCCCAATTTCATGATCTTGTTGCTTGGATGCGAGTACCACAGATGTGGGTGGTACGAGTGCAGGTGCCACAGGTACGGGTGCCACATTATTGGTGAGACTGAAGTTCACACTGCCAATTCCTTTAGCTGTACCTATGACGTTGTAGATTCCTGCGACAGTATTGGCAGTAAATGTTGGGGCTGTGGCGACGCCGGAAGTATCAGTGGGGACTATAGTACCGCCACCAAATGTGCCACTAGCGCCACTAAAAGGTGCAGCGAAAGTGATGTTGGTACCGCTGATAGGATTGTTAAACTCGTCGCTCACTTTGGCTTGCACAGGAGTGGAGAAGTTGGTGCCAACAGTGGCGCTTTGGGGTGTACCAGCGATGGCAGTTATTGAGAAACGTAGCTCGAAGGCACCGATATCCGGCGCACTGCCTTGTGGTCGGGCGATACCGCGTTGATCTGTGGTGATGCCAGCAATAGCACTTCCAGCATTGAGTGCCGGACTGCCGGGACGCAGTGCATAGGTTTTAGTAGGGCCACCGTAATCTCCTAAGGGACTAAGCAGAGGATCGACGTTTAGTCGGTCAGTGCTATTAAAGCCAGAACCTCCTGTCGGAGTGCCAATTAAGTTGTAACCAGTGCTATTGAGGATTCCTGAAACATCAGGATTAGTGGCGTTGTTAAGAGCAATGATGGTATTTGTGACATTCACAGTTCCTCCATTATTTAAGAGTCCACCACCTTGACCGCCAGCCGTGTTATTGGCAATCGTCACATTGGTCAGATTCGTCGTGCCACCGTAGTTGTAGATGCCGCCGCCATCGTTGGTAACTGTATTGCCAGAGATGGTGCTGTTGGCGATCGTTGCACTTGCCCCCGTGGCGACAAAAATCGTACCGCCACTGCCCTGACCAGCAGTGCCAGAACTACCGGCATTGCTGCCAGCACCCCTTTGACCACCTGTAGCTGAATTGCTTTGGAAGGCGCTGTTAGTGATGGTAAGAGAGCCAGCGCGGACAAAAATCGCACCGCCAAGACCTGCGCCGCCGCCACCACCATCCTTGCTGCCGTTGCCGCCAAAGCTACCGCCGCTACCACCAAAGCCGCTACCGCCGCC
>CAZZWA010000302.1:0-7555 GCA_964657555.1 uncultured Microcoleus sp.
CTCTGAACCTACCTGAATCCCTATCAGGGATTAGAAACTTTAGAATCAGAAGCGATCGCCCTGACATACCTCTGCCATTGCAGGTACAAACGTGTTTATCACAATGGAATAGTCTCTCAAGAGAGAGAACTGAGCAGCATTGTGTTTATGGACTAGAACATCCCCCTGTCACCGCAATAGCAGGGGGATTTTTTTGTTGATCGTGCGTAAAACCTTATCCCCTTGTGGGTGGGGTTGTTGACTAGCCAAACTACCTGACGACCAGTAAGTTTAGAGCGAAACCTCAGAGGTATTTATGATGAGTACGGCAATAGTCGGTCATTTTCTGGCAGCAGTCATTGGAGTCAGTCTGGGCTTAATTGGCGGTGGTGGTTCTATTCTGGCAGTTCCTGTTTTAGTTTATGTGATGGGAGTTGCGCCCAAAACTGCGATCGCCATGTCTCTAGCGATCATCGGTATGGTGAGCCTCCTCGGTGCTATTCCCTACTGGTGGTTGGGTAATATTTGCTTCCAAACTGCTCTCTTATTCGGTCCATCTGCCATGCTAGGGGCATACTTGGGGGCGCGGCTAGCTGCCATTCCTTTGATTACTGACACAGTACAAATGGGACTGTTCGCCGTTACTATGTTGCTAGCAGCAGTTTTGATGATTTGCAAAAGTGCTGACTCCTCAAAGGCTGTGCCCAAGTCTGAAGACGAAGACTTGCCACATGCGTCAAAACACCGTTATCTCTGGTTGTGGATTGCAATTGAAGGGATTGGCGTAGGTGTTTTAACGGGACTGGTGGGAGTCGGCGGCGGCTTTGCTATTGTACCTGCCCTAGTTTTGCTGGGCATCCCAATCCAACAGGCAGTAGGCACTTCCTTATTAGTTATTGCCCTCAAATCAGTGACCGGCTTCCTCGGTTATCTTGGTCAGGTGGAGCTAGATTGGCAGTTAATCGCGTCCTTTACAACTGCTGCCAGTCTCGGCATGATCTTAGGTATTCGCTTGGTTCCATTGATCAAATCCCAACAACTCCAGCAGGGATTTGGCTGTTTTCTGCTGTTTGCAGCAGGGTTTATTCTCTGGCAAAACTGGGTTGAGATCTTTTAAATCCACAATGAGTTGCGCGGCTCTGTAGTAACCAGCAAGAGTAACACAATTTGCAGAGACGAGAGGCCGCCCTTAATGAAGCACAGTTTTAGCAGTTCTGTTTAATGGCCATTAATAAAACTTATTTCTTGACAGCCCAAAAAGAAACCGCACTCCTGACTAGAAAAGTCCCCGGAGCCTCTCTAATTTAAGATTGTAATAAACTAGGCATAAAAGCTTATGATCCCAGACAGAGTCTATAAGTCCTGCCTTCCTCAACCTCCTCAAACAGCTGCTAATATAAGCAGAACTATACACACCGATCTTTTTAACTAACGAAGCAGTTGTATGTGGTTGTATCAATAGGTGGTTGATAACTTGAACCATAGCTGAGGAATTAGCCTTACCACCTTTAAGTTCCTCAGCTAGTTTAATTAAGTTGCTAGGGCCAAGTTCATTGGAGCAATTTTTAACCATCTTCAATTCTCAATACTTAGGCTTATTACTCTGTATTTAGACTGAACCTAGCGCTCAAAAGCTGCCTTTTAACTACTCTCAAAGAGTATTAATTGGGTGATACGCCTCTTTTGGGGAGAGCTTCCCTTGACTCTCTAAAATGCAGATGTAGCTGACTCTTTGGGCAAATTCCTGTAGGTTGGTATTGAACGCTAGCGCTTCTGACCTGATTTGACCGTAGTAGCGACGGCGTTGATAGAGAAAGCTGTATAGGTTTACCTGATTGGCCTCTTCCACCATTTGTGCCTTGCTTTGGGTTCGTATTCAATCCAGACTAATTTCAACATAGACAACCTTATGAATAAATGCAATAAATAAAATTTATTAAAACGATAGATTTTATTTATTATAAGTTTTTTAGAGAAATCACCGGAAACTAGCTAATGGAAAGAAAAAACGCGAGCAGCCGACCCGACCAACTCAGTTTAGTATCGTACTTGGCTCCCAATATGTTCTGGTTCTATGAGGCGATTGGGGCAGATCTAGAGCGCGTATTAGGTGTAAAAACGCATACTGTGCAGAGTCAATACGATCCTCTAGAAGATCCAGCGATGCTGCAAGATCGACTGGATGTTGCCTTTATCTGTGGTCTACCCTTCGTACAGCTCAATCAAGTCATCCCTGGTCAACTGAAGGCGTTAGCTGCACCAGTGATGCAAGGGAAACGCTATGGCGATCGCCCAATTTACTTCTCTGATATCATAGTTAGTGCTAACAGCAGCCTCACAACCTTTGATGACTTGGTGGGTAAAACTTGGTGCTACAACGATCTGGGGTCGAACAGTGGTTACAACTTAGTGCGCCAAAAGCTCATTCAAGCTGGGCATCCCTGTAACTTTTTTGGCAAGGCCATCCAGTCAGGTTCCCATCAACGTTCTATCAGACTAGTTGTTGACGGAGTGGCAGACTGTTCGGCAATTGATAGTACTGTATTAGAACGAGAACTACATGACTGGCCAGCACTATCGACTCGTTTGCAAGTGATTGAGTCAATCGGGCCATGTCCTATGCCACCTGTGGTGGTAGCACAGCACCTTGGTTCGGCATTTATTGAGCAGATGCTGTCTGTGCTATTGCAACCTGATACAGAATTGCGACAGGCAATGAATCAGGCGCAGATACGCTGCTACGTTGCTGTAGAGTCTGAATATTATACCTCAATTGGTAGGATATACGATGCAGCTATAGAGAATGGTTATGGGACACTCGGCTAAAGTCTGGAAAGCAGCCTCAAGAATAAATACACTTCTGGCAAAAATACTTGACCCGCCCGGAGGTTTAAACCTCCAGGCTAATAGCTACAGCGCTTTTCATCTACGTGAAGTACACTACCCCACCCGCCCTATCGGGCACCCTCCCCTTAGTAAGGTAGGGAGAATTCATTGAACAGAGAAAAAAGAGAAGGGGAAAGGATGGAATTGTTTTTAGTCAAGGACAGCATCAGTCAACCCAACCCAAAACCAAGAGATTGGGGCCATTCCGACATGAGTATATCGCTGAGCATCATCTCTAAGTGGGGTGTGAAAAAGTGGTGGTGACAACGAGGAAGCACCAGCAAGGGTGCCGCAATGGCAGAGGGGCTTCAAGAGTCAACACCTAAGTGAAGGCGGCAGTTGCGGCGGGAGCATCCCCAGTCAACAGACAGAAGAGTCGGCTCAAGTCATGGCTAAACAGACGGAGGGCACGGGTCAAAGAATGGTAGCCATGAGTGCGAAACAGGTTGAGAGCGAGCGAGCGGAGGATAGACCAATTGAGGGCGCAAGCTTTCTGGGGAAAAGGTGCCGCATCCTCACAGAAGACCACATCCCTGACCCAGTGCAATCCATTTTCAATGTCACGGTGAAGGCGAATACCTAGGGCGGCTTCCACCGCAGACAACTTTAAACTGGTTAGATAAAAGCTGGTTGTCTGGAAGCTATGTCCTTGACGAGTGCCTTGACGATAGACGACAACTAAACACTCAGCCCCAGGCCAAGTGAGCGCTAAAGTTGGTGGGGCCGCATACACTTGCACAGTCCGCTGTACCACCCGACCACGAGTCGTGTCCAACTGCACTATCTGTGATTCAGGTGTCATTTGTGCACAAGCCTCTTGAAATTGCTGCATTAACGTCGGCTGGTTTCCCTTGACTGTAATTAAGTAATCATTCCCCTGAGCTACTAGAGAGGCCACAGTTTTTTTTGACAATGCAAGGCATCCATACTCACCACCACTCCTGTGAGCGGCAACTCCTGCAACAATTCTTGTACCACTTGAATTTCGCTTTGTTTTTTGTTTTCAAAGCTCTTTTGGGCCACCACCACTCGCTGAGTATGTGCGTACACTGACACCACACTTACGAAGTTCTGGAATCCATCCTGAGGGTGTTCCACTGTCCCCTTGATACTTTTCCCATCCACGGCTACCCATTCTCCGGCCTCTGGTTCAAACTCAACCAAAGCCCAGGCATTAAATATCTGTGTCAACTTGGCCCAATCTACCTTGTGCAACATCCGCCTGATGGTTGTATCTGACGGCATCCTTTTGAGCTTCAACTCCAATATCTCACACAACTCCTGGTAATGTCGGATACCAAACTCCTCCAAGGCTTTATACCCATAGCATCCACTCATCACTCCCAAGAGCGCGATTAATAGCATCAGCCACAGTGGGTATCGCTTTGTGCGTGTGCGGCCTCTGCGATAATCTCGCACTGTTTGTAGTCTTTGCCCCAGGCTGCTGTGGAGAATTCTTTGTGAGTCCATACTGTCCACTTCTGTTGACGGCTCTGTTATCCAGTCATTATTTCTCATCCTCTCACTTTTTTCTCTGCTTGATGAATTCTCCCTACCTTAGTAAGGGGAGGGGTGTACTCCATGAACTTGCAATCTGCTGTAAAGTCATCTGAAGATGACTGAGTAAGAATTTCATTCAATTTCAATGGACTTGGGCTATGAGCCTTGAACTTGAGTGAAAGGCGGACTGTGGGGCTTACTGAAAATGGTACAAGCTCTGAATTTTAACCGACTTGGGCTACTCGCTGTGGGATTTAAATCCCTGGCGGGAGTATAGGTAGAACAGACTTGTGCAAGCTAAATCGCTCTTTTGAAGATTGCTACTTCTCCCAAAAAATCATCAACTGCTGAGGCATTTCTATCGCGTTGCGCTAGGCTGTCCGGATTAATAACCACCCGCCTGCGACTGAACCAAAGAGATTCGGCAACCAAGCAGCCATCATTGGCGAGATATAGTTGCTTAACCCCAGAAAATCGCCAAAGGCCATCAGCATATAGTAGGCAAAAACTACCAACACACTAATACCAAAGCCAGTTGCTTTATTTGTACGGTGTGGTCTATTAGCCAAAGCTGCACCGACCAAACCAAAGACAACACAGGCAAAAGGTAAGGCTATTTTTTGGTGAATGCGGATCAGGAGTTTGCGAATTTTCTGCTGGTTGCCACCCAAGCGCTCTATATCCAAGCGCTCTCTAGCTTGTGCAAGGTTCATTTCACCGTAATCCCGACCACTGCTAGCAACATCCAAAGCAGTGTGAGGTAATTGCACCTTTTGGTGCTCAAACCTCACAATGTTGCGGTAGGAAGCATCGGGAGAAATTATATAAATAGTGCCATTAAAAAAATCCCAGAGGTTCTGGGCTGGATTCCAAGCGGCAGTTTGTGCAGTCAAAATCTGGTTGAGACCATCCTGTGACCAATCTAAGATGGTTAATCCCTTCATCTGTTTCCCATCATACTTTTGTGAGTAGAACAGACGTCTTAGAACCTGCTCTTTTCTACCGTCGGAGCGCTGGATAACTCCATACTCTGGATAGAAAATATTATTCTCCTGAAAGGAGGGCTTGTCTTTGTTTAGTGCTTGATCTAGTGTATGGTTAGCTTCATAATTAGCAACTGGAACTATATACTCATCGAACGCAAAAGTCAAACAAGTGACGATCAAACTCAGAACAACCGACGGTAGCACTAATCTATAAATACTTACTCCGAAACTACGCAAAGCTACCAGTTCACTGTCGCTGGCAAGACGACTATAGGTTAGTAAGGTAGCTAGTAGCACTGAGATGGGGAAGGCATAAGAGATGAACTGTGGCAGATTTAACAGCATCACTTTTACCACAAGCCACATCGGTATACCTGCTTCCACAGCTTTTCGCAGTACGTCAAATAAGCTACCAATCGCTACTCCTAAGGAGGAAAATAGCCCCATGCCAAACAAGAAGGGCGAGATTAGCTCAGCGATCAGGTATCTATCCATGACGGACCAGCCAGGAAGTAGCAAAATGGAAAACTTAGAAGTAGCTGATGTCATTGGCCTTGTTAATCGTTGGTCATTGGTCATTAATCATTAGTGACAACTCCTACACCAACTGAGTACAGTATGGTGTAGGCTTCTCAGAGACTCCTGCTATTGCATAGGACATTAACTGAGCTTTAAGAACGGGTTGCCCCACCGCTCTATTCTTTATATTTATTGCTGCATTATGGTCTCGGTCAAGACTACACCCACAATCAGGGCAGTCATGCCAGCGAATATGCAGCTTTTTTGGGACTTTCTCGCCACAATTAGAACAATCTTGTGAGGTATTGTGAGCGCTTACTGGGATAACCAACAAACCAGCGTTTTCGGCTTTGTTTGTCAGTATTGACAGAAAGCTTGACCAGCCAGCATCCAACACAGATTTTGCTAATTTTGTACGAGCTAGACCTTTGACGTTCAAATCTTCATGAGCGATAACGTCGTATTTTGATAGTAGATACTTAGCTGTTTTGAAGTGAAAATCCTTGCGTTTGTCCGCTACATTTTTGTGTTGCTTCCCAAGTTGTTTAACAGCTTTATGTCTACGGTTGCTTCCTTTTTTACGACGTGACACCTGCTTCTGAATTACTCGGAGGCGTTTTTGAGCCTGGCGGTAATACTGAGGAATAGCAACAGTTTCACCCTCAGAAGTTGTTAAGAATTCTTTCAGACCAACGTCAATCCCTATAATTTTATTTGGGTTGAAATCAGGCTTAATTTCAGGAATAGTTTTGTCTTCTAATGAAAGAGTAACGTAATAGCCGTCCGCTTTTTTCGTCACAGAAGCTGTTTTGATTTTGAACCCGTTAGGGATTGGTCGATGCAAAACAACCTTAACTTTTCCAAACATTGGAAGGTTAATCAAATTGCCTTGCAAACACCCTTCTTTCATCTGAGGATAAGTGAAAGTTCTGTAGCGGTTCCGTGCTTTAAAGCGTGGTCTACCGCTACGTTTACCATTACTATCGCCCTTAAGAAACCTGTCGAACGTTACTTTAACTCGTTTAACGACATCCTGAAGTACTTGAGAGTAGATTTCAGCGTACCAAGGATGTGCTTTTTTGAGTTCCGGCAGTGTTTTCTTTTGAGAGAAATAATCGGGATTTTCTCTCAGTTCTGGTAAGTGACAAACAAGAGGACAAGCATTGATGGGGGAACGGTTTTGTTCGTACCAATTAAACCTGTCAGCAAGTAAGTAGTTATATTGCGCGCAAAGCCTGGACAGCCATCTGTCTAGTTCTGCTGCTTGTTGTTTTGTTGGGCGCAATCGATACTGATATGCGGTTCTCATTTTTGCTTTCCTCCTGTTTATCGACCTCTGTAATAGTATATTATATGTACGTACAGATGTCCGGGAAAAATGAAAAACATTCGATTAGAGATTCGGCTCACCGAATATGAATCCAAACAGCTCGAAACAGAAGCCATAAAACGCGGGATGACCAAATCCGAATTAATTAGAAGCTTGATTGCTCGTCTACCCGAATCTGTGTAGTAGGCTGACGTAGGTACGGAGTCAGCCTCGCATTCATCCCACACTGATTTATTGGGGTACTCAGCTACGCTTCGAGATATCCCCCTCTAAATTCAGTGTGGGGCTTCTGCTGTTTCAGCTAATGACTAATGCCTGAGAACTATCTTTGGAAGTCATCCCCCAGATAGTATTG
>CAZZWA010000303.1:0-7555 GCA_964657555.1 uncultured Microcoleus sp.
CTGTCATAGCAGCTTTACCACTGCACTATGAAAAGTGTTCACATAAGTGGCGCTTAGCTAACACCGTTTGTGCAGCCGAGTGTGGTAAGCTCGCCCTATGCCAAAAGGCTGAGCGATCTTTCTGTCCTCTGCGGTGCGATAGCAGGTGTAGCCTTCCCCCAGAATCGCGCTTTTGTTGCGGTAGGAGCGATCGCGCTGACTACTTTGCTGCTTAGTAGGTCAAGGTCAAGGCATTTATTAAGAGTTCAATATAGCTATGTACTGGGGTTGTACCAAATCCGGAGCTACTACCCCTTTTTAGGCAATCTGCTCTCACCTTGTAGAGACGTTCTGCCAGAACGTCTCTACGACTGAAAGGGAAAGAGGGTTTGACAAGCGGATTTAGTATTATGTATTTTCCAACCTTCGGGTATCCGTAATTTCTATTACCAAGTCCTTTTCTCTACAATCGTTACAATCTAAGAAAAATCAGAGAATAAGCTCCAGCCCATGATTCCTACTGTCATTGAACAATCTGGTCGCGGTGAACGCGCCTTTGACATCTACTCTCGGCTGCTGCGGGAGCGAATCGTCTTCTTGGGACAACAGGTTGATTCTGATCTAGCTAACTTAATCGTGGCTCAACTGCTGTTTCTAGAAGCAGAAGACCCAGAAAAAGACATTTATCTCTACGTCAACTCTCCTGGGGGTTCCGTCACCGCAGGTATGGGCATTTTTGACACTATGAATCAAGTCCGCCCCGATATCTGCACCATCTGTGTTGGGTTAGCTGCCAGTATGGGTGCTTTCCTCCTTTGCGCTGGTGCCAAGGGCAAACGGATGAGTCTGCCCCATTCCCGAATCATGATCCACCAGCCACTAGGTGGTGCGCAGGGACAGGCAACCGATATTGAAATTCAAGCCAAGGAAATCCTCTACCACAAGCGCCGCTTGAACGAGATCATTGCTCAGAATACGGGTCAGCCCCTAGAGCAAATTGAACAGGATACCGAGCGCGATTTCTTTATGTCTGCAGAGGAAGCGAAGCAATACGGCCTCATTGACCAAGTCATTGACCGCCGTCCCTCCGCTACCCGCACACCAGTTGGGGTTGCCTGACAAATTTTTGGGGGATTGAGGAACAGAAGAATGCAAATCCTGACTTCTTCCCCAGTCCCCAATCCTCAATCCCAAAAGATTAATATTCTGGTGATGGCTGGGCTTCTAAATAATGTAAGAAGTCCAGTAATTCTTCATTTGTCAGTTGAGCACGTCCTCGCTTACCGTAGGTTTGAACCAAATGGTCGCGTCCTTTTTTGGTACTCCAGCCTAATCGCTTCATTTCAACATCAGTTCTAGCAATGATCTCAGACATGTCAACTGAGCCGCTAGTTAAAGATGTGTCCCCTATGTTTGTTGGGGATTGGCCAAAGCTAAACTGAGACGCAGGCGTTACAGGCACATTTATCTGGCTCTCTTCTGGTGTCCCTTGATTTCCTTGGTACTCCATTCGAGATAACGGTTCATCAAAGACAGGCTTTTGTTGGATCGTGGGGGGTGTTTCCACCTCATAAGCATCCCTTTCCTCGGGCATTTCTAGCTCACCAAAGGAAAAATCATCCCCAAAAGGAATGGAATTTGCTTCCCAAGATATCGGCATACCAGAGGAAGATACATCTGAAAGCCTTGGTTCTCTCGAAGAGAGACTAGCAGCATCCTTGCTCATACCGAAGGTTTCTGAATAAATAGGAATCTGGTCGTCTTGCCTGGGTTGCTCTGATGAGAACGCTGGTTGAGGCATGGTCGCAGGCACCGACCTAGGCACTGACATCTCACTGGCAACTTGGGAGGTATCCATTGCACTAGATGCAAAGCTAGGCGCGATCACTACACTTTGGGCAGCTAGTTCCTGCATTTCTGGTCGCTCCACTCGTACAGGGGTGTTAGTGCTATACGGAGCTACTCCGCTACCCCTAACATCATTTGCTGTTGCCGGGTGAATCTCTAAAACTGCCAAAGCTCTGGTTCGAGCTTGGTCTTCCGCTAACTCAACAGTTTCAGCAGCAGCCATACCAGTAGCCAGAGTGACTCCTTCAATTTGAATCATCGCCCGCACTACATACTTCCCGTGCTTGATGGTCAGCAATTCGCTAATCAAGCAGCCTTTGGGATAACGAACTCGGAATTGAGTAAACATAATCTTCCCACTGAATCCATTTAGGCTCATCAAAGTTGCTTAACGATAGCAATGCCGTTATGACTAGACGATAAAGGAGGAATCCCTAAAGCCCAAAGCATATTGTTCCGGGATCTCACATTAACGTCTAAATATAGTCCGCTGTTTAAGAAACAGTTTTTCTTAACGGACATCTAGAAACTAAAATAGGTACAGACTGCTTATTGTAACTCACGGCCTTATTCGGGATGGGAAATCGCTGTCAACTATCCAGTGCTAATTGCTCTTTCGGTATAGCGTGGGATAATTTCAGAGGATTGATCCGCTATTCGCCAAGGTCGTAAGACTACCGGGCTATGTTATCAGTGCGCACCTTTCGTTCCCACCTCAGGATGGTTAAGCCATTTCTGAAGTGTATAATGTTAAGACTATACAGGCATACCGTGTGGAAGCCAGTGTCTTTAGGAAGAGGGGCAACGGATAACTCTAGCATAGGCGTTGCGGCTCCCTTCACTCCCGCAAAGGAAGCGTTGCGTCAAGCAGGCTACTACTGGTTTGGGTGCATCCTAATGAAAGTATAAATACTATTTTCTTGTAGAGTGGGCTCTCCTAGCCCACCCCACATACAGGTATGCTCGTGTTGCCTACCCCACAAGAGGATAGTTGCTTGCATTGGGATAATCCAAAAGGTTTCAGCTCCGTTCCTAGCCTTGGGCAATTCAAAAACGGGCTGCTGTTCGCGTCTAGGATATGCCCGCTGAGTACACGAATGACCCTACCCTGCCATTCCTTTAGACTCCAACTGAGGAAGTGGGATAGATTACAAGCCACAAAAGTGCGAAGTTGGTGTGTCAAAGTGTTGGCATCACTCAAAAGCTAGGTAGATCGAGCACGATTAACTCTCGTAAGGATTGCTTCTAAACCACCGCTGCATCATTAGTCGCCCTTTCAGGACAGCTAGATGCCAGAAGCAACCTGAGGTGTGCTTGTTCTAGCTGAAGCCTGCTTAGGCGATAGGTGTCAAGGAGTTAGCTAGAGGCTGAGGTAAGAGAAAGGAGGCGAAGCCCTCTTGCCTCAAGCTCCCGCTACAGGATCTATGAGGGCGTCGGCTTGTCTCTAGTCACTTAAGAGTCAGGACGGCAGGTCAGCATAACAACAGTCGGAGACGGCATTTGGGAATGAAGGCGATTTTAGATTTTAGATTTAAGCCCGCAATCATCCAAAATCGTGCGATATTTGGGGAAGAACGGGAGGTTGGGGGAAGAGCCCGTAATCCCCCAACTCCCTCATCAATCTCTCCAAAATCGCTTCAAAATCTAAAATCTAGGCCAAAGCTCAATGGCATCACTTCATCAGGGAAAGAAACGCTCGATAGTTCAGGGTTCATAGTTCATC
The DNA here is from genome assembly GCA_964657555.1 of uncultured Microcoleus sp. Classification (GTDB taxonomy): domain Bacteria; phylum Cyanobacteriota; class Cyanobacteriia; order Cyanobacteriales; family FACHB-T130; genus CAZZWA01. The sequence goes on from CAZZWA010000303.1 coordinate 3,551, forward strand.
AAATCAACAATTACCCAATGAACAATGAACAATCAATAATGAACAATCAACAATATGGACTTTTCAATCGCTACACTGCTCTCTAATTTCACAGATGACAAATTAGTTGCTCCTAAGGTCTTAGAGAAAAAACTCGGTTATCAGGATGAGACGTCTGTACGAAGACTACAGATTGCCTTAGATGCTTTGGAAAAAATTGGCATTCTAGTGAAAGAGCGCGGCAGATATCGGCGCGTCTACGAAGAAGATGTTGTAGAAGCTAAACTTCGCTGTTCGAGTAAAGGATTTTGCTTTGCTATTCAAGATTCTGAGGATGCTGAGGATATTTACATCAGAGAGAGCCATCTCAGTAACGCTTGGAATGGCGATCGCGTTCTGGTTAGGGTTCTCAAAGAAGGCAGCCGCAGGCGTTCTCCCGAAGGAGAAGTACGTCTGATTTTAGAACGAGCCAATCCTTCAGTCTTAGCACGGGTTAAGCAGACTGATACAGGCTATCGAGCTGTCCCCCTCGATGATCGGCTACTATTTGAACTCAACCTCGAACCTAATGGCGATAACTTGGAAAGTGCCCTGGATAACCTCGTCCATGTGGAAGTCCGGCGCTACCCCCTCGCTTCACGCCCGCCCATTGGTCGGGTAGCTCGCATCCTTGGCAGTGATGCTGAGGCAGCTGCTGACACTGACATCGTCTGTTGCAAGCACGACCTCCGCCGATTTTTTTCTTCAGAAGTCTTGGAGGCGGCTCTAGCGTTGTCCTCCAAAAATTTGCTTCCACCTGACTTGGAACAACGGCTGGATTTGCGCCATTTACTAACCATCTCCTTTAGCCCATACGAGCTAGGGGATAAGAGGATAAGAAGAGATGGGGAGATGGGAGGAGAAGTAGAAACATCCTGGCAGGACGTCTCCACAGAAGAAAAGCAGACATTCTTTTCTCCAGAAAGATCTCCCATTTCTCCCCCTACACCCGTCCCTCCAGTAGAAAATGCTCTGACTCTGGAAAAAAAGGAGGGAGGACGTTGGCGCTTGGGCATCCATATTGCTGATGTGGCAAGTTATATCGAGCCTGACTCACTGCTAGACCAAGAAGCTAGAAAGCGCGGAACCACAGTTTATTTGGGAGGTACAGTGCTGCCACTGCTGCCAGATGCTGTAGCTGATTCCTGCTCCCTGCTGACTGGGAAAGACCGTAAGACAGTAAGTGTGCTTCTAACCTTGGACGGTGCTGGTCAGACGGAGGAATTTGAGATACAGCCCACTATAATCCATGTTGATCACCAACTGAGTTACGAGCAGGCTCAGTCGATCATTAGTAGGGGCACAGGTACCCAGCACTTCATAGGAGATTCAGTAGGGGCGGGTTTACCAGTATCTTCTCGGAGTCACCCAGATGCTTATAAACCCGCCCCTACTAGTGCCATACCAGAGCCGGTGTTGGAGATGGTGCGCTATTTGTTTTTGGAGTTGAGTCCGCTGGTGAAAGAGCAGCGGCAGCAACGGGGTGCCTTTGAGTTGAATCTGCAAGAGGATCAATTACCATTACCAGATGAAGGGAGACTGGGAGCAATACAAGTCGAGGATTCCCAAATAGTCCGCTCTCTCCTCACAGAGTTAATGCTTCTAGCAAATGTTGCAGTAGCATCTCAAATGCAAGCTCTATTGATCCCAGGGATTTACTGTGTTCAGTCAGCACCAGACCCAGTAGACATTGAGGATTTGATGAAATTAGCTAGCAATTTGGGGCTGGACTTATATTTGAAGCAGGAAGAGACAGTTGTTTCCTCGGACTTCAAACGCTTTACTGAGATGTTTGCTAAATCGTCAGCACCGCGAGTTTTGAATTATTTGTTGAAGTCCACCTTGAAGTCAGTTTCTTACAGCTCGACACCAGGGCCTCACTTTGGTCTAGCATTGAACAGTGGCTATACTCACTGCCTAGCACCTCAACAGCGCTATGTTGACCTGCTAGTACAACGGATTCTGCATGCAATATTTGAAAAAGGACGCGATCGCCGCACTACCCGTGCTAAAGAAAGTGTCAATCTTCGCCACAGCAGTGCATTGGGCAAAATTAACTGGAATGTTCTGCCGCCGGATGTCCTTGAAGATTTGGAAACTCGGGTGTCATCATCTATTACTCATCTCAATGACCGCGAAAAGGTAGCTGCCGATGCTGAAGCGGATTTAGAGGGACTCAAGAAAGCAGAAATGATGAAAGAGCGCACAGGCGAAGTTTTCCAGGGACTGATTACTGGAGTCCAATCCTACGGTTTTTTTGTAGAGATTGAGGACTTGCTAGTAGAGGGACTTGTACACGTCAGCTCTCTCAAAGATGACTGGTATGAATTCCGCTCTCGGCACTGCTGCCTTGTGGGTCGCAAAAGCCGCGTTTCCTATCGACTAGGTGATCGTGTAGAAGTCCAAGTCAAGAGCGTCGATTACTACCGTCAGCAAATTGACTTGGTAACAGTCGGTGGTGGTAGTGAAGCTAGTCACGAAGATATGGATGCTGATGAATAGCTACTCAATATGGCAAAGCCCCTAATCATAGGTATCACTGGCGCTTCCGGTTTAATCTATGCCGTGCGCGCCTTGAAATTCCTGCTAGAAGCTGACTACTCCATCGAACTGGTTGCCTCCAAATCTACTTATATAGTTTGGCAGGCAGAACAAGACATCCGGATGCCAATAGAACCAGAGCAACAGGAGCAATTCTGGCGTCAGGAAGCTGGGGTAGAAAAAGAGGGTAAATTGCGATGCCACAGGTGGCAGGATGTAGGAGCCAACATTGCTAGTGGCTCCTGCCGCACCTTGGGAATGGTAATTATTCCTTGTAGTATGAGTACTGTGGCCAAGTTAGCCACAGGTCTCTCGTCTGACTTGTTAGAGCGCTCAGCAGATGTCTGTCTAAAGGAAGGGCGTAAACTTGTCCTCGTACCCCGCGAGACACCCTTCAGCCTGATTCACCTGCGCAACTTGACAACCCTAGCAGAAGCTGGTGTCCGCATTGTTCCTGCCATTCCTGCTTGGTACCACAACCCCCAAACAATAGAGGACTTAGTAGATTTTGTCGTAGCTCGCGCTTTAGACCAGCTAGACATTGACTGCGTCCCGCTCAAGCGGTGGCAGGGGAACTAAGATAGTTTTGAGTGCTATAGCAGTCGCCGTATAGGTTAGGACGTTAGATAAACGGCTGTATCTAATCATCTTCTTTTACTCGTGTCTATTACGTCCTAACCGCAAGCTTTCGCTTGCTATAAGTGTTGAGTGTTGAATTCAAAATTCAGAACTCAAAATTCAAAATGCAAAACTCTTCTTCTTATGCCTGTCACTCGGCTCGTAGTATTACTAGTGATTCTGCTCGGACTCGGCGTATTTGCTTGGCAAAATTTACTGCCCATTACGCTTGTGTTTTTGGGCATAAAGACTCAAGCATTACCACTCTCTTTATGGATTTTGATGGCGATCGCTGCTGGTGCCTCAACCATCTGGATATTACAATTTATGAACTACCTTTCTAAGCGATCACTCATCGCACGTATTCGTAAACTAGAAGCGAATTATTCACCTCCATCTACCGACGGTCGTGAAAACCGCCAGACTAATAGTGCCGCACGAGATAACTCTTCTGGCTGGGGCGATGAAGAAGATTTAGACAAAGCATCGGCGACTACTGAAGAATGGGAAGACTCTGAACCGTCTAGCTTCGGCACGTCTAGTTCTCAGAATATCCCCAAAGATTCCACAAACTATGAAGTCAGGCAGGAACCCAAGAGCAGCAACCAGGCTGGCTCTGTTTACTCCTACAGCTACCGAGAACCTCAAGATTCGGGTGTCAGTAAAACTGAGGCTGTATACGATGCAAATTATAGAGTCATTACTCCGCCTTTTCGGCAGCCAAGTGAAAAAGAAAACTCAGATGATTGGGAGTCTAGAGGGGAGGACGATGAGGATTGGGGATTTGAAGATGATGATGAGTTTGAACAGGAAAATCGGGACGAGCGA
>CAZZWA010000304.1:0-7554 GCA_964657555.1 uncultured Microcoleus sp.
TCCATCTTGCCCCGCAGAATATCCGCAGCCGAGAAGAGATGACGTTCAAGCTGTGGCAAGGTTAGCTTACCCATAGAAAAAGATGATGACCTAGCTTCTTAAAAAATGTTCTGGTTTTGATGGTTTGGTTGGAGTAAATGCCCGACTTCTCTAGTCTTCCCACCAAACGCTCTCTAATCCTATCCAGCGAGAGCATACTACAATGGATAACTTCCATGCACGGGCACAAATCGCCCTACCAAATCAGTGTTAGAGAAGTCACGCCCTTCCAGATGGGTATTGCTGTAGTTGATAGTGTTTGCCTGAGCGAAAGCTGGCTTGGCAAACAACATAATCCAGAAACCTGCCAAAACCAAAACTAAGAGCAGGGCTAGCAAACGAAGCAGAACGGCTTTAATCTTTGGAAGTTGCATACTAGTTTAAAACTTAAAACTTAAAACTCTCCATCTGTCCAATCTGCACCTAGTTGAATTGTAAGGTCAGAGTCAATATCGCCGGTTGAATCTGCCTCAATATTGCCTAAACCCAAGACTTTTTTGAGATTGTTTGCCGCATTCAGATCGCCCTGCTGCACAATAATTTGGGTCTGCCGTTGTAAGTCCGGCCAATTTGCTACCAGATAGACTTTTTTAAATCCCTGGCTTGCCAAATATTTAGCAACTCTATGACCGGCCTGAGGCTGACCAGTGGCATTTTGAATGGCAATTCGCAATCCTGTGAGGGCAAGACTCCGGCCAGATGCCCTCTTCACTAAGTCTCGTTGGAAATATTCTCGCATCACCCGGTCTCTTGCAGTTGGGTCAATAATCCAATAACTAACAGGGTACTCTTTGGGCAGACTGAATCGACCAGGCAGTATCACCATGTTCGCGTCATTTTTATCTACACTCAAGACGAAGTTAACCAGCGTTAGAGTTTCTGCCAGACTAAGATTTGTATCAACGTATTTCCACATTATTTGCATAATTTGCGGCAACCGAGGCAGTACGGATGGACTCGCCAGACGCTGTCGCAATGCCTTAAAGAGTGCTTGCTGCCTCTGTACCCGTCCGATATCGCCGGATTGATCGTTGCGGAACCGGATAAACTGCTCTGCGCGATCGCCATTTAAGGTTTGCCAACCCTGTTCGAGATCAATTTTCAGATTCTGAGGCGTGTCTGCATAGTGCATACGCTGAGGCACAAACACTTCAACACCGCCTATCAAATCTATCAGTTCGCGAACAGCACTAGGGGTAACGCGGATGTACCTGTCAATAGGTACGTTGTTAAGGTTGCGACTGACCACTCGTGCAGCCAGGGCTGCACCACCATCGACATTTGCCCGGTTTATTTTAGCCATACCCGCACCTAGAACTTGCACAAGGGTATCTCGGGGAATGAAAAGTATCTTCACCACCCCTTTGACTGACTCTGCCCCCTCCTCGATTGGGGAAGGAGTAGGGGAGGATGAAGGGGTAGGATCTAACCGCACGAGCAGCATTGTATCACTGCGACCAGTAAAGACTTCCGGGGAATTTTCTGGAACTTTCGAGACGCGGTCAATCCCTATTACTAGAATGTTGACTGGTCGCGCCAAATGGTAATTAGAGCCATAACGCGACCCATTTTCCTGTTGCCTATTTTTCTGTAGAGGGACAAGGACAGGCGACAATGGGCTCAGCAGCGCCAGTGATGCTCCTACTGTGGCCGAAACCGTGGCAGTAAGTACAAAGGCAGCACCCCAAAAAAAACACCCGATTGAGGAGGCGCGAGAGTTAGTGTCTTTTTTCATGGGAGTGTGACTGTTACTGAAATGGTAGATGCTCCACTAAGTAGGCTCTCCTCACTTTAAGAATTGCCAGAACCATTGGACGATTCGACACAGAAAAGGTCGGATGCTCAGAAATCCCTGAAGCCTAGGAAATTATATCTTGAGCATTTAAAAACAGTAGACATAAATGGCAGAAAGAGTCCAGAATTCAGAAGGACTAGTGCATCACCCCTTCCTGATTTGAATAGAGTAAGGCCCAAATTCAATGAAACCATCCTTGATCCCAGTTATTCTTGCCGGTGGCAAAGGGGAACGATTCTGGCCCCTATCCCGTAAACACCGGCCCAAACAGTTTTTATCTCTAGACGGTAGTGGCAAGAGCCTCCTGCAAGCAACAGCTGACCGACTGCTGGAACTGGCAGGCGGCTGGGAGAATTTGTGGGTGGTGACATCTGCCCAATTAGCTGTTGGAGTGCAAGAACAACTGCCCCATCTACCAGTGAGTAACTTGCTAGTGGAACCTGAAGGGCGCGACACAGCACCAGCAGTGGCTTGGGCAACCCTGGAAGCATCGCGGCGTTATGGGGAAGAGGGTGTACTAGGCTTCTTTCCAGCCGACCACTGGATTGGCGACCAAGCAGCTTATGAGAAAACCCTGAACGCAGCAGCTGAACTAGCAGCTACTCAGGAGGCTATTGTCACGCTGGGCATTACTCCTGGTTATCCATCCACTGGTTATGGATATATCGAGCAAGGAGAACAGATTGGTAGTTTTAAATCACTGCCTGCATACCGGGTAAACCGCTTTACAGAAAAGCCAGACCGCCAGACGGCTGAGGATTTTCTGGCAACTGGTCGCTTTAGCTGGAATAGCGGCATGTTTGTTTTCCGGGCGGGGGTGGTGTTAAAAGAACTAAACACCTACGTTCCAGAAATTATTCGTCCTATAGAAGAAAAAGGGCCTGATGCTTACTCCCAATTGACCAAAAAGAGTATCGATTACGCTCTGATGGAGAAAACTCAACTGGCAACTGTAATACCGGCAACTTTTGGCTGGGATGATTTGGGAGATTGGAATGCTCTGGAACGCTTGCTTAAAGGGGATAAACCTAACGTAGAGCTGGCGAACCATGTAGGACTAGATACAACAGGGACACTCCTTTACGCCACTGACGATCAGGATGTGATTGTGACCATTGGTCTGGAGGACATAGTTATTGTGCGCGATCGCAATGTCACCCTGATTGTTAAAAAAGAGCGGACTCAGGAAATTAAGCAGGTACTCAAGCTACTGCAAGATGACCCAAATCTGCAAAATCTCCTTTAAGAATTAGCCGAGTCGCAGGGGCGTGGGGAAGAGAATAGTGCCAAATTTTCCTCTGCCCCTCTGCCCCCTTGCTTTCAATCTACTCCCACAGGTACATTGGCAGTTGCCGATACAGAACGTTACAACAATCAACAGAAGGAGAAATTCTTAGCACTTAAGTGAATAGTAACTTCTAATCCAAAATTACCTGTTAGCCCGTACATGCCGTTGGCGAAACCTGTGCGAAGCACATAGGCTTTAGCTGCTCCTTTGGAGCTAACGCTGTTTGGGGAAGAATCAATCTCTCCTAAACATTGCTTCAAAATCCCAAATCACGCGATGTTTGAGGAAGAATCAATCTCCCCCAAAGTCGCTTCAAAATCCCAAATCCCTACAGATGTTTTCCTTAACACAATCCAGTTCTCGCCAGCGAGAAATTATCGAAGTCGTGTTCCGCAACGGTTGGGACTACATGCGGGTGCTGCTGACTGGCGGCAAAGCTGACGAACCCAAACTGCCGACACCTGCTGTCCTGCGCAATATCCTGGTAGATTTGGGGCCAGTATACGTTAAATTGGGGCAATTGCTGAGTACCCGCCCTGACCTGCTGTCCCCGGAATACATCGACGTCCTCTCCACCCTACAAGCAGACGTGCCGCCCGTCCCTTGGTCGCAGGGGGAAATTGTCATCCGGCAGCAACTGAAGCAGCCTTTGGAAGAAACCTTTGCCAAAATTAATCCCGTACCAGTGGCTGCTGGTTCCATTGCTCAGACTCACCGGGCAACTCTGGCAGATGGTCGCGAGGTGGCACTGAAGATTCAACGTCCTGGGATTGATCTCACCGTAACTCAGGATATCTCAGTACTTAGAGGGTTAGCCGAGTTGGTTTCTCTGACTGACTTTGGCAAAGATTATGATTTTGTTGCTTTAGCTGATGAATTTGGCACCGCGCTGCAAGCAGAGCTGGATTTCACTCAGGAAGCTGGTAATACCGACCAGTTGCGGCGCAATTTGTCTAAAAGTCGCTGGTTTGACCCTCAGAAGTTGGTAGTGCCCCAGATTCACTGGGATTTGACCACAGAAAAGTTATTAGTAATGGAGTGGTTGGAGGGTGTGCCCATCCTTTCGGCCAACTTAGTAGGAGACAACAACGGCAAAGAGCCCAAGGCTCAACGGCAGGAGATTGCCACTCTACTGTTACGGGCTTTCTTTCAGCAGCTATATATTGATGGCTTCTTCCATGCTGACCCCCATCCAGGTAACATATTTTATCTCCACGATGGGCGAGTAGCGCTGCTGGACTGTGGTTTAGTGGGGCGTCTAGACCCTCGCACGCAGCAAATTTTGACGGAAATGCTGTTAGCAATTGTCGATTTAGATGCCCAACGGTGCACTCAGTTAACTTTGCAACTGTCTGAGACTTCATCAGGGCAGGTGAACTTAGTTAACCTAGAGAATGATTATTCTCGCATGCTGCGCAAGTATTTCAACCTCAGCCTGTCGCAGATCAACTTCTCTAGAGTGTTTTATGAAGTATTGCAAACGGCTCGGAATAATAAAATTCGGATGCCAAGCAATCTCGGTTTGTATGCAAAAACTTTAGCCAATTTGGAGGGAACGGGGCGTCTATTTTACCCAGAGCTTAACATCATAGATGAAATTAAGCCTTTGATGACAGACTTGTTTCGGCGTCAGCTGTTTGGCGAAGATCCACTGCAAGCTTTATTAAGAACGGCGCTTGATATCAAAAGCCTCTCTTTGCAATCTCCCCGCCTGACAGAGTTGCTCTTAGACCGCGTTACTTCGGAAACTTTGAAGTGGAACCTGACGATCAGGGAAATGGAACCCCTGCGTCGCAGTTTGGATGATTCAGCTAATCGGCTCTCGTTTAGTATTGTGGTTGGCTCGCTAATTGTAGGAGCGGCAATTATTTCCAGCAAAGCTCAGACGGTTGAGCTGTCTTTTTTGAGCAATTCTCTGTTTGCTACTGCTAGTTTCCTGGCGCTGTGGCTGGTTATTAGTATCCTGCGTTCTGGTCGTCTGAGGTAAGGGGGCGAGGAACTGCTGGCGTATAACAATTCTGTATTCAAAGTAGACCGCTCAACCAAGCTTTGGCTTTTAATCGAGTAATGAAGCTCCTCCCTACCTGCCTAAAGGGGGGTAGGGAGGAGCTTCGAGTCGTGAATAGCACTAAGCGAACAGTATTGGGAGTGGGCTGATTCGCCGATTTTGTGTGAAATTTCACTTTTCATTCAAGCTTTATGATCGAGACGGTTCGCTTGTTCTAAGGCAGCTTTTTCTCTAGCTCTACGGACATAGGGCTGCAATTGACGATTATTAAGACCGCTGAGAATGCTCAAATCCTCCAAATCGATTCCCTTTCTCAGCATTTCTACGCACCACGTCTGTTGAGCTTGCTCAATTGCTGGCAGTTGACCTTCAGGAGTCAACATCCCCTCAGTCCAAATCTGCCACTTACCGCGTAACTCTGCTTCTGACAAGGGTTGACCAGTATCATTAATAAACAATGCCGACTGGTCATCTTTACGGCTTTTTAGCCATTGAGTTAAAGGATTGCGAGTCGGAGAACCATAGCGTCTCCCCACAATCCATTGATTGACTGGAACTTGCCGAACTTTAATATCGCTGATCTGCAACAGATACTGGTGAGTTTCACAGATTTGGTGCGATCGCTCTAAGTTGACAATTTCCTCCACAGACAAACCGGCTCCAAACAGAACATACACTAATGCATAATCTTGCAACCCCAGTTTTTTGGCACGTTGCAGAATCGAGTGAACTAAAGAAGCTGGTAAATCAACAACCTTCTCTGTAACTGCCAGTGCTGATGAGCGCTCAATTCTGGCAAGGAGCAGACCATTTGTCACAGAGTCAGGCACAGACGATACAGCTCCATGTAAAAACAGCTCTACCAAATTTTCTAAAAAATCATCTCGCCCGTCCCAAAGTTCGTGGAACTCGCTCGTCAATTCAATCACAAAGTACCCCAACAACATCCCGTTCAGCAAACTGGCTAATTTTTCGGGGGTTAAACGGGTGTGCAACTGTCCCCGATGAATTACCGTTGCTAAGTATTCAGCCACATAGCGATTGGCTTGCGTGAAACCTTGTCCCAGTGCTTGACGATGTGCTGCTGAATATTGACCAGCCTCACCCACAAGCGATCGCACCAATTCTGGAACGCTTGAGAGTGCCTGTAAGCGACCACTGGCGTAGTCCTTTAAAGCCTGGGAGACGCTGCTACTCTGATTGGCTTGCTCAACCAATGACTCACCCAAGCGGGTAAATACCGCAGAATTTTCAATGACTGCTAAAAGTAATCCATACTTGTTGCCAAAATGGCGGAATAGGGTGACTTCATTGACTTGCGCTAATTCGGCAATCTGTCGAGTTGTTGTTTCAGTCACTCCTTGAGAAGTGAACAACTCAAGCGCAGCATCAATCAGACGCTGTCGAGTTGAGTTCCGTTGAGAAGACATAGGCAAAACAATGTAAGTGGCACTTGCATTTACAAGAAATCCTTGCTAAGCTACTAGATGTAAGTAGCACTTGCATCCTCTCTCACTACTGTAGCTAACTTCTTTAAGCCAACGGTCGCATTACGTCAGACTGTCGGATGCGGAAGCGCTTCACTAGTACTGCATTGTTCAATACTGGTTTATTCACAGCCTTATCAAAGGAAAGATTCATGACAATAGAATTAACTCTCCCTTCGGGTAAGCCTACCCTTGCCTTTAGCTGGACTAACGTGGCCTTTTTTGGTGCGATTCACGCCATAGCAATGCTCGCTCCCTGGTTTTTTTCTTGGCGATCTTTGGGAATAATGTTATTTCTTCACTGGTTATTTGGCAGCATTGGCATTTGTTTGGGGTATCACCGACTTTTGAGCCATCGGAGTTTTCAAGTGCCTAAATGGTTAGAGTATGTGATTACTACTATCGGTGCCCTTGCCCTTCAGGGAGGGCCAATTTTTTGGGTATCAGGACACCGTCTGCATCATGCTTATACAGAGGATGAAGACAAAGACCCGTACTCTGCCAAGCGGGGTTTTTGGTGGAGTCATATAATGTGGCTTTTTTACCAACGTGAGGAGTTTTTTAAATACCCTTCTTATAAAAAATTCGCCCCTGACCTAGAGCGAGATCCATTTTACCGTTGGCTAAATAAAAACTTTCTCCTCCTACAAATTCCCCTGGGGCTGTTGTTGTATGCTCTGGGTGGCTGGTCTGCTGTCATTTATGGCATGTTCTTGAGGTCAGTGTTGCTCTGGCATAGTACTTGGCTAATTAACTCAGCAACGCACCTCTGGGGTTACCGGACTTTTGAAGTAGATGACAATTCTCGTAACCTGTGGTGGGCGGCACTGTTGACTTATGGAGAAGGTTGGCATAATAACCACCATGCTCGCCCCAATGTCGCAAAAGCAGGACAGCGCTGGTGGGAAATTGATATGACATGGTGGGCAATTCAAAC
>CAZZWA010000305.1:0-7489 GCA_964657555.1 uncultured Microcoleus sp.
TTAGAGCATCACCTGCAAACCTCGCTGACTCGGCGAGAGGCAAATAATGAGCTGGTTAGTTCAGTAAGTCAAACTATTGCTCGTTCTCTAGATCAACGTTGTCCAACTCTGGAAGAGGTAGCCTCTGGATTGAGGATAAGTAGTCGTTCCTTGCAACGGTCTTTGCGCGATCGCAACGTAACTTTCAAGCAACTAGTTGATGAAACCCGGCATCGGCTATCGTTGAGCTATCTTAGAGATCCCGACATATCTTTAACTGAAGTTGCCTTGCGATTGGGATACTCAGAGCCAAGTGCCTTTAACCATGCCTTTAAGCGTTGAACGGGATTCACCCCGCGTAAATATCGTCAACACTTGAATGAACACTTATAAGTAGGTCGGTGAGAATAAACAATTAATCGTTAAGGTCGATAGCATCTGTTATAACCCGTATCTAGACTGGTGTAAAAGAACTAGACAAAAGTTACTGAAAATGTCCCTCATACTTCCAGGACAGTATAATTTCTTACCTCGCTTCTACCGACTATCATTCGTCAGTGTGCTATCGAATATGATGGTGCCGTTAGCAGGTTTAGTCGATACCGCCTTTCTGGGGCATCTGACAGACATTCGATACTTGGCAGGCACGATCCTCGGATCTATCCTCTTTGATTACCTTTACCGGATACTCAAATTCTTGCGCTCAAGCACTAACGCCATTACTGCTCAAGCGGTTGGGCGCGACGACCACAAGGATATCCTCCTGGCAGTATTGCGGAGTGGGTTGATGGCGTTGGTGATCGGCTTGGTGATCTTGCTGCTGCAATACCCGTTGCAAAAAGTGGGGTTTGCCATCTTGAGTGGTGCTTCAGAGGTAGAAGCCTCAGGGATTGACTATTTCTTTGCCCGAATTTGGGGAGCACCTGCCGTCCTGCTCAACTTCGTCCTCATGGGCTGGTTCCTAGGACGAGAAATGAATGAAATCGTGTTGCTCATGGCGCTCGTTGGTAATGGTTCTAATGTTGTGCTGGACTACCTGATGATTTTCAAATGGGGTTGGGCAAGCGCAGGAGCGGGATGGGCTACGGCAGCAAGTCAATATCTGGCTTTACTGATCGGTCTAGTCGGAGTTGGCTTGACGATTCAATGGGACAAGCTATTGGCTGCACTACCCAAAGTCTTTGATAGGGTTGCCCTGAAAGAAACTGTGGCGTTGAAGAGCAATATCTTAATCCGGTTTCTGGTGCTGATTTCTACCTATGCCATCTTCACCAACCTCAGTTCCACATTGGGAACGACGACGCTGGCGCAAAACGGATTGCTGCTCCAGATCGCCTTATTGAGCCAATTTACGATTCAGGGGGTGGGTATGACAACCCAGACCCTGACTGGCAATTTCAAGAGTAAAGGTGCAACTGAGCAGTTAGTTCCCGTGCTGATTGTGTCTATGCTGACCGTATTACCAATCGCGCTTACATTCGCAGGGGTATCCATTCTGTTTCCAAACACTTTATTTGGCTTGTTAACGAATCATGCAGAAATTAATGAACACATCACAAATTACACGCTTTGGCTACTGCCATTACTGGAAGTGACTGCCGTTGCGTTTATACTTGAGGGCTTTTTCATTGGGCTAAAGGAAGGTGAAACTTTGCGTAACGCGGTTTTGATTGCCTTCGGACTGGGATTTATGCCACTTGTAACAACTGCCTGGTATCTGCACAGCAATCACGTCCTGTGGTTATCGCTTGTAGCGTATGTGACAATCCTGGCTGTAACGCTGGGAGGACAGTTACCAAGAACATTAGGTCAGCCGAATTTACAAGACCAGAAGTCACTGCCCAGGGTAGGGTAGTGTTACAAAATTTCTTTAAAAAATATAGTTAAGATCGCTAATGGCTAACAGTAGTCTGGCAATTAGCCATCTTGCTATTAGCAGCCCCCACCAGTTACCTTTACTTCCGCCCATTTACAAGATGACTAATGAATCTAGTATGAGTGATGTCCAAGAACCAATTAAGACTGCTCCACCCGAAGTGCGGCAAATTATTGAGCGGGTATGGCAAGCGGAAAAAGGTAGGCTTGATAAGAAAAGTCTCAGCCATATTAATGACGATATACTGGCAATTGTGAAGGAAGCCGTAAAATGAAGCTGACTTCAATTAAGCTTTGTAACTTCAGGCAGTTTTATGGCAAGACTCCAGAGATTTTGCTCTCTGTGAGTCAGGAACGCAACACCACGATTATTCACGGCAACAACGGAGCTGGAAAAACTGGGCTGCTGAATGCATTTACTTGGGTGCTGTATGAGAAATTCAGTGCAGCTTTTGCCTCAGAAAATCAGCTTGTGAATAAAAGAGCGATCGCCGAAGCACAAATAGGATCTCTCATCGAATGCTGGGTAGAACTTGCCTGGGATCACGACAGCAAACGCTACCGGGCTAAACGTGAGTGTCGCCTGTACAAAAATGAAACTGATTTTGACACTGGCAGAAGTGAATTATTCATGCAAATAGCTGGAGATGATGGGCGATGGTACATATCGCCACAGCCGCCAGAAGAGGTGATTGGACAAATCTTGCCTGGTAGTTTGCACCAATATTTCTTCTTTGATGGAGAGCGGATTGAGCAAATTGTTCGTCCCGATAAGAAGGCTAAAATTGCTGAAGCTACCAAAATGCTTTTAGGTGTAGAGGTGATAGACCGTTCTATCAAACATTTAGGAGAAGCCAAGAAAAATATCGAAAATGAGTTAAGAGCGATTGGTGATTCTGAAACAAAAAAACTTTTAAAAACTCAAGAGAAAAAAGAACAATTGCAGGCAGAACTAGTCACTCGTCAAACTGAAACTAGCCAAGAGTTAGAACATCAACAAACACTCAAAAACGAAACAAGCGCCCTTTTACGAGAACTGAGTGCCGCCAAAGCTCTGCAAGAAAGGCGTCAGGAGTTAGATAGCCTGAAAGTCTCCAATCAAGAAAACCTTAAAAAAAGTAATGAAGCCCTGAAACGGGCTATTTCTGCAAGAGGCTACACAGTACTGCTGTCAGAAGTCACCACCCAGTTCCGTTCCATTGTGGATGATTTGAAGCAGCTAGGCAAGCTCACTACGGGAATTTCGCGGGAATTTGTTAATGACTTACTCAAGGTAGAACGCTGTATTTGCGGTGGCCAACTGCACGAGGGAAGTCACCTGCACAAGAATGTAAAAGACTGGCTAGATAAAGCTGGAATAGCCTCTGTAGAAGAAACAGCTATTCGCATGGGGGCTCAAGTAGACGAAATCGACAAGCAAGCACCAGCATTTTGGCAGGAGATTGACACAGAGCAAGCCACTATTAGTCGGTTAAGACAAGACATTTCTCAGATAGAGACAGAGTTAGATAAAATTCAGGAAAAATTGAGAAAAAATTCCAGCGAGCAGATTCGTAACCTGGAAAAGCGACTGGAAGAAATTGAAGCAAGAATTACGGAGCTTACCCTCGAACAGGGGGCAAACCAGCAGCAGATTGCTAACCTCAAAACAGAAATTGAAGACTTGGGCAAGCAAATCGCCAAGCACAAAATGAATGAGGAGAAACAATCACTTGCCCAGCGACGTATTGGGGCGACTCAAGATGCGATCGAGCGGTTAACAGAAGTGAAGTTGCGGCAAGAGAGGCATTTTCGCTTGCAACTGGAGAAGCGGGTACAAGAGATATTTAGCGAAATTTCGTTCACGCCTTACATCCCCAGAATCAGCGAGAAATATGAGCTGGCGCTGGTGGAAAATACTTCCGGGATGGAGGCACCAGTTGCCGCAAGTACCGGGGAAAATCAAATCCTCACCCTATCGTTTATCGGCGGCATCATTGACAGGGTGCGGGAGTGGAGTGAAAAAAAGATGCTGATGATTCCAGATAGCAGTACTTTCCCGATTGTCATGGACTCGCCCTTTGGCAGTTTGGATGAAATCTACCGACGACGAGTTGCTATGACTATACCCGCATTAGCAAATCAGTTGGTTGTTTTAGTCAGTAAGACTCAGTGGCGGGGTGAAGTGGCAGAAGAAATGGCGCACAGGATTGGTAGAGAATATGTGCTGACTTATTACTCTACTAAGCCAAACTGCGAACAAGATGCCATTGAGTTAGGTGGAACAACCTACCTTTTAGTGCGCCAAAGTCCAAATGAGTTTGAATATACTGAGATTGAAGAGGTTACAGCTTTTTGATTTCAACCATGACAGACTATTAGTAGATGAAATAATTAGTAACTAGGCAGCTGATCAAGCCATATCCCTTGTGGGTATGGTCAACTAGTGACTGAGGAATCCCCGAAGTGGCGGACTCAGGTTAGGGTGGGAGCATCACCAAAGATGCGGCTTAAGGATCGAGTCTGACTACAGGTAGCTCACTTAAGAAAATCTTCAGCTATTGGCTTCACCAACGGCAATTTATCCGGATGAGACAGTGATGACCCTGGTTAGAGAATTTATTAGCAGTTTAGAAGCTGTTGTGCCTCAAACTTGAGGGGCGTCCTTACTATACCTTGCGACACAAGGTGTGATATGGTTTTTTTTTGCATCTGCTAGTTGAAATCAATCACCTTTAACCAGGCTTTAGGTTGGGTCTGGTTTCCCTATTCTAAGATTCAGGTGCAAAATCCGAGAGGAGCGATCAACATGCAACGACGCCTTTCCCGCAGGCAGTTCATCAAGCAGGGGAAAGCCACTTTCATGGGGCTTTCAGCCTTTAATCTGTGTGGGGTAGTAAGCAATCATTGGGTTGCTACTGAGTCCAACACTGACACTCCCACAGAAAAACAGTTGGCAGATCTGGAAAGGCAAATTCCTCAACAGATGAGGAAGGCGATGATTCCTGGTATTTCCATCGCCATTGTTAAAGATGGCGAAATTTTCTGGAGTCGAGGGTTTGGCCTCAAGAACATGCATAGTAAAGAACCCGTGAGCACTGACACCGTGTTCGCAGCTGCTTCCCTAAGCAAGCCAGTGTTTGCTTACGCGGTTCTCAAAATGTGTGAGCGAGGCGAATTCAATCTCGATACTCCCTTAACAGAATATACAGATAAACTATTAATTTCAGACCCTAGGCTTAAACTTATTACAGCACGGATGATACTAAGTCATACCAGCGGTCTTCCTAAATTTATTGGGGAAGATCCGATCACTATAAGTTTTACTCCAGGCACGAAGTTCAGCTATTCTAGTGAGGGCTACTACTATCTACAAAGTATCATAGAGCAGATAACGGGACAAACCCTAAACGATTATATGACTCGTTATGTCTTCATGCCCTTGGATATGAAAAATAGTAGCTATGTCTGGAAGCATCAATACGAAGAGTCAGCAGCAAACGGCCACGATCGCCAAGGCAGACCACAGTCAATGAGTAGGCCATCTCGCGCTAGCGCCGCGGGGAGTTTGCGCACAACTGCCACCGACTATACTAAATTTTTGATGGCCATGATGGAGCCGGTCGTCAACGATGATTTCCAGCTAAGCAAACAGAGCTTAGATCAAATGCTGCAACCACAAATTAAACTTAGTCCGTCTCTTGCTTGGGGGCTAGGTTGGGCATTAGAGCAAACGCCACAGGGTGATTGCTTTTGGCACTGGGGTGACATTGAAATTTTTAAATGCTTTACCTTGAGTTCTAAAAACTTTAAAAAAGGAATTGTTATTCTAACCAATAGTGAGAATGGATTAAAAATTTGTCAGGAAATTACTCGTAATTCAATCGGCGGACAACATCCTGCTTTTTCATTTTATCTGATTGATTACTGATATTATTCGAGTGGATTAGTTGACTTTTCATGAACTCGGTTGCTTGTAGAGCACTAGGGTGTTTTAACATCTATCGATGGGATTGAATAAACTCCAGTTCCTCTCCAGGAAACTCTCTCAAAGAACAACTCAATTTCTGAGGCAGCGTGAATTTAACACAAAATCCCCATAAACCTCTGATCGGCCTGTTTACTGCTATCTCTATTGTGGTAGCTAACATGATTGGAGTAGGCGTTTTCACAAGTTTAGGCTTCCAGGCCGCAGATATTAAATCCAGTTTTGCTCTACTGTTTTTATGGATGGTAGGTGGAGTATGTGCTCTTTGCGGTGCCCTTTCCTACGGCGAACTAGGAAGTGTGATGCCGCGATCAGGTGGTGAGTTTCACTACCTATCCCGGATTTACCATCCAGCAGTCGGTTTCCTTTCAGGATGGGTATCAGTTACAGTTGGCTTTGCTGCGCCTATTGCTGCCGCAGCAATGGCGTTGGGGCAATATCTATCGAAAGCCTTACCAGTCTCACCTAATGCGATCGCCATTCTGGTGGTGATAGTTGTTTCACTAGTTCACACCCAGACTATTAAACTGGGCAGCTATTTTCAAAATGTTTTCACTGTCTTGAAGATACTGCTAATTATCACCTTGGTCATTTGTGGATTTCTGATAGCAACGCCTCAAAATATTCAAATTTTGCCTCAATCCGGAGATCTAAACGAGATTTTCAGTGCTCCATTTGCTAGTTCCCTCGTTTATGTCATGTATTCCTACTCGGGTTGGAATGCTTCTATTTACATAGCGAGTGAAGTAGAAAACCCAGAAAAGAATGTACCGCGATCTTTATTTATCGGTACCTTAATTGTGCTGGTATTATACTTGCTACTCAACTTTACTTTCCTCCATACTACACCCATAAATAAGCTAGCTGGAAAGCTGGAAGTAGGATATCTCGCCGCTAGCCAGATTTTTGGTGCTAATGGCGGTAAGATTATGAGTCTGTTAATCTCTATTGGACTTATATCTTCTATTAGTTCTATGGTATGGGCAGGGCCAAGAGTAACCCAGGTTATAGGAGAGGATATTCCCTTTTTCAAATTACTATCAAGAAAAAATAAAAATGGCATTCCTTTTTTAGCCATTTTACTACAGCTATCTCTTGTACTTTTTCTAGTGATTACATCCAGTTTTCAGACTATTATAACTTATATGGGATTTACCCTGACCCTATGCTCTTTTCTGACAGTTTTGGGTGTATTTGTTCATCGTCTTAGGTATCCTGAAGTACCTCGTCCCTACAAAACGTGGGGGTATCCTGCTACGCCACTGATCTTCCTAGGAATTAGTCTTTGGATGCTAACCTTTATTTTAAAAGACAAACCCATGGAATCTCTGGCAGGATTGGGGACAATTCTCCTCGGTCTACCAGTTTATTTAATGGCCTCTAGACAGCAACTTGGCTCTCGGGTTTCTCAAGGTTCAGTGAAAAAATAAATGTGTGAGGAGTTCTATGAACAGAAATAAGTCTTGGTATTTACTGCTAGCACCAATTCTACTAAGTTGGTTTTTTGTTTCCTGCACTAGTAGTAAACCTAATGAGGATGGGCAAACTCAGGGTGAGGATAATCAGAAAGTTGCGACTCAAAGTTCTGAAGCCACTCAGCCGCCATCGCCTGAAGCTACTCAGCAATCAAGTTCGCCTGACGTCACTCAGCAGCCAAGTGAGACTCAA
>CAZZWA010000306.1:0-4820 GCA_964657555.1 uncultured Microcoleus sp.
ACCAATTCTTGCACCAAAGGCTCCAGACTGGCATAGGCTTTCAAGTGCTGAATGTGAGCGCGGACGCCGATTCTGGCACTGGGAAATGTTGCCCCCTCCGAACCGCCACCAACTCCCCCCAAACCAGCAAAATTATTCTGAGTTGGTTTGATATCGCTCTCAGGAAAGCGCAGAAAGCTAGTCTCAATACACATTTGACAGAAAGCAATATCATAGTTGACGCCCTCAATAACGGCCTCTTCGCGGTAGAGTTTGGGTAAGTCGGGAAACTGAGCAAGAGCATTCTCGTTATTACCTTTGAGGAACATGATCAGTTGCACTTCGGTGGTATTGCCGTTCCCGATAATTTTGTCAATCTGATCGGCAGGGATTGGTAAATTTGAGCGCAAAATTACGGTACGGGTGGAACTGTCCCATTGCACAGAAATATGAAAGTCTCGCAGTTCAATGGCTTTGACATAGACTACTCCCTGGTACTGAATACGGCGGATATTAGTGGCTTTTGTCAAATCAACTTGCAGTCGATCTACCAAGTCAATAGGGATGTAGGCATTACCATTAACAGCAATACCTTGTTCTGCATAAGTGAGGTTATTGATGTTGATATTGATGGAAGCGTAGCTATTTCCTGCTTGCGTACCAGAGACAGCGCGGCTCCAAGCTACTAGTCCATCTGCAATTCCCATTGCTATGTCGCGACGTCGGCTTTGCAGTAAAAGCCGATCATCTGGATTAGTCAGAAATCCCACTTCCATAAACATGGAGGGAATGCTCACCTGCCGACAGAAAGCCAAACGACCTATGCCTGTAGCTGTATCTGGTTTTGCACCCCGGCTAGGGAGTTGGGGAACTCGACGCAGAAGGGCAAGCAGCAGCATGTCAGCCTGATTCTTGCGGTCTGTATTACCAGCAATATAGAAGACAGTGGCACCACGAGTCCCTGGGTTCTCGTAGGCATCGGCATGAATTTCAATGGCGACATCGCCAGTGCGAGCGCGAGCGTTGATCCAACTAATCTTCTGACTCATCGTCTGGTCGTCAGGAGCAGAAAGGGCTTCAAAACCACGCGATTGCAGTTCTGGCACAATTTGGCCTCGCAGCAAAACCATCTCTTGAGCCTCAGTTGTGCCGCCTGCAACTGCTCCTGGATCGCCAGCACCATGACCAGCAGAAATAAAAATTTGTCCCATCAGAAGTCTTCATCCCACACTCATATATGCTCAATCAATCAACTGTTATGTTTTCTGAGATTCTATCTCAGGGGCTTCAAGTTCTCCAAACAACCAAAGATGACACAGCTAGATTATTCAATCATTGTCCGACGCTTTTCCTCCCCTTCCTCACTGACTGCTTAGCCGTCTCTAAATACTCAAGACAGCACTTTTTACTTATAGTAATTCTCTATCAGGATGATCCTCTAATGGTCAAAAACATGGTGCTTCGAGGTTCGGTAGTCTTAATATAGACTCATCGGCTAATTCCTTCCCAGTATGAGCTACTGCCTGAATCCCAATTGCCAAAAAACGCAAAATCCACCGAATCAGAATTTTTGCTCTAGTTGTGGATCAAGGTTGCTGTTGGGCGATCGCTACCGTGCTCTCCAGCAGATCAGTCAGGGTGGTATGGGGCGAACCTTCTTGGCTGTGGATGAGTTGGATGTAGCCAAACATCACTGCGTGATTAAGCAGTTTTTACCCAAAAACCAAGGGACGGACGACATTCAGAAGGCAGCTGAGTTATTTCGTCAAGAAGCCGTGCGGCTTTTAGATCTCAGCCAACATCCTCAAATTCCCCAGTTATTAGCATATTTTGATTTGCCAGAGCGCCAGTATTTAGTGCAAGAGTTAATTAAGGGACAAAACTTAGAGCATAAACTGGTAGAACAAGGGATTTTTGGTGAAACTCAAATCCGGCAACTACTTGCTGAACTGCTGCCGGTGTTGCAGTTTGTCCATAACCACTCTTACATTCACCGGGATATCAATCCCGAAAATATCATCCGTCGCCTCACAGATAACCAACTTTTTCTTGTTGATTTCGGTGCTGCCAAACTCACGACAAAAACGGCTATGGCAAAAACAGGAACGTTGATTGGTTCTGCTGGGTACGTAGCTCCAGAGCAACTGATAGGTAAAGCAGTTTTTGCCAGCGATTTGTATAGTCTCGGGGTGATTTGCATCCATCTACTGACTCAGATGCATCCCTTTGAGCTATTTAATAGCTGGGAAGGTACCTGGATTTGGCAGGATTTCTTGAGCACTCCCGTTAGCGATCGCCTGCGTCAAATCCTTAACAAATTGCTAGCAGCTAGTGTTAAAGAGCGTTACCAATCAGCCGGTGAAGTCCTCAAAGCTCTAGATTCTAGTCACCTTCAAACAATACCCGCAACATTTAGAAAATCCATCACTAAGTCGTTGCCAGTTGTCCGCAAGTCTCTGGCCTCAAGCTGGCACTGTGCATCCACACTCACTGGCCATTCTAGCTCGATTCATGCAATTGCCTTTAGCTCTAACGGACAAACTCTTGCGAGTGGTAGTGCAGACAAAAAAATCAAAATCTGGAACTTGGATGGCACAGGCGCGGCAATTTCTCTATCCGGGCATTTAAGCTTGATTGATGCAGTTGCTTTTAGCCCTGATGGAAAGACTTTTGCCAGTGGTAGCTGGGATTGCATAATCAAAATTTGGAATTTAGAGCTGGCAAGTAAGGACAACTCATCTATTGTTCCTATACACAATCTCTGTGAACATTCCGGCTGGATTATGTGCGTTGCTTTTACTCCTGATTTAGGGGCAACTATGGGGGGATTTCCCGTACTAGCCAGTGGCAGCGCAGACAAGACTATCAGAATTTGGCACCTCGGTACGGGAAGACTGCTGAGCACATTTTCTGGACACACAAGTGCCGTTCATTCCATCGCCATCAGTCCTGATAGAAGGGTGGGTATAGGGACACCGCCCCTCCTAGCCAGTGGTAGTGCAGACAAGACTATTAAGATTTGGAATTTGGGAACTGAGGAACAACTTCACACTCTAGTAGGGCATTTAAATTCGGTTGATTCAGTAACCATCAGCCCAGGTGGTCAAATCCTTGTAAGTGGTAGTGCAGACAAGACTATTAAAATCTGGCATTTAGGTAATGGTAAATTGCTAAACACTCTTAGCGGGCATGCAGACGCCGTTAAATCTGTTGCCCTCAGCTTAGATGGTCAGACTCTTGTTAGTGGCAGTAAAGATAAAACTATCAAAATCTGGCATCTCGGTAGTGGGGAACTTCTGCATACGCTTTCTGAGCATACAGATGCAGTTAATGCAGTTGCTATCAGCCCTGATGGTAGTACCATCGCCAGTGGCTCTCAGGATAAGACAATTAAGATTTGGCAGCGCGATTAATGCAAAGTAACTTTGATGCAAACAAATACGGTTTAGCAATTCACACTAGCAGTTCTGAACTAGGTTTGGCACTAAGCGACTTTGCTGGTGAATCTCGCTATCAGACTTGGAATTTGGGGCGCGATTTGTCTACCCATTTGCACCAGCATCTGACCGAGTTTATCCAGCCGATTAGGTGGAAAGATTTAGCTTTTATGGCTGTTGCTAAAGGCCCAGGCAGTTTCACCGGGACTCGCATTGGTGTTGTGACTACCCGTACATTGGCACAACAGCTACAGATTCCCCTGTTTGCCATTTCCTCTTTGGCAGCTGTGGCTTGGTCACACCTCCTCCTTACTAAGGGAGGGCTACAGGGAGGTAGTGCTGAGGAGAGGGCGATCGCTCTGCAAATGCCAGCCCAGCGAGGTCAATTATTTGTCGCAATTTATCAGCCATCCTCAGATAATTCTGGCTTAGCTCAGCTACTGCCAGATACAGTAATGATGCCAGAAGCATGGCAGCAAACTCTAGAAACTTGGCACGCTCCCTACCAGCTAATTGACATTCCATCTGCCATTGGACTGGGTGGATCGGTTTTGAGTCTATTGGAACTAGCTTATCTTGACTGGCAACAGGGAAGGCGTCCCCATTGGTCAGAAGCACTGCCTTATTATGGGCAGCATCCGGTAGAGGATAAGGTAGGTGGGTAAGGGAAAGAAGTGCGCTCACTTTTTTCTCCAACTACTAATAAAGTTTGAAGTGAATCTGATGCTGTTAAAGCAAAGGTGCTTCGGCAGAAAATGCTGGATAATTTTGGGTAGGGAATGCCCCCCCTACCTGCCGACCAACATTACTGCATTTCTCTATGACCCTTGTAACCCCTAAACGCTTCACGCTAAGTGAGTATCATCGTCTGATTGAACTGGGCTTTCTCACTGAGGATGACCGAGTGGAGTTGATCCGAGGAGAACTGATTCAAATGGCAGCTAAAGGCACACTTCATTCTGTTTGTAATACAAAGTTATTTCGAGAATTAGATAGGTTAATTGGAATAAGATCCGTTGTCCGTGGGCAAGAACCGATAATACTGCCTGCTGATAGTGAGCCTGAGCCAGATATTGTCATTGCGCGGGGTCAAGCTGATGATTACTTGTCTGCTCATCCGCAGCCGGAGAATATTCTGCTGGTCATTGAAGTATCAGACTCTACGCTTGCCTATGACCAGAACACAAAACTGGCACTTTACTCTGAAGCTCTAATTAGCGATTACTGGATTTTTAACCTAGTAGCAAATCAACTAGAACTTTACAGTCAGCCTTACCAGGATGCCAAGGGGAATTTTGGCTATCAATTTAAGCAGATTGCGCTGCGACATGAGTCGGTGATCCTCCCTAGTTTTCCCGATTTATCCCTTGATCTAGAGCGAGTTTTTCCTGGACTATAGCAATT
>CAZZWA010000306.1:4920-7441 GCA_964657555.1 uncultured Microcoleus sp.
AGAGGAACTGGGGTGAGCGATTCTACCGCTGCAAACTTCGGGGATCGAGGGCATCCCGCAAACCATCTCCCAGCAAGTTAAACGCCAGCACTGTGAGGATAATCAACAGCGCTGGAGGCCAAATCAGCCAGGGCTGTAGCACCAGAATCGAAGCATTGGTTGCTAAAGACAGCATATTGCCCCAAGACGGATCGGGTTGTTGAATTCCCAATCCGATCAAACTCAGCACTGACTCAGCCTCAATAAATCCAGGAATCGCCAGAGTTGCTGAAATTACCATATAACTGGCTGTTTGAGGTAGAACGTGGCGAGTGATAATGTAGAGGGGTTTACCACCCATCGCTCGCGCCGCTTGCACAAATTCACGCTCTTTAATTGACAGTACCTGTCCTCGAATCACCCGTGCCAACCCCGCCCAGCGGATGAACGAGGTAATCAGTATAATCAACAAAAACCTTTGGGCACTTGATAGCCCTGGTGGCAGCACGGCAGCAAGAGCAACCAACAAATAAATTCCTGGAATCGTCATCAGCACTTCTACCAGACGCATCAAGGCTGCATCCACCCAGCCCCCAGCATATCCAGAAATTCCCCCAACTAACATTCCTAAAGGAAAGGAAATAGCAATTCCCACTAGACCTATGCTGAGGCTGATTCTACCACCATACAGTAGGCGACTGTACTGGTCGCGTCCCTGCTCATCAGTACCCAAAAGGTTTAATTTGCCCTCATCACTGGTACCAATCAAGTGACGATCGCACGGCACGAGGCCAAATAGTTTGTATGTTGGCCCCTTAGCAAATAGCTGCACAAAAGAGGGTTTTCGTCTATCAACCTTCAGTTGGCGATCGCCCGTCTGTAAATCTGTTGGCCCCTGAGTTGTAGGATAGACGTGCGGGCCGATAAACTGCCCTGCCTGGTTCTGCCAGTAAATTTGGGTGGGTGGCAGTAGCGAACCATCCTGCTGTGAAGCATAAGGGTCATAAGGTGCAACAAAATCAGCCGCCATAACGGCTATATAGAAAACCAACAATAACAAAGCTCCAAAGCGAGCTAGGGGATTTTTTTTGAGTTTATACCACCAGGTGATTTCGGCCATGAACTATCAATAATATCCTTACATTAAAATTTAAAGGTATCCGGCGCTAGCTAAGCAAGTTGGTTAAATTAAGTTATACATCTTTCCATATGACTATTAACAGTAAACTGAAGTTCTCGTTCAGTTTACTGTCACCTAAAACGCGAAAAACGTTTTGATATCTCCTTCTGTTCACTCTTCACCCTTCACTTTAATGAAACTGCCCCATCAGTTGCCTGCGTTCCTCTTCGATACTTTCGTGTTCAACAACAAACACGTTCGAGTAGAGGTTGGCCATGATCTGTTTCCCCTGCTGGGTTAGATCCAGGTAGCGGAGTGCCTCCTTAACGTAGGGAAATACTCCGTTCCAGTAAAACTTGGGATAGTTCCGCCGCAAATCTCCAGGATGCCTGTAATTCAACGTTTTGTTGACTCCTGTTTCTTCAAACTCGTAATATAGTGCGCCAATTTTTCTCAGGTAACGCGGGTCGCTTAGCTGACCGATCAAATCGGAGGCTCTAACCAAGCCGGGGTAGCTGATTGTATCCTGATGATCCTCTGCTTTCGGCACAGGGAAACGGGTCAGTTCAATATTACGCTTGATGACCTCAGCATCGATCAGTTTGTGACCCCCAAATCGCTCTTCTATAAATAGTTTGGCTCGATCCACATGATAGGGTGTTAGTCCAGCATCTGAAGCTCCAAGCGGTAAAGAAATCATTTCTCCGTCTCTACCCGTAGCATATAATTTTTCAGCATCTCTATCTTGCCTGCATACTCCCTTCACATAGCCAATGTCATGGCACACTAGGGAGATGATGAAGTGCAACCAGTCATCACAGGACACTCCACCCTCCCGTATATGTCTACCCCGCAATATTTCCTGTCCTACCAGGGTTACCAGGATTGAATGTTCGACATTGTGATAGAGGGCGTCGCTGTTGGCAATATTTTCCAATGCCATACTGCCTGCCCAGGCGATAATGTCTTCGTAGTCAGTCTTCAACCCTCCGTAGGTACGGCGATAGCCTTCTCTAATCTTTTGAACGAAGGTGTCGATTAAAATCTCAGTGGCATTAAAAAACATCCTCAGGTCTCGCTTGCGATGGGTATAGTGTTTGGCACTCTACTAAATACTAGGATCTAACATGACTTAGCTTAAGCATGTGTGAACTGTCATGAGCACATTGTGTTTTCCATCACAAGCCTTACTTTGTTGGTGGATTGAGGGTTTGACAGAGCTATCTCTACCTAGCTTTAGGGAAGGAGAACAAAAATAAATGTGTGTAGTTGTATGCTTGGGGCGACATCTCCAGCAATTCAAGCATTATCCCCCCTTGGCTGGCGTTAGGGAAAGTTCTGTAGCGATAGTTGATTGTCAGGGTCATGTAATAATTCTAAATCAGAATTATTGGTCTATCAATCTATATCTATTGTCTTCTT
>CAZZWA010000307.1:0-7433 GCA_964657555.1 uncultured Microcoleus sp.
TCTTTAGAAGATTGGATGCAAAATCCCCCAGAGAGTACCGAATGGGTCAATGGGGAATTAGTAGAGAAAACTGGCATGACACTTAAACATAGCGATGTTCAAGGGAGTTTGTACTTTTACTGGAGAAGTTATAAAAGCTCCAGCAGACAGGGAGGAAAAGTTTATACTGATGTCCCCTGTCGCACCAATAAGCAGGGACGCTTTCCTGATGTTGCCTATCTGAACCCCGAATTAGTTGCACAGTATGGTGACGCTAAGGTACTTCCCCAGAGTTTTCCCCTCAGTGCCGAGATTGTTTCACTAACAGATTTAGCTGAAGATGTCATTGCCAAAGCCCAAGAATATTTACAGTCTGGTGGTGAAGAAGTCTGGTTAGTTTATCCTGAAAATCGCTGGATTATTGTAGCGACTGAGGAATATAGGAAAATATTTATCTCTGGTGAAGTCGTTAGCACTCAAAAGATTTTACCAGGTTTTAGTGTAGCAGTAGATGAATTGTTGGCTTAAGAATTTTAGGAATTTATGAATAAGATCCTAAACTCAGAAGCAACTGAATCAGAAATCCACCTAATCAGCGTTGACTTCCGTTGTTATATTTCTGTTCTGTATAAGGATGTTGACCTATCACTAGCCAGCGAACCGTAAGAGGTATAGTTTTTCAAAGATGAGCGAAAACTTCGCAATCCTATCGAACAAGTGATCGCCACGCTATTTCGGGCAAAAACGAATTGCACTAACTTGCTATAAACACACCTAACCCAAGTAGCGCTGAATTTCTTTGAGTGATTTATATATTTCTGGGAGTTGGCTGTAGAGGGCTGATGCCTTGAGAAAGATGTTGTGGGCAATTGCTGGAAACCCAGAAACAGTGGCTCCTGGTTGCACATCTTTGGTAATTCCCGCTTTGGGTAAGGCGATCGCGCCATCTCCTACCAGAACTTGATTGGCAACACCTGCCTGCTCTTTGAGAATAACATGATTCCCAACTTTGGAGCTGCCAGCTAAGCCAACCTGAGCAGATAAGGCACAGTCACTCCCAACCTGACAGCTGTGCCCAATTTGTACAAGGTTATCTATCTTAGTGTTGCGGGCAACTCGCGTTTCTCCTGCCGCAGCTCGATCAATTGTAGTATTAGAACCTACTTCAACCCCATTTTCCAGCACCGTCTGGCCTGACTGTTCCATCTTCAACCAGCCTTTAGGTATAGGGACAAAGCCAAAGCCCTCTGCACCAACCACCGCGCCACTATGAATCACGCTATCAGCCCCAATCAAGGTACGTTCGTGGATTATGCAATTGGCGTGCAAGACGGCGCGATCGCCTATTTGGACGTCTGGATAAATCACGACATTGTGGTGAATGCAAACCTTGTCGCCAATCTTTACCCTTGCCTGAATCGTGACATGTGCTCCGATGCAGACTGCTTCACCCAGATGGGCAGAGGGATGAATCACTGCTGTAGGGTGGATTTGGGGAGTAGGTTGAAAAGGCTGATAGAACAGAGCGATCGCCTGGGCAAATAACAATTGTGGATAGGAAGTGGCAATCCAAGCAATATTTCGTTCTGTAGCTTGTGCTTGTAGAGATGCAGAATTTAACGTCTCTGCTGGTAGAATTAGGGCACTAGCAGCAGTCTGTGCTACTTGCTCCGCAGCTTGTTCGCCTTCGACAAAGCTGAGAGTCCCTGGAGTTGCCCGATTTACTGCTGATACTCCAACAATTTCAGAGTCACAGTTTGCTGTAGAGACATCGGTAAGTTGATCAGATTTTAGGCTGTTGCAGGCAGCAGCAAAGCCAAGTTTTTGCACCAGTTCACTAAATTTCATTACACTTTTGGTGGGAGAGAGAACTCTTTAAATAGTTTGAAGTGAGCGCTCCTTCTCAGGAGCCAATGGCAGAGGTTGGGAACACTCATGAGAATTTACTACTGAACGTATTGCTCTACCTTTTCTAAAAGTGCGGCTAATGCACTCAAACATTGTTTTTAGTCTAGGCACTTAGTTTACCGTGGGGCACGGAAAAAGTCAGCGAACTTTCGAGGATCAACTCGGGAAAAAGATGAAATGATTTCTTACTTAAAATGACTCACCAAGCTCTGAAGAACAAAGAGCAACTATTTAACGCTTGGGCACCAAACTACGACTTTCTGTTCCTCTCGGTGCTTTACCAAGCCGTTCACAAACGACTGCTAGAATATGTCAAGTTGCCAGCTCAGTCCAATATTCTTGACCTAGGTTGCGGCACAGGCCGCCTGCTTGATCGCCTAGCGTCCCAGTTCCCGCAACTGCGCGGCACAGGGTTGGATCTCTCGGCCCAAATGCTTTATCAGGCACGACAGCGCCACCGTCATCGGCCTCGCCTGATCTACATACAAGGCAATGCTGAGTCACTTCCCTTTGCCGATAGACAGTTTGACGCTGTTTTTAACACTATCAGTTTCCTACACTACCCCAAACCCGAACGGGTGTTTTCTGAAGTAAGTCGAGTGCTGCGTCCTAGCGGACACTTCTACCTAGTTGATGCTACACCCAGCAAATTGATACCGAGTCAATTCCAGGGCAAGTTCCTCTTGATTGGTGAAATCAAACTTTATAGTCCTCAGATGCGGGAGGAGTTAGGTGCAAGAGTAGGACTTAATTGCCTTGGTCATCATTATCTACTCGGCCCTGTCCTACTGACCGTTTTTACCAAAAGAGGTGAGTGACTATGCAACGTCGTCGAATATATTCTGGAGCTATTTGGGAGTCAAAGGTAGGCTATTGTCGAGCTTTGAGAGTGGGAAACCAGATCTACGTAGCAGGCACAGCACCTGTGGCTGAAGACGGTGGAGTCTTTGCCCCAGGGGATGCTTACGCGCAAACTAAGCGCTGTTTTGAGATCGTCCGAGTCGCCTTACGAGATTTGGGAGCTGACTATAGTGATGTGGTACGTACTCGCATGTATGTTACTGACATCAGTCGCTGCTCAGAGTTTGGTCAGGCGCATCAAGAATGCTTTGGGGAGCATCCGCCGGTCGCCACAATGGTAGAAATTAAGGCTCTGATCGAACCAGCAATGCTGGTGGAAGTCGAGGTTGAGGCTGTGTGCCAATCAGGGGAGTGATTTAGTATTAGCTACCTTTTCATACTTTTTTTCAGCAACGCCGCAAAAATTTTCAGAGCGCCAGTCAAGCTTGCGCAATCTGGGTTAAGATCCATCAGAGTGCTGGCCCAATTCCCATTCACTAGGGTGTAAATGCAAAGAGCCTTACTGTTTCCCAGAACGGCTAGCTTTGGCTCTCCTGGCAAGGCCAGTATAAATTTTGGTACAACCTGTTTAAATCCATGCCTCAGTCTGGAGGTCTATTTTACTCAAGGATAGGGTGCATTGTTACTTGGCGCAAAAGTAACTTTCGCGTGTCTATCTAGCAATCTCTGCATATATTCATGAGTACTCAAGACCTGGCAAATTTAGCCACTCAACCGTCTAAGACATTCCTACCCTATGAAAAGCTACTTTATCAGCTGATAGAAAATACCCCAGCAGCGATCGCGTTACTCGACCGAGAGATGCGTTACCTACAAGTTAGCCAGCGCTGGTTGAGCGATTACGGACTGAGTCACCAAAATATTATTGGCAAACTTCACTATGAGGTTTGTGGAGACTTTCCTGTACGTTGGCAAGAGATTTATAGGCACTGTCAAACAGGAGCAGTCGAGAGATGGGAAGAGGAGTTACCTCAACCACAATTAGGTACAACTCAATTGATTAAATGGGAAGCTCGACTCTGGTCTGTAGGGGTAAGCCAGCAATCAGATGAGGAAGAAATTGAGGGACTGCTTTTATTTGCTCAGAGAATCGCTAGTGGCAATCCAGCCAATACGGGGATGGGAGTTACTCAGGCAGCACTCAGGCAGAGTGAAGCCGAAGTCGAACTGCAAAAAGCCAAACAAGAGCTAGAAATTAGGGTTCTAGAGCGGACTGCCCGACTAAGTCGTGCTAATAAACAACTAGAAAGGGAGATTGCCGACCGTAGAAGGGCTGAAGCAGAACTAAGAGCATCAGAACAAAAACTCTCACTCCTTTTCCAGCAGACTCAGCTGGCAGTCATTGAATGGAGTGCGAACTTAGAAGTGACTGCCTGGAACCCAGCAGCGGCAGCAATTTTTGGCTACAGCAGCGTTGAAGCTATTGGGAGTCACGTCCTTGAACTCATTGTCCCTGCTAGTGCGAAAGCGCAAATGAACCAAGTCGTGAGTAACCTGTTAGTTCAAACAGGTGGAACTCGCAGTGTCAATGAGAATATCACCAAAGATGGCAAAATTATCATTTGCGATTGGTACAACACACCCTTGATTGATAGTAACGGTGTTTTAGTCGGGATTGCTTCCCTGGTGCTAGATGTGACTGAGCACAAGTTAGCAGAGCAAGCTCAAGCCAGATTGACAGCTATCTTGGAAGCTACTACCGACTTTGTTGCCATTGCTGACGAACAAGGACACGCTATCTATATCAACTCTGCGGGTCGCCAAATGTTGGGGTTGAGTGAGGATTTTGATATCACTTCTACCTTTATTGAGGATTACTATCCCTGGTCAGCCAATCAACTTATTCAACAAGTTGTACTGTCAACTGCTATCCGAGAGGGAGTGTGGAATGGGGAGACAGCCTTCCAGTACGGCGACGGCCCTGTTGTTCCGGTTTCTCAGGTACTGATTGCTCATAAATCGGCAAGTGGCAAGGTTGAGTTTTTTTCTACAATCGCCCGCGACATCAGCGATCGCAAACGGGCTGAGGAGGAACAGCAAAAGCTGATTGCTTTGATTGAAGGTAGTTCCGAGTTTATTGGTCTTGCGACCCTAGCAGGTCAGGCTATTTACCTCAATGAGGCTGGGCAAAAGCTTGTTGGATTAGATGGGATGGATGCAGTTAGACAAACCTCTATACCTGAATACTTTACTCCCGAAGACCTAGACGATTTCCTCAAGCACATTCTCCCAGTAGTCTTAGAGAAAGGCCGTTGGGAAGGAGAGTTCCGCTTCCGCCATTTCCAGACAGGTGTAGCTATCCCAGTTTATTACAACTTTTTCACGATTAAAGACCGCCAGACGAGGCAACCCATAGCTGTTGCCGCAGTCACTCGCGATATCACCGAACAAAAACGCTTTATAGAGGCTCTCAGGCAATCAGAAGCCCAATTGAGGCAGCAAGTTCAACGAGAACAACTGCGGGGTAGCCTTACCAGCCAAATTCGTAACTCTCTTGACCTAGATACAGTTCTAGAAACGGCCATTCAGGAAATTCGCCGCTTGCTGCAAATAGACCGTTGCCAATTTGCCTGGTATTTCCCTGATGGAGACCCACCATACTGGAATGTGGTCAAGGAAGCTCACGAGGCAGGACTTCCCGATTTTACAGGTCGTTATGAGGCTTCTGCTTTGGAACCAGTGGCTAGCCAACTCTTGCAACTGGAAATCTTACGGATAGATGATATAGAGACAGCAGAAAATTCTGTGTGGCGGCAGTTTATTCGTGATCGAGGTATAGCCTCGCTATTAGTACTACCGATTCAAACCCACTCTGGGGCAATTAGCTTGATTAGCTGCATTCACAGCAATGAAACTCGGCCTTGGGGTGACGCTGAAGTGGAACTGCTCTCTGCGGTAACCGACCAGTTGGCGATCGCAATTAATCAGGCGGAACTATATGCTCAAACTCATGAGGCAGCAGTCCGCGCTCAAGAACAAGCAACTCAAATAGCAGCCACGTTGCGCGAACTCCAACGAACCCAAGCGCAGTTAATTCAAAGTGAAAAGATGTCTTCTTTAGGTCAGTTAGTTGCTGGTGTAGCCCATGAAATTAACAACCCGGTCAACTTTATCTATGGCAATCTGATTCACGCTAGTGAATATGTCCAACATCTCCTCAATTTAGTAGAGCTGTATCAGCAAGAATACCCCAATCCCACGTCAGCAATTTTCTCAGAAATTGAAGATATTGATCTGACTTTCCTGAGACAAGACTTACCCAAACTGCTGTCTTCAATGAAGGTAGGAGCAGAGCGAATTCGGGAAATTGTGCATAGCTTGCGTACCTTTTCGCGCATAGATGAAGCAGAGAGAAAGGCGGTTAACATCCATGAGGGTATTGACAGTACACTGATGATTCTGCAAAACCGCTTGAAAGCTAAACCAGATCGTCCCGGCATTGAGGTTGTTAAGGTGTACGGGAACCTGCCCCTGGTAGAGTGTTACCCAGGGCAGCTCAATCAGGTGTTTATGAATCTGCTCAGCAATGCGATTGATGCCCTCGAAGATCGGGGAAGCCAGGAGGATTTACGAATCCAAAATCCACAGATCTGGATTCGCACCAGCGCGATTGACAAGTCTCGCGTGGTGATCGCAATTGCAGACAATGGGCCGGGAATGACGGAGGAAGTTCGCCAGCACTTATTTGATCCCTTCTTCACAACTAAACCTGTAGGCAAGGGAACGGGATTAGGCTTGTCAATTAGCTATCAAATCGTCCGGGAAAAACACAATGGCTATCTCAAGTGCTTTTCCACACCCGGTCAGGGGGCAGAGTTCGTCATTGAGATTCCTATCTAGAGTCTGTCACAGTGATTTTGAAGGGTTGTAGGGATAGTGCCTCCGTGCCTATCCCCACACTTTATCAGCTAAAATGCTGGCTGTATCAGGTATTTCCATACCCTATACTCTATGCCCCATGCTCAAAAAACGCATGCTTGCTGCAATCCTGTTTGACTTAGACGGCACCCTTGTAAACACTGACCCCATCCACTATCTGGCATGGCAGGAAATCTTGAGAGACTTTGGGCTAGAGATTGATGATGAGTTTTACAAAAAACGCATCAGTGGACGCCTTAACCCCTTAATTATTCAAGACATTCTGCCTTCTCTATCCTGGGAAGCAGGTCAACAACTCGCTGAAGACAAAGAGGCCCGTTTCCGTGAAATGGCACCGCAACTTAAACCTCTGGCTGGACTCTCTGAGGTGCTGACATGGACGGAGGAGTGTGGATTAAAACGAGCGATCGTCACAAATGCCCCCCGGAAAAACGCCCACTTCATGATCTCAGCGCTAGGTTTGAAAGATGCCTTCACCACCATAATCTTAGCCGAAGAGACAACGGCTGGTAAGCCAGATCCTGCTCCCTACCAGTTAGCTTTGGAGCGCTTGGGTATCACCCCAGAATTAGCTGTAACTTTTGAAGACTCTCCGTCTGGGATTCGCTCCTCTGTGGGCGCAGGCGTTTGTACTATTGGTATTGCCTCAACCTATGACCCAAAAGCTCTCTGCTCAGTTGGGGCTGAAATGGCCGTTCCTGACTTTACCTCAGAGCTATTATGGTCTTGGCTGCATGCTCGCACCAGAGATGGTAGGACTAGTAGTCCGCCAAGGCAACTTTGAGGAGTAGCGAGATGGGGTGATG
>CAZZWA010000308.1:0-7418 GCA_964657555.1 uncultured Microcoleus sp.
GTCGCCACCACTTTGCGGAAAGAATGAGGATTTAGGTTCATCAACCGCTGACGCATCTCCTCATCCTGGATAAAGGTAGTGTTAGTATCCTCATAAATCCAGTTATCAACCGCACCAGCTGTGGCACTCCAACCCATCGTATTCACCAAGCGCTTCGAGAGTTCTCGCACACCTTCGTAGCCGTGACTCAGCATTCCCTCATACCACTTAGGATTCAGCAACTTTGTCCGTGCATCCAAACGCACGGTTTCGGAAAGGGTGCGGACTTGAGCATTTGCCGTCGTCGTATCGGCAATGTAAGAAGCTGGGGTTTTGCCATCACCGCGCAAGTTAGCAACAACTTTAGTGGGATCAGAGTCGAAGTAGTGACTAACATCGGTGAGACTAATCTCAGAAGAATCAAGATTTTGGAACGTCACCTCAGCAGTTTTGAGTGCTGTTTCAAAAATCTTCCGGTTTTGTTCCATTGTACCTGGGTTATCAGACGTGAAAGCAAAGGATTTCCGAGACAGGTACATCTCCTGTAACTCAGATTCGCTTTCCCAGGTACTGTTTTCTACTGCCAAGTTGATGTTGGAAGAGTAGGAACCAGAGGCATTGGAGAAGACGCGAGTGGCAGCTTGGCGCAAGTTAATCCCCATTTCTTGGGCTTGTTGTAAAGCGTGTTTGCGGACAAAGTTCATTTCTAGTGGTTCGTCGGCTTCAGCTGCCAGCTTCACAGCTTGATCTAGCAGATTCATCTGGTTGATGAACAAATCGCGGAAGACACCAGAACAGTTGATCACAACATCAATCCGGGGGCGTCCCAATTCTTGCAAAGAAAGGAGTTGCAACTTGTTCACCCGTCCCAAAGCATCGGGAACTGGTTTTACCCCCACCAGCCACATAATTTGGGCCAGGGATTCGCCGTAGGTTTTGATATTGTCGGTTCCCCAAAGGACACAAGCAATAGTTTCTGGGTAGCTGCCAGTCTCTGCCTTTTGCCGTGCTAAAAGTCGGTCTACAACAACTTTGGCAGATTTCACTGCCGCTTCCGTGGGTATAGACTGCGGGTCTAGCGCGTGGATGTTTTTGCCTGTCGGTAGCACATCTGGGTTGCGGATGGGATCACCGCCAGGACCAGGGAGGATGTACTCGCCTTCTAACCCTTGAAGTAAGGCACCTAACTCGTTATCAGCACAAACCTGCTGGAGACAAAATTCCAGATATTCAAATAGAGGTTTGAGGGGTTGAGGGTCAACTTTGGTGTAACCGCAGGAGTGCAGTGCCTCGATCCAAGGCTCTTTCTTGCCCATGTTGAAGAAGTTAAGCTTAGAAACCAGAGAAACACGACCATCGGCATCGATCTGTTCTTTGACGAGGGCACTGACAGCCGCACGAGTCGCTAGGGTAATATCTTGCAAGATCTGCACATCTTCTAAGTTGCCCTTGTCACTCCCTTGATACACATCATTAATGTCCCGCCCGATGCTATTGGCAATAATCCGAGGCAGACTCTGGAGTTCCTCTTCGGTACGGTCGAGACTGGCAATGTTTACGAGGGTGGCGATCGCTTCTTCGGCACTGGGGGGCTTACCGATGACGTGCAAACCGCACGGCAACAGCCGCGACTCAATCTCCATCAGCTTGATGTAGACTTTACCTACCACCGTGTCCCGTTCCTCAGCTGTCATGTCTTTGGCATCAAGTTCTGGTAAGGCAATGTCCTTATCCAGATTCACCAACCGACACTTATCCATAATGGTGTTAGCGATCGCTATACCCCGTCCTGTATCTTTCAAGGTTTGATAGGAAGCGATTAACTCACTCAGTTCCTTCAGACCTTTGTAGAGTCCAGCATTCTCGGCTGGAGGTGTTAGATAGCTGATGGTTTCAGCGTAGCTGCGGCGCTTGGCAATCGTCGCTTCACTAGGATTATTGGCGGCGTAGTAGTAAAGATTAGGAATCATGCCAATCAGGTTATCTGGGTAACAATCCCCAGACATCCCCATCTGCTTCCCTGGCATGAACTCCAGTGAACCGTGAGTACCGAAGTGCAGCACGGCATCAGCTTTCCACAACTGCTCTAAATAGGTATAGTAGGCAGCAAAGCCGTGGTGAGGACTGGCAGAACGGGAGAACAGCAATCGCATCGGATCGCCTTCATAGCCAAACGTAGGCTGCACCCCAATAAAGACGTTGCCGAAGTGCTTGCCGTAAATTAGCAGGTTCTGCCCATCGCTGTTGAGATTTCCTGGCGGTGGCCCCCAGTTCTCTTCTAGCCGCACAGAATAAGGTGTTAATTTCTCATACTCCGGCACCGACATCCGATAGGCAATGTTCAATTCTGGACTGCTGTACTGCGCTTGGACGTCGTGAATCACTTCTTGCATCAACGCCTCGGCTGAATCTGGCAATTCTTGTACGTCATAGCCATTGTGCTTGAGGGCTTGCATCACTTCATAGATGGAACCAAACACATCTAGGTAAGCTGCTGTACCCACATTCCCCTTATCTGGCGGGAAGCTAAATACAGTAATCGCCACCTTCTTCTGAAGTTTTGGCTTACGACGCAGATTTGCCCACTTTAGTGCCCTCTGTGCTATGGCTTCGATGCGGTCTTGCAGCGCGATCGCCTTCCCTGTCGCCGCATCTCTTCCCGATAAGATAATCGGCTCAATTGCCCCATCCAATTCAGGAATCGCAATCTGCAATGCCACTTGAATCGGGTGCAGTCCCAAATCGCTATCTTGCCACTCTTCTGTTGTTTGAAATACCAGAGGCAGCGCCACCATATAGGGGCGATTCAAGCGTTTCAGCGCCTCAATTGCCTTGGGATGGTCTTGCCGTGCAGGGCCACCTACTAGTGCAAATCCAGTGAGGGAGATGACGGTATCTACCAAGGGCACCCACCCTTGCCCCCCTTTACTAAGGGAGGGATTGTCAGACTTGTGTTCCTCCTTACTAAGAGGGGATTGAGGGGGGTAGCCGTAGAAATAAGCATCAACTGGCTTGGAGAAATCCAGTCCACCAGTAAAGACGGGAATTACCCTCGCTCCCATCGCTTCCAATTCCTGCACCATTGCCACATAATGGGCGTCATCGCCAGTCACGAGATGGGTACGTCCCATCACCAACCCGACACACGGTGCCAGTGGATCTTTCAAATCCGCTGGGATATCTTTGCGGCTGTTGTACCAGTTCAGGTACTCCTTCACATCCTCAAACATCTGGGGAGCCAAGGGGTGCCAGATCCCCATATCCAGGTAAGTACGGGGTTCCTGAAATGAGAGCTTTTTACTCAGAGAGGGGACGTATTTATCCGCCAGCATTAGTAAGAAGTTTTCCAGGTTCTCTGAAGAACCACCTAGCCAATATTGGAAGCTGAGCATGAAATTGCGAGCATCCTGCGCTTTGTCCATTGGCAGATATTTCAGCACTTTGGGCAAAGTTTGCAACAGCTTCAGCATCCCATCCTGAAAACCACTGCCGGATTTTTCCTTGCGCTTACGCATGAATTGGGCGATCGCACTCTTCGACTGCCCTAGCTGCGCCATTGAAAAGCTGCCCAATTTATTTAAGCGCATCACTTGCGGCATTGAGGGGAAGACAATTGCCGCATCTAGGCGATCTCGGTGGGGTTCCACCGCCGCTACCACCTTGTCTGCCAAGTCTTCAATAAAAATGAGTGAGGCAATGAATATATTGGCAGTGGCGACATCTCTCTTAAAGTCCTCGTAGTTTTCTGAGGCCCGAAGTTCCTCAATCAGATAGCCGCTAATTTCGATAGCGAGGTTGGGGTTGTTCTGATTAATCGAGCGGACTGCGGCTGAGAGTGCGCTCTGATATTGCGGCTCTAGCACGACATAGACCACCTTAAGTAAAGACCGCTCCGCTAGACGATCGGGAGCTATGTGGCGAATGGTGGGCTTGACGTGGGTAAACATGCGGGTGAACTCCTTTGTCGTGGTTAGTTCTGCGGTAAATAGCAGTTACCTAGCTTTGTGTATGGGTGGGTTTTGATTTTCTGCCATATCTGCCTCCAACAGGCATATTGGTTCAACCCAGCCCTACGCAGCTAATCTCTATATGGCACCGGAGTCTGTTTTACCAGAAAAGGCTAACTCTCTAAGCAATTTGGCCAGTATCTGACACAATTTGACAAAAAATCCGTGATTTTTATTAACATTACTTTACAAAATACTGAAGTATTTACACTATCCTTTATTACGAAAAGTAAAGGTGCTAGAATTCATCAGTAGGGTAAGCATTGCCAACTGGTAGGTCATTTGTTTGCAGATTTTAGTAGGGTGCCCATTGTTACCAGTAGGATCAAAATCTTTTCTCAACGCAAACACAATATTTCTCACAAAGGACTGGCTGCGGTTGGCGTCACAAACTTAACTTGCATCTTGAGCTAGTAATTAGTCAGGGGTAATAGATGGTTGCAAAATCTTTCTCTGCTGCCAACACCCAAACTTATTAGATATGTTGCATCAGATTCGCGACAACTGAGCCGCACTTTCCAGGATGATCTAACCTCACACTCAAAATTCCGCAGATTCAGATGTCAAACTCGGATTTTGAGAAACAGGCGAATGAGAGGATTTTTTAAGTATTCTATGTACTTAAAATTACTTTCTCCCAGTCTAATATTCCGATAAAACCTCTGAGCGGCTAGTGCTAAATAAGTGGTGCGCCAGTGCTTTGTGCCAGTTGGAGTTATGGAAGGTGGGTTAAAGGAGATCGAGCATGGTGTTAGTCAGGCTTAGAGCTTTATTCAATCTGTTTACCGTTCGCTTGTCTGGGCGGATCGTTCTCTGGGTGTTCCTCAGCATAGTCCTAGCAGAAGCCATTGTCTTCATTCCCTCAGTCCAGAGACGTCAGCAAGAGTTGCTGTCTCATCTAAAAGAGACTTCATCAGCAATGGTTATGTTGATGGTGCAGTTGAACAGAGCAGAAGCTGCTGATGGGGAACTGCTGGTACAAGTGCAACAGCTCATGCAGAATCATTTAGTGCTAGGAGGGGCACTTTATCGGTCTGACGGACAACAGGTAGGAGTGTTTGGTGAGGTACCAGAACTTTCTTTAGCTGAGGTTAAAGATGGGGAAGTGATGCTGGTTGAGAGCCGCAATAGTGAAAGATATGATGTAGCTTGGTCGCCGTCTCAGCTAAAGCGGAACTACAAGCTGATTCTGCGGTTGAATGGCTCTGGGGTGCAGCAAGAGTTACATGCCTACATTAAACAGTTAGCTTGGCTAGTTTTGCTGATCTCGGTTTTCGCGTGTGCGGCGACAATACTAGCTTTAGAGCCAACCTTGATTATGCCCATCCTCCGGCTGCGGAGGGACTTACTAAAGGCAGGGGAATCTCCAAGCTTCGATTCAGGCACTTTTGAATTCTACTCAGCTTCTTACCAACACCAAGATGAATTAGGAGAAATCATAGATGCCTTCAAGCAAATCTTTCAACGGGGTTCACAAGCGAATGCGCTTCGCGCACGCGCCGCTAACGCCGAACGTCAGCAAGCAGAGGTAAAACTGCGAGAGTGGAATGCCAATCTGGAAAATATAGTTGCGGAACGCACAGCTGAGTTAAGAGCTGCCAACGATCAACTGCGGCAGGAAATGAGTCAACGCCAGCAAATTGAAGCACAGTTGCGTCATAATGCCTATCACGATGCCCTCACCGGACTGCCAAATCGGGCATTGTTTATGGAGCAACTCTCCAGTGCCATAATGTGGGGAAAAAATTACCCAGATTATTTGTTTGCTGTTCTCTTCCTGGATCTCGACCGCTTCAAAGTTGTCAATGATAGCCTGGGGCATACATTTGGCGACAAACTCCTAAAAGCGATCGCCCAAAAGCTACAGACTTGCATGAGCAAAGGCGATCTGGTAGCTCGTCTCGGTGGCGATGAGTTTGCTATCCTCTTAAAAGATATCCGTGAATTGACTGATGCTACCGAGGTGGCTGAGCGAATTCAGCAGGAGTTAACGCGGTCTTTTATGCTAGATGGGCAAGAGGTGTTCACAAGCGTTAGCATCGGCATTGCCCTCAGTTCAGCAGGTTATCATCAACCCGAAGAACTATTGCGCGATGCTGACATCGTTATGTACCGCGCTAAGGATCGGGGACGATTTCGTTATGAAGTGTTTGATGCGGCAATGCATCAACGCATTGTGGCACAACTGAAACTAGAAAATAGTCTGCGGCGAGCTGTGAAAGTGCTTGGAGAGGGGAACCCAAGCATCACTCACCAGTTTCAGCTTTACTACCAACCGATTATTGATCTCGCAACTGGGTGGATCGCTGGCTTTGAGGCTCTTGTACGCTGGAATCACCCGAAATTGGGATTGGTTTCCCCTGTGGAGTTTATCCCTATTGCTGAAGAAACTGGTCTGATTGTTCCTCTCGGTCATTGGGTACTACGCGAAGCTTGCTGCCAGCTTGTTTCTTGGCAACAGCAATTTTCAGCTCGCTCGTCCTTGATCATCAGTGTTAATCTTTCCGGCCGTCAGTTTTCTCATTCTAAGCTAATAGCACAAATAGATCAAATCCTCCAGGAAACTGGTATTGAGGGAAACAGTCTGAAGCTGGAGATCACTGAAAGCGTGCTTATGGACAATGCAGATTTGGCGAGGTCGATGCTTTGGGAACTCAGGGCTAGGAATATTCAGTTGTGTATGGATGATTTCGGAACAGGTTATTCCTCGTTGAGTTATCTGCATCGGTTTCCCCTAGATACTTTGAAGATTGACAGGTCTTTTGTAAGCATGATGGGAGTTGAGACAGAAAATTCAGAGATTGTGCAGACGATCTTAACCTTGGCTCGCAACTTGGAGATGGAGGTGATTGCAGAGGGGATAGAGACTCTAGCACAGTTGAAGAAACTGCAAGATTTAGGATGTTTATTGGGGCAAGGATATCTGTTCTCTAAGCCTGTAGACAGCCAAACGGCAGGCCAACTCCTTGAGCTAGAAAATCGGACTCGCGTAGAATGTAGCTAGCTTTGTTGAGCAAAGGCATTACTAAGCAATTCAGTAGCGCAGTGTTGTAATAATAGAGCATAGAAACTACAACATGATCGGGTAAACTATGGCTAGCTCAGACGACCGCAAGAAGCGAATTCTGGAACATTTGGCCCGGACGACGGGGAAATTTATCCAGCCATCACCGCAAAATTCAGAGCAACGGGTGCAGCAGATTTTAGATCACGTCAAAAGAACTAGAGGTTAAAAAAATGACGATGCTAGCCCTACCCATAATCCTTGTTTTGGGTAGGGTTAGCATCGTCCAACTAATAAAGCGTAGCAACGATGTGGAGGAATTAGAACTCAAGAATTTAACTAAGCGGAATAAAGCTAATACCGATGATAATGGACATTTCCTCCCCAATGGTCAGAGTTCTAAAAGTGGTCTAAACAAATCATTCCTA
>CAZZWA010000309.1:0-7401 GCA_964657555.1 uncultured Microcoleus sp.
ATTGATGCCGGAAAATCAAGTTGAAAGAAGCTGTTATAAATTAGATCGGGCACGGCTAAATAGAGAATGCGATCGGGTTCTTCACGACGCAATGCAGCCCGATAGTTGATAAACTGCCCCAGTGCTGTATGAAACTCTGAAATTGCCGATGCACTAGCTAAAAAACTTTTGACTTCAACTGCAATTTTCTCATCTCCTCGCTCCGCAGCCAGTAATCGTTCTGCACCCAAGTCAATTTCCATATCTACACCACCTACTTTAATAGTCAAGCGGATCGTGAGTAACATTCCACCCATCCTTAGCAAGAGCCGTCTTAACAACTTGATGAAAACGAGCCTTAGCCACAACAGACGATCCGATCTAGAGGTGCAATTCAAACCTATCACACCAAGCTGTCATAGAGATCGCGTAGGAGTTTGAACCTCCCGATGGGTGAAGCAACGGGTGTAAGCGGTGAAGAACGCCATTACCCCTACCCATTCCCCCAACTGAAAGAGTAGCAGGCTTTCATTAAGTCGGTTTCTTGGAAAATGCGATCGCTGCTGATTCCAGCAGATCGCGCTAGCACGCCACACTGTTGCGATGCCGAATCGGGAAATCCGCTGCTTTGATTGTGTTGTATTCCCTTTCCCTAAAATAACTTTTTTTAATTTAATCTGCTAAATGTAGGCTCGTTCTATTGCCCTAATCGGTTCCGCCCCAAGTCCATACAGGATTACCACTTTTTAAACTGCTTTTTAAAATGCTTAGAGGATAGTCATTGGGATCAAACTCACCTGCCAAATCGAGTATAAAGTAAACCCTTCCTTTAACAAAATGCATTCGTAAATAATTGGTATGTCCAGAGTATTCCTCGCCATCTACTTTAGTTATTCCAGCAGATGCAAGGCAATTGGCATATTTCGGCTTGAGTATCCCCATCCATGTAACGCTAAAACTATGACTTGTAGCGATAGAGATATTACTAGCATACAAACTGAGATTAACAGAACCATCTGTCGCAAAACTGCCTTCTTGATAAGGACGAGGTTTTTCGGTAACAATAACTCTATCGGGACAGCTTTGTTTCTGTTCGTTTTCGCTATGAACTTTTAGCTCAATAGTACTTAACCTAGTTTGCGCTTCGGTGCTCAAGCAGGAGAATAGGGTTAGTAAACCAATGCTGGCACTAATGATCACAGGCTTAAATGAAATGCTATTCATAGCAAATCCAACTAGCATAATTTAGAGTTATTCATGGTTCATTGCCATGAACCATGAACCCAAGAGTACCTCCCTTTTTGTAAAGGAAAGAACTAAATATCTAAGTCTGTGAGATTCAGGCGAGGGCCATAAGTCTCGATAAATTCGCGACGAGGAGCAACGCGATCGCCCATCAATATGGTGAAGATCCGATCCGCCTCAGCTGCATCTTCAATCTCCACTCGCTTGAGGGTACGGGATTCTGGGTTCATTGTCGTGTCCCACAATTGGGTCGGCATCATTTCACCCAAACCTTTGAACCGTTGAATAGTATAGTTAGCATTAGCAGGAAACTCGTTTTGAATCAGGTTTTGCATTTCGCGATCACTATAGCAGTAGTAATGATTCCGTCCCCGCTCAATTTTATAGAGTGGTGGACAGGCAATGTAGGTGTAACCCTGCTCGATCAGCGATCGCTGATAGCGATAGAAGAAGGTTAATAACAGCGTGCGGATGTGTGCGCCATCGACATCAGCATCCGTGTTGTGGCAATGAATACCACCTGTACCACAGACAAAGTTTTCATCATCCTCAACTGAGAAGTCATAAACATAATCACCAACCAGTTCAACTTCCTGTGCTGAAATCACTTTCAAACCCATCAAATCATCACTAATTGGCACGTAGTTTGGTGATTTGCGACTTGGGCGTGATAGATGCGCCTCTAGCTTGTGAGCATTGGCATGGCGTTGCCAAATCTGGCGATAACTCTCAATCTGCTCCTTACCACAAATTGCGATCGTGTAATAGGGGTGACGGGTTTGAATGGATGCATCTGGATTTTGAGACGGCTGATGATGGCTAGCCGTTGCGATGATTCCCAACTGTCCTAGTAGATATAACAACCCATCCTTGACACTCGGCGAGCTAGTTGTAAATGATAAGCTGTTGCCAGCAGTTGTGCCATCACCAAGGAAATACCCCTCTAAAAATGCCAGTTGCAGTTCCTCAGCGAGGCTGAAGATAAGATCTGGCAGTTGCTTCTGGTGCGATCGTTTGTCTAAACTCCATGCTTGCAGCAACCGTGCTGCGGCAACGCTGTGAAAGTAAAGTTTAATTCCATCGCTTTCCGGATCGTCATAGCGACAGGGTGTTTCGCCGAAGACTGTCTCAACAGCCGCCGTCAAGTGAGGGATGAATCGCTGATCTTTCTTGCCCAAATTCAGGCTAACTTGATGCTGACTCAAGGTTCCTTGGGCAACATACCAGCCCAAAAACCACATCAACTCGTGGGTAATGGGCAAATAACGGCTAAACGCCTTTTCTCCATGTGCTTGAGGAACAATCTGCACATCTGTACCTAGTTGTGCTAATTCGCCTTCGGTGAATTCTGCTAGCGGCTGATAGCAACTTACCTGATGCCAGCGGGCGTTTTTGCTGGTGTGATCTTGAGCAAGTCGCCGATCAATCTTGGAT
Organism: uncultured Microcoleus sp.; assembly: GCA_964657555.1. Lineage (GTDB taxonomy): Bacteria > Cyanobacteriota > Cyanobacteriia > Cyanobacteriales > FACHB-T130 > CAZZWA01. The sequence goes on from CAZZWA010000309.1 coordinate 2,659, forward strand.
GGCAACTTTTCGTAGACTATATTGTCGTTGCCGCCAATTGCCTCTAAGTAGCTCAGGAAGTGAGACATAATCGGACGGTTGATGCCGCGTTCCCAGTGGCTGATAGTGATGGGTTGCTTCACACCCAGCAACTGCGCCACTTGTGTCTGAGTCAGTCCTACGGCTTGACGCTGGGACACAAGTTGCTCCCACCCCTTGGAGTTTACTACAATCCGGGCTTCATTCCACAACTCCGGTTGTGCCACCTTTGCCAAGACACGCTGACTGGCGACTCGCCGCACATCCTCACCCTTAACATCAAGGGCTTTGGTTAACTCAGCACGGTAGAACGTTTCTAGTAAGTCGATGTGTGTCGGACTTGCTGAAGGACGGGGTAGCCGCCGACTGGCAACCAGGAGATCGCCTTTTTTGATTTCGTTGCCTTTCTTGAGCCGCACTTGCCCATTTTCCCAGACAAAGATGCTGTGGGATGAAGTGACTTTAACAGAGCGGTTGTAGCAAGTTGTAATCTTGTACATTGCCTCCTCATGCCCGTGACGAATCACCGCCTTGAGGGGACGGAAGCGGGTTTTGTGGGTGGCTTGGTCAAAAGAGATGACTTGATATTGGGAATGTGTGCGACGCCCTTCCACACAGTCATCAATAAAACGACCAATTTGGACAAACTCTGTTCGCCCCTTGTTGTCCATCACTAGAGTTGGTTCATCACCTGCTACGCTCATAATCACGATCCGGTGATAGCGTAGTTGAGATGCATCGAACTCTTCACCTTTAACGCCTAATCCCAGCGCTGTGATCAACGCCTGAATTTCGGTATTTTTGTAGATTTTGGCATCGTCAGTTTTTTCAATGTTGAGAATTTTACCGCGCAACGGCAGGATAGCTTGGAAACGGCGATCGCGTCCTTGTTTGGCACTGTTATGTACAAATATGCCACTTGCCAGTGCGAAGTTATGGGTATGGGGCACTTCGATGTCGTAAACATCCACTCGTTCTTCCAGGCGTTCGATGGACACAATCCGGTGGTTGTAATTAGCAACTGTTTCACGGGCTAGAGCATCATTGCCTTCAAAGTAGCGATCGCTGAATGTATCAAATCGCAAGAGCGACTTATCTTTTGTGGCGATGCTGTATGCGCGATCGGCATCCAGATCCAGAGTGCCTTGCTCAATTTCTACTTGCTTCAAGGCAGCAAGAGTTTTGCGATAGTAGGTTTGCTGCAATGCAGCAAGACGACTGACACGAAATTCTGGCGTCCATTGCTCCTGTGTCCATTCAAGCATTGCCTTGTCTTGCCATTGTTCGCCGTCTGTAAGCTGATCAACCCCTTGCCAACGGTTATACCAATCTGCCACAAGGTGAGTAAACAGCCAGGACTCAGAACGGGGGTTCCAAACCATATCGTAACCGTCAACGGTATTCCGTGGTTGGCTCTTGTCAGAGAGCTGCCGATACAGTGGCATCAGGGAGTCTTCAGGTGTCAGCAGTGCCGCTGGCTTATAACTGCCATCCCGCAACATGAAGGGGTGATCTGGGGTGCAGACAAGGATTTCCCCGTTGTCTAATTTCACCTGAATAACTTCAGCATTTGCCTTCGTCATCCGGGGATTGATAATACGCTCTATGCCGATGTGTCCGTCATGGCGAATGGTGTAGCAAAAATGCTCTTTACCCATCGCCTGTTCGGCCACAATTTCTTTGAAACTGAGAGAGCGACCATCAGCCAGCGCAACCAGTGTATCTCCATCCCAGCATCCGCCAGCGCTGTCGCCTTCCACGATGAAAATCTCTGATTCTGAGGGGTCTCGCGTACTACAATCTGCTAATTTACCAGGTAAAGTCGAAGACTCTAAAACTGATTTGCGTCGCACTAATTCCCGTGCTCGTCGGGCAGCTTCTGCGGCATTAAAGGCTTGAATTGCCTTTTCCAAAATGGAATCTGCGATGCTGGGACGGAAGTCAAGGTACTCGGTGAGTACTTCTCCCACCAGGTTTTCGACAATTCCTCGCACTTCTGTGTTGCCCAGTTTCGTTTTGGTTTGACCTTCAAATTCCGGATCTGGCACTTTGACGGAAATAACGCCTGTTAATCCCTCGCGGATGTTCTCTCCAGCTAAGTTGGCATCATTTTCTTTGAGCTTGTTGCGCTTGCGAGCGATCGCATTGAGTGTCCGCGTCAGCACTGCTTTCAACCCTTCCAAGTGGGTACCACCATCTACAGTGCGGATATTATTGGCAAATCCCAGCAGGTTATCTGTGTAGGCATCGGTACACCACTGCAACGCCACTTCTATTTGAACGTTGTTCCGCTCTCCCTGCACGTAGATAATTTCCTCGTGGAGAGCCTGCTTATCGCGGTTGATATAAGAAATATACTCTTTAATACCGCCCTGGTAGTGGTAAGTTTCTACTCGCGGTTCGCTGCTTTTGATGACGTCGAGCCGATGGTCAGTAAAGGTAATTTTTACTCCAGCATTCAGATAAGCTAGCTCTCGTAGGCGTCCCGCCAGCATTGTGTAGTCAAACTCTATACCTGTAGTGAAGATTTCCGCATCGGGCTTGAAGCGAACAGAAGTACCTGTGCGGGATTCTTTGTAGGGTTGAGCTATCAGTTCTGTGACGGGGATACCGCGCTCATAGCGTTGGGTATGGACTTTCTTCTCTCGCCAAACGGTGACTTCTACCCACTCTGACAGGGCGTTGACAACAGAGATCCCCACCCCGTGCAAGCCGCCAGAAACTTTGTAGCCACCGCCACCAAACTTGCCTCCAGCATGGAGAACCGTCATTACCGTTTCCAGCGCTGATTTGCCGGTATGAGGATGGGTATCGGTAGGAATGCCTCGACCATCGTCTGTTACGCTGACAGAACCATCGGCGTTAAGTTCCACTTCCACATGGGTGCAGTACCCAGCCAGAGCCTCATCAACTGAGTTGTCCACCACCTCATAAACGAGATGGTGGAGTCCTCGCGGCCCTGTTGTCCCAATATACATCCCTGGTCTTTTCCGGACTGGTTCTAGACCTTCTAGAACTTGAATCTGATCGGCGCTGTAACTGCTTGTCATGAAAGGGATTCTCCAGTAATGGGTTTTTAGCCGACCAGCGGCTTAAAATGAGAAAACACCCCAGAATTATAGCACAATAGGGTTATAGACGGTTCTAGGGCTATCTGATAAGCAATTTATACAAGGAATGTATCTATAACTTTATCTGGTTAGATAGGCTCACCATTTCCGGACTTGCTGCTAGGAGCAGTACTAAATCTGTTTTTACTACCAACAGGCGAATCCCTCCAGTTCAACACTTGGAGAGTTGGGTTCAAGATGGCAGCTTCTAGGCTGGGCTATTAGCGATTGCTAAACAGACTCCCGCTCTGCATGAGTGTCATGACTGTTTCCTCCAACACAGATTTTCTATTGTGGGGATGGGTATTGGTGAGAACGCCCTGCCTGCTGTCTGTAACCGTGATCTTATAGAAATGGAATCTCAATTGATGGGCTTTAAAGCGTCTACTAAGGGCTTAAAATGAAAATAACATCAAAAATTTTAACACAAAAGGGTCTGAGGGAACAATAGGGCTGTCTCCAGAGAAATTTATAGCAGGGATGCACCCATCTAATCGAGTCCAAATGAAACATGTCAGATGCTGATCGTAATCTGTGGTGCCACGGCGACTGGTAAGTCGGGGCTGGCTTTGGCATTGGCGCTACGGCTGGGTTCAGCGATTCTTAGTGCTGATTCTCGCCAAGTGTACCGAGATTTCAATATTGGTACCGCCAAGCCCTCAATAGCTCAGCAACAGCTGGTGCCCCACTACTTAATAGATATCTGCGATCCTAAAGAAACGCTGACGGTAGCGGATTATCAGCAGCAAGCTCAAGCATTAATTGCCCAGTGGCATGGGGGGATGCCATTGTTAGTTGGGGGAACTGGGTTATATATCCGTTCGGTGGTGCAGGGGATGAAGATTCCTAGAGTTGCCCCTCAGATGGAATTGCGATCGCAACTTGCCGTCCTCGGGCAAACCCAACTCTATGCTTTTCTGCAACAAGTTGACCCGTTTGCTGCTCAGAAGATACATCCCAATGACTCAGTGCGGACGTTACGAGCCTTAGAAGTCTTTTATGTGACTGGAATTCCTATATCCCAGCAGCAAGGAGAAAACCCGCCAGACTATCCCATTCTCCAGCTTGGCTTGGATTGCCCTGAAACCAGCGCCCTCCACGCTCGTATTGCACTGCGTACTGAGCAAATGGTAGCCTCTGGGTGGGAAGCAGAAGTCCAAGCTCTGTGTCAAAAATACGGTTCTGATTTACCTCTACTTGATACTCTCGGCTATCGGGAGATGAAGCAGTATTTGGGTGGGGAGATTTCCCTTGCTCAAGCCAAAGAATTAACTATTTTGCATACTCGTCAATTTGCCAAACGGCAACGTACTTGGTTTCGCGCTAATCCTCAGATTGAGTGGTTTGATGCCGATAGTCCTGATTTGCTGGAGAAGGTGTGGCAGCGAGTGCAGGAGTTCGTGACCTAGACAGTTTTAAACATTTAGTAGGTTGTTTTGCCTGGGAACGCCAAACAGAGGTTCTGCCAGGAGTATGTCACTTTTGCAAGTGGACGAACCGCCCTCATCCCCCAGCCCCTTCTCCCAACGTTGGGAGGAGGGGAGTAAGTCTTCCAAGTCCCTCTCCCAGATTTGGGAGAGGGATTTAGGGTGAGGGCAAACATTGGTGACATGCT
>CAZZWA010000310.1:0-7381 GCA_964657555.1 uncultured Microcoleus sp.
GTCGGATGTAGATTAACATCTTGACTCCTTGAGGTCAGAGGTTTTTGTCTCTTTCCTTCTTTCACTATATTTATACTACATTAATACTACAAAAAGTGTCAAGGGTTTGGGAAAAAATTTTTAAAAGTTGTTTGCATTCAGGTGGATAAGCACTCTGAGGTAAGGCTAGTCTTACGGTTACTAGAAGAGGACAAGGAGAAAAAGACAACTAGAGACAGATTTGAATTCACTCTTGGCTAAAAAAATCTTTCCATTATCCCCCAGTCTCCTCCTATTTTTAGGGCGATCGCTATATGACAAATTGACAAGCCCAGAGCAATTCTGGGCTTGTGTCTATATCCTATTGATTGTTGTGATTGTAGAGGTGGTGACTGTGTTTGCCCCCTCAAAAGTTTTGGGGCGGGTACGAAGGTACTGCCCCTACGAAAAACGTCTATTCTAGTTGTGTAGCTCGGACAGTTATTGCTTCTATTGCTTCAAAGAGGAGGTACAGGTTTGTGCTTCGTGCCAGAGCTTGATGAGGAAGAATTCTTCTGCATCGCTGATCGCAGCGACAAACAAACCCTCCTCACCCTCCGAGTCTCCAGAAAGCCAAGCTCCATGCAGGCTAACTTCGACGTACTCCGCATCACACACAGACAGCGTAATTGCTTCCGCTTCTTTCCCCCTAACGAGAGCCTCCAACAGAGGCAACTCCGGCAAATCAGCTGGCAGCAAAAACGAAGCCGTGCTGGGTTCGATACACACGCTTGTAGCCACTCGCAGCGCCAGAATCACTCGTCCCGTGACCCAGTCCTCTAGAGATTGAGCCAAACGTTCTAAGTGAAAGCCGGTTTCGGTGTAAGTGAGTTTCAGCATTGCCCGAATGTCTCCCGTTGTTTTGAATGCTCAATGCGACGGCCCAAGTGCTGAGAGAAATACCAAATGGCAAGTATGAAGTCGGAAGTGTTTCACCCCTCATACTTGAGCGTTTTCCTAGTCCCCAGCTTCTAGGTAATCTTGCTGTTCGCGCCAAAACTTTTCGGCAAAGGCGACAGTTGGGTGCATGGGTAGTGCGAAGTGACAGACCAGCTGGCAGCCGCTTCGCTACGCACTGTACACACGGACTCGTACCTCATCAAAGTGCCAGTACCATTAGTGAAATCAAGTGGTTCGGCTTTGCTGGTGATGATGAGTGTCATAGTTCGCTTGATATTGACTCGACTGACCGGCAGGTAATTCTTGGAGAATACCACCACCGATTGACCTAACACTTGAGTTGCACTTGTCACGACTGGACTCCTCATTTTTAGCTGTTAGCTATGTATGGGCAGCTTTAACTGACGTTTGGCGGCATTGCCCCAATTATTAATGAACCTGCCCCTCTTGAAGATTGCTACCGGATTGTGAAGACAAACCCCCGCATCTATTAGTTAGAAGCGGGGGCTTTCAAAGGCTCTAGAGTCTTTTCGTCCTGTGTCGGTACAGTTGTTCTTTACCTGTACCTCCCGCTTTGTTTGTCTAGTTTTGATCCTGCTATTTGCAGATTAGCGACGCTATCATGATGATTGCTAATTTCTACTGCTTGCCCTTGTAGACCATAGCTACCCATAAAAATAAACTCCACGCCTATAGCAGCCAATTCCCAATCAACATCGCGATTGGTAAGACAGGCTGGGGTGGAGAGGGTAGGGTAAAGACTCACTGAAGGCTACTTAAAGAAGATTGTTTTCAAGGTGACTTTATAAATACTACACTTATATTACACGCGTGTCCACTACTTTATTTTAGGAGAAAAGACCATGCATACACTCCCTCGGACTTCAACCACTGAAATGGAAGTCACCAGCATTCGCCTGGAGCGGGAGCTGAAAGATAGACTCAAAGAACTTTCCGGTCACCAGGGATATCAAGCTCTGATCCGAGATATACTCTGGAACTATGTACAGCAGAAATCGGATGATTATAAGCCTAAATTATCCCCTGCTGACATTCGAGCCAGTGTTGCTGCTACAGCGCATCAAGAAGAACGCTGCATGCTAACGGGCAAGTTTATCCGACCAAACGAGCCGATGTTATTAGGATTCACCACGGATGGGGATATGGTACCCCTGAGTATAGAGAGTTTGTCTTCCAGGTAGTCTTCAGCTCTTGGCAATTTACGGAGCGGTGGATCTCCTCCCATCCTCTTCTGGAGGGGGGAAGGATGCCGAATGGGTAGTAGTAGGTACTGGAAAATATTTACTTCAGGTTTCGGATCATTAGGTCGATTATTGGGAAAACCTACTACCCACTGGTGCCAGTTTCTCTCGTCGTCCAGGCAGGGAAGAGAGTCAATCAAGGAAAACGGCGATCGCTCACACCACTACTGTGGGGGTGCGATCGCCAAAACCTACATTCTGTAGGTTGGAGGGTTAAGTGATGGTATTTTAAAGTCCAAGTGCACTATTCTTTTAGGTAGATACAGAGGAAACTAACGTAATATTTTTAACAATTACGTTATGGTTATAACAGATACAAGCTAGGTAATAAAATGTCTGACACTGCAAGGTTACTGAACTAATTTATGACATTGACAGATGAGCAATCACTAATTCATCAAGCAGAATACGCAAAAATACTGCGCCCGTTCCTTCCACCTGAAGCATTTGCGGCTGATCCAAGCAAATTGACGATTCTGCTGATGAATCTCGCGATCTTAGGGCTAGGTTGGACAATCGCCACTCACCTCGACCAGTGGCTTCCCAGCCTATTGTGGCTATATTTGCCGTTCGCAATCATTATGGGAAACAGCGTGATTGTGCTGCTGTTTAGCACTCACGCTTTGATGCACGGCAGTGTGAGCAAAAATTCTCGTCTGACCTATTTTCTTGGGCTGTTAGGGTTAGCAATCTGGTGGATGCCGCCAACTTTGTGGAAAGTAATTCACAATCGAGAGCACCACAATAAAACCAACTCGCTTGCTGACCCTGATCGCAACTACGGCTATGAGCAGCCGCTGACTTGGGGCAAATGGATTCAAAATGCCTTCGTGCCTTCTTCTGAAGTGACCTTTCCGGGATTAGCGTTGGGAATGATCACCGCTTGGGGAGTACATGGGCTGCGTAATCTCACTTCTGTTCTGCTGTTTAACCGCAAATCAGTTGAGTACGTTCCTGCTGCTTTTACCGTCAGTTCTAAAGAGCGGTGGACGATCGCCAAAGAGTTTTTCGTAATTTTGGCGCTTCATCTTGGCATTTTTACCTATCTACAGTTCGATCCGACCAAACTGCTGCTGAGCTATTTTTTGCCGCTCGCGATTGGTAGTGCTGGAGGCATGTTCTATATCTTCACAAATCATATGCTCTGCCAGATGACGAGTATTAACGACCCGTTAATTAACAGCGTTTCTTTAAGAGTGCCTAAACTATTTGATCTGCTGCACTTTAATTTTTCTTACCACACAGAACACCATATCTTTCCAGGCATGAATTCTGATTACTATCCGCTGCTGCAAGCGTTATTGCAAGAACATTATTCTGATCGGTTCAATCTGCTTGATGCCAGCGAAGCTTGGCTGTTGCTGATGCAAACACCCCGACATTACAGAAATAGCAGCACCTTTACTGATTGGTCAGGAGAAAAATCTGTTTATTGTCCGCTGAGCAGAAAAAGAATTAGCACAGCCTGTTAGGAGCGATCGCTCCTAACAGAAATCGTATCGGCTCAATAATCTGGGGTAGGCAGTGATTCCATCTGCCACGACCACCCCAGGAGATTAACACCGGTATTATTCCGAATCATGGTCGCCAGAGACTCAATATTTTCATCTTCAGTGATCCGGTCACGCACGTACTCAAAAAAACTCACCCCCAACTTATGAGTTGTAGCCACAAGGGACATAAAAATATCCCAAGCCTTGGTTCCATCAGTGGTCTGAGTACTGCGGAATAAAAAGTTGTCAGTTGTCAGTCTAATGTCTTGAACTACAACTTCAAATATTCCTTTGATTATGCCAGCCATTAAAAGAGGAGTCCAGAGAGGAATTAACTGCACGACTTCTGGCTTGTCATGCAGATTTAAGGCGATCCCAGATCTTCACCATTGCTGGCGTTAAGGTGCGATCGCCTCGAAGTTGCTAGCGAAGAATTATCGTTTTTGGGACTGAAGGTTCAATCCTCAGGCTTAAATATCCTGTTCGCTCAAATCGCGAGCCAAATGGTCAAATGGCTGATCTACAAAGGCGGTATTATCCACCCCAGATGCTACCACTTGTTCTCTCACAATTTCCTTCATGAGCTGGATACCGCGAACTGTCGGCCCAATCGGCACATTAAGAGAGTTATAGGTTTCTCTCAGCCCTTGTAACACTCGCTCGTCTAGCACATTTGTATCACCTGCAACTAGAGCATAGCTAGCGTAGCGCAAGTAATAGTCCATATCCCGCAAGCAAGCAGCATAGCGACGAGTTGTATATGCATTACCACCCGGCCTAATGAGCTCTGGTAGCTCGTCAAACAACTGCGAACCTGCCTGCTTGACAATGGCCGCTGCATTGGCATTAATTACGGCAGCTGCTTGGACTCGTGCCGTGCCTGTCTCAAAATAGGACTTCAGCGAGTCGATAGCATTGCGATCCAGGTAACGGCCTGTAATGTCGTAATTTTTTATCAGATTTGTGATTGCGTCCCGCATGAAATAACTCTCCCAACAACAATTTTTATCTGTTGACAACACTCTGCATATGTCTATAATCCCATAGGGGTGACGGCAAGAGTGCCAACTGGAAGAGCAACTTAAGTAACTTTCTGTGACTCCCTTCCCGCCAAAAGATGATCTATTCCCCTACTTCCTAATAAATGCAAGGGAGTTGAGTTAGAGCATATTAGTGCATGAAGCTTCCCTCTTCACACGGGTGTTCCCAGACTGAGGCGCTCTGGCACGAACTTTCCCAAGCCTTCGTGCCTGCAACCAACCTATATCCAGGATTGGCTTGGTCAGCCATTTTAACTCTTCTGGATATCGCGGCTTTGGATCGTTAACCAACCAGATTGGCGGCACCATCATCGGGTCATATTCAGCAATAATATCCACCACCCCAGGATGTTGTTTCATTTCCACTCTAGTTCCCGGTCGGTATCGCAGTGCCTCTTGCTGGTCAAAATCATCTGTAAAATTCAACCCCATCTTTCCCATCCAGGCAAACAGTAGCTTATGATACTATTTTCTGGCGATACGATGCAGATGAAGAAAAAGCTGTGAATATCGCTACAATTTTTAATTTTTATGGCTTTGAGAATTTTTGTATATAAAGATACAAAACATTGCAAATCCTATTTTCTAGGATGATCCAGTACACCTAAAGCTAAAAAGACCAAGTCGCTCAAGCACTCCGATTGTCTTTAACCCTTGACCTAGTTACTTGCTAGCCATCATAATCGTTAGTTTGGTGACCGGATGCACAAGATTTGAGCCAGCCTAAAAATTAAGGAGTTATCAATGTTCCAGACCCCACAAGAGTTCTTAAATTACGTTAAAGAAAAGAACATCGAGATTATTGACCTAAAATTCATCGATACGCCAGGTATCTGGCAGCACCTCTCGGTGTACCAGAACCAAATTGACGAAAGTAGCTTCACCGAAGGCGTGCCTTTCGACGGTTCCAGCATTCGAGGTTGGAAAGCCATCAACGAATCAGACATGGCAATGGTGCTAGATCCAACGACGGCTTGGATCGATCCATTCATGGCCGAGCCAACTCTGAGCGTTGTCTGTAGTATTATTGAACCCCGGACGGGTCAACCTTACAGCCGTGACCCCCGCACCATTGCCCAGAAAGCTTTGGACTACCTAATCTCTACTGGCATTGGTGACACAGCATTCTTTGGTCCGGAAGCAGAGTTCTTTATTTTTGATGACGTTCGTTTCGACCAAAACCAGCATGAAGGATATTATTACGTAGATTCTATCGAAGGACGTTGGAATTCTGGCAGAAAAGAAGAAGGTGGCAACCTGGGTTACAAACCCCGCTACAAAGAGGGTTACTTCCCTGTTTCGCCAACTGATACCTCCCAAGATATGCGGACAGAAATGCTGCTAACAATGGCAAAGTGTGGGGTGCCGATTGAGAAACACCACCATGAGGTTGCCTCAGGTGGTCAGTGCGAACTGGGTTTCCGCTTTGATACCTTGATCAAGGCAGCTGACTATTTAATGACGTATAAGTATGTCATCAAAAACGTTGCCAAAAAGTATGGCAAGACCGTCACCTTTATGCCAAAGCCAGTCTTTAACGACAATGGTTCTGGGATGCACACCCACCAATCTATTTGGAAGAATGGACAGCCCTTATTTGCAGGCGATAAGTATGCTGATCTGAGTGATATGGCTCTACACTACATTGGTGGCCTACTTAGGCACGCTCCGGCATTACTGGCTTTCACTAACCCCTCCACCAATTCTTACAAGCGCTTGGTTCCTGGTTTTGAAGCCCCTGTGAACTTAGCTTACTCTCAAGGCAACCGTTCTGCCTCGATTCGGATTCCCCTGTCAGGAACTAATCCTAAGGCAAAGCGCCTAGAGTTCCGTTGTCCTGATGCCACAGCTAATCCTTACCTAGCCTTTGCTGCCATGCTCTGTGCTGGTTTAGACGGCATCAAGAACAAGATTGATCCAGGCAGTCCCTTGGACGTAGATATCTACGACCTCTCTCCAGATGAGTTGAGCAAGATTCCTTCCACGCCAGGTTCTTTAGATCTAGCATTAGAAGCATTGGAGAAAGATCATGCCTTCTTGACGGAGCCGGGTGTGTTTACAGAAGACTTCATCAATACCTGGATTGCCTACAAAATTGACAATGAAGTCAACCCGATGCGGCTGCGGCCCCATCCTTATGAGTTTGCCCTCTATTACGATGCCTAATCTCAGTACTTAACTGGATCAGTGAAGCCGCCACCCATAGGGTGGCGCTTTTTTTGCTTACTACCAAAAGCAGATGGTAGGGCAGTTTGTAATTGGATGAGGCATAGGGCAATGATTTTAAGGCAAAAGGCAGAAGTTGGGTGTATCTCAGATCTTGCACCATTCTCTGTAGGCCCCACATTCCGCCTTTCACTCCAGTTCAAGGCTGATAGCCCAAGTCTATTTACATGGACTGAAATTCTGACTCAGTCATCTTCAGATGACTTTAGCTGTTCGCTCTGAGGTTTAAACCTCCGGGCGAGTAATGCGACTGGTGCAAGATCTCAGGTGTATTCCACTCAATCGAGAACCTCCATAAATGTAAAAAGTAAGCTACCATAAAAGCAGTAGGTTTACAAAACAATATAAAACTTACAACATCTACATAATTAGACATCCAGGTTAGTAATTCTCGTGAATTTCTAGCAGCGATGGAAGACTTTTACGGAATGTTCCATGAACC